>NZ_BQYI01000001.1:4662500-4962500 GCF_027923405.1 Paenibacillus sp. YYML68 | reverse complement strand
GAAGCGACCGCATGTATTTTTTCTGATGTGCGATGAGCTGCGTGCCGATACACTCGGCTTTATGGGTAACGACATCGTGAAGACGCCGCATCTGGACCAGCTTGCAGCAGATTCCGTTATTTTCGAGAACGCATACACGAACTGTCCGATGTGTGTTCCGGCGAGAGCGAGCATGATGACCGGACGCAATCCGATCAGCCACGGCATTCTCGATAATGCGATGCGTATGGTGGACGATGAGCAGCCGCTGCCGCATCTATTGAGAGAAAATGGATATACGACGACGATGTATGGAAAGCTACATGTGCATCTAACGCCAGAGGAGTGCGGCTTCGACGAGTTCCAGTACGGCTACCCGGACCCTTATACGAGCTTCCTCGGTATTCGTGACCATGAGATGCGCCGCAAGTCGACGTTCAAGAAGAACGAGGGCGACATTCCGCTCGTCATTCACGGCGTTAGCCCGACCGACCCGGACGAGACCTCCTGCTCACGCCTAGTCGACGATTATATCGAGCGGATCTCGGCTGTGAAGGAGAGCGGGCAGCCGATCTTCCACTACTTGTCGATCCTTGACCCGCATACGCCGTACATGCCGACGAAGCCTTACGCGGATCTGTATGATCCAGCCGAGATGCCGCTGCCGCCGAACGCGGGACGGACGCTCGAGGATAAGCCGATCACGCAGCGCTACTTCCACAAGGTACGGGGCTTCGACAAGCTGAACGAGGAGGACTACCGCAAGAGCCTTGCCAGCTACTACGGACTCGTGACGCATGTGGATGATCGTATGGGCAAGGTGATCGCGAGGCTGAAGGAACTGGACCTGTACGACGATGCACTCATCATCTTCACGTCGGACCACGGCGCGATGATGGGGGAGCATGGCTTCATTGAGAAGTGGGGCCATATGTACGAGCCGGTCGTACGCATTCCGCTATTGGTGAAGCTGCCTAAGAACGCGAATAAGGGGACGAGACTTGATACGTTCGCTGAGATTATTGACCTCCTGCCGACGGTGCTGGACGCGGCCGACATTCCGTTGCCCGATCATGTTCAAGGTCGAAGCCTGCTGCCTGTATGCCGCGGTGAGGTGAAGGTGCATCGGACGGAGGTGCACAGCCAGTACTTCTGTGGATCGATCCATGTCGAGCCGGCGATGATGCTGCGAGATGCGGAGTGGAAGCTGACGTTGTATCCAGAGCAGGAGTCGATTCACGAGAAGCTGTACGGCGACCATTATCTGAAGTATTCTCCGTTCTTCGATGGACCGCTGGTGGGCGGTGAGCTGTACGACCTGCGCAATGATCCGCACGAGATGAACAACTTGTTCGGGAACCCGGACTATGCCGAGCAGCAGGTCCGCATGGAGGCAAGGCTGCAGGAGTGGCGCCAAGGACTTGGCAAGCTGGCCGATTACCGCGGCTTGAAGCAAGTCAACATGAAGAACGTGTTCAAGTTCATTATGGATCAAGCGGACAACTGGACGAAGGTGGCGGAAGCCATTCAAGGCGATCAAGGTCTTGGTCAGTGCAAGCGAGAGGCATAGTCACTAGCTGCGATATAGGAAGCTGCACACAGCGAGCCAGGCTGACGGTCATCCCGTGAAGAGACGAGCTTGGCGAGTGTCGTGCTCATGGTTTTGGAAGCTGACATCTGGAGGGAAAGCACGTGTTGAATCAATTGAAAAGGCACTACGAGCTGTATCTATTGCTGCTCCCTGCCTTGCTGTATTTCGCGATCTTCGAGTACGGTCCGATCTACGGCTTGCAAATCGCGTTCAAAAATTTCACCCCGTTCAAGGGAATCGAAGGCAGTCCATGGGTCGGGTTCGATCATTTCATCCGCTTCTTCGAGAGCTATAAGTTCTGGGAAGTATTAATCAATACGCTCACGATCAGTCTGTACGAGCTCGTGCTGTTCCCGATTCCGGTCATTCTGGCCTTGCTCATTAACCAGCTGACCAGCGCGAAGTTCAAGAAGGTTGTGCAGACGATAACGTATGCGCCGCACTTCATCTCTACCGTCGTTATCGTTGGTATGCTCTATCTGTTCTTGTCGCCGCGTAACGGTATTGTCAATCAGGTGCTCGTCTCCCTCGGCTTCGAAGGCGTATTCTTCATGGCGAAGCCGGAGCTGTTCTCCTCGATCTTCGTCTGGTCCGGTGTATGGCAGAATGCAGGCTGGGGAACGATCATCTATCTCGCCGCACTGACGGGCATTAACCCGGAGCTGCACGAATCGGCCGTAGTCGACGGCGCGAACAAGCTGAAGCGTATTCTTCACATCGACCTGCCGGGCATTATGCCAACGGTTATCGTGCTGCTCATTCTGAATGTCGGCAACTTCATGTCGGTCGGCTTCGAGAAAGTATATCTCATGCAGAATCCGTTGAACGTCACTTCAGCCGAGGTTATTCAGACCTACGTGTACAAGAGCGGCTTGCTCGGTGCGCAATACAGCTACTCGGCAGCGATCGGTATGTTCAACTCGATAGTCAATTGTATCCTGCTGATGCTCGTGAATTTCATAGCCAAGCGCTTCGGTCAGGCAAGTCTGTGGTAGAAGGAGACGACAATAATGGACACTTGGAATAGAAGTAGAGTCGATCGGTTGTTTGACTGGTTCAATATCGCATTCTTCTGTGTACTGCTCTTCATCGTCATTTATCCAATCTATTTCATCATCATTGCATCGATTAGTAATCCTGACCTTGTGAATGCGGGGAAGATTGCGTTCATCCCGCGCGAAATATCGTGGATCGGGTACGAGCGTATTCTAGGTGACGCCGAGGTGTGGAACGGGTACAAGAACTCGCTCATCTACACGGTGCTGGGCACCATCTTCCGGGTTACGCTGACGATCACCGGCGGCTACGCGCTGTCGCGCAGAGACTTGCCGCTGTCTGGTCCGATCATGATGCTCATTCTGTTCACTATGTTCTTCAATGGTGGACTTATCCCGACATACTTGCTCGTGAAGGAGCTCGGCATGGTCAACACGATCTGGGCGATGATTATCCCGGGCGCAGTAAGCGTGTACCAGCTCATCATCGTACGTACGTTCTTCCAGAGCACGATTCCGCAGGAGATGCTCGAGGCGGCGATGATGGACGGCTGTGGTAACTTCAAGTTCTTCCTACGTATGGTGCTGCCGCTGTCCTTGCCGATTATCGCGGTTATCGTATTGTTCAACGCGGTAGCGATGTGGAACTCGTACTTCCAGGCGCTGATCTATCTGAATGACGTTGCGCTCCATCCGCTGCAGATTGTCCTTCGTAAAATATTAATCATCAGCGAGGCGCAGATGGATATGATCGACGTGTCTGCAGATGCCGCTGAAGAGCAGAAGGTAGCCGAGTTGATCAAGTACGGTATGGTCGTCGTCTCCAGCTTGCCGGTGCTGATCTTGTATCCGTTCCTGCAGCGCTACTTCGTTAAGGGTGTCATGATCGGCTCGGTCAAAGGTTAATGGATTAACGGATTGCCGGGCTTCATGGATAGAGAGTTATTCATACTAGGGGGATCACACAATGAATAAAAAATGGCTGACTGCAAGTACAAGCATCATGCTCACCGCTGCGCTGGCTGTAACAGGCTGCACTAGCGGAAATTCCGAGGACAATAAGGAGAAGGCCGCTGCGAAGCAAGTGCAGTTCCCGCTCGAGCAGCCGGTTCAGCTGAAGATATTCGCCAGCGCTGACCCACAGGTGAAGAAGGGCTACAACGAGATGCAGATGTTCAAGGACCTGCAGCAGAAGACGAACGTTCAGGTGGAGTGGACTCAGGTTAGTACGGAGCAGCTCATTGAGAAGAAGAACATTACGATCGCGAGCGGCGACCTGCCGGATGCATTCTATGGCCGTGCGGTGCTGACGGATCAAGAGGTTGTGAAGCTGGGCAGCCAAGGCGCGATCATTCCGCTGGACGATCTGATCGATGCACATGCACCGAACCTGAAGAAGATCTTCGAGAAGCGTCCGGAATTCAAGAAGCTGCTCACTGCGCCGGATGGCAAAATCTACACGCTGCCGACGACCGTAGAGCGTGAATTCAATGCAATCCCATCGACTCTCTTCATGAATAAGAAGTGGCTCGACCAGCTTGGTCTCCCGATCCCGACGACGACCGATGAGCTGTACAAGACGCTCCAGGCGTTCAAGGAGAAAGACCCGAACGGCAACGGCAAGAATGATGAGATTCCGTTCTCCTTCCTGTTCAACAACTCGCAGAACGGCTCCAACTCGCTCGCTGGCTCGTTCGGCGTCAAGATGGACGACACGAAGCACCACTTGTTCCCAGATAGCAACGGTAAGCTGAAGTTCGCACCTGCTGAGCCGGAATACAAGAACTACCTGCAATATGTAAGCAAGCTGTACAAGGAGAAGCTGATTGACCAGGAAGTGTTCACGCACAACCTGAATCAGTACTTGACGAAGGTCAGAACGAAGGAAGGTCTGGTCGGTGCGTTCTACGGCTACTCGCTCGCTAGCGTATTCGGCGGCGCCAACAACGATTACGTTCCGGTAGCTCCGCTGAAGGGTCCCAATGGTGAGCAGGGCGGCTGGTTGCGCACGTCGGTTGGCTACAGCATCGGTTCGTTCGCGATTACTTCGGCGAACAAGCATCCAGAGGTGACGATGAAGTGGATCGATTCCGCATTCGATGAGAAGCTCAGCTTCCAATTCGAATCCGGTCCATTCGGTCTGACGTCCAAGGAGAATGCAGATGGCACCATCGAGAAGCTGCCGACTCCGCAAGGCGTAGGCGCAGGCGCGTTCAAGCACTCCGAGGCTCCGGGCAACGGCGCAGTCGTGATCGTGCTGAAGGACATGGTTGACCGTTACAAGGACGCACAAGCGGACGAGAAGCGCAGCTACTACAAGCTGTACGATGCATTCGCGCCGAAGGACATTGTCGTGAATACGCTGTGGTCGAGCGAGGATGCCGAGAAGCTCGCGCCAATTCAGCTTGACCTTGGTGAGAGAAACGGCTACTATTCCAGCATGTTCGCGAAGTTCGTCATGGACGGCTTCACAGATGCAGATTGGGATAACCACCTGGCGCAGCTGAAGAAGCTGAAGATCGATGAGTACGTAGGTATGTATCAGAAGTACCATGATGCTTATGTAGGCAAGAAGTAATAGAGGTATGAGCAGCACTGCATTTGAAGAGAGATCTTCAGGTGCAGTGCTTCTTTGTCATATTAGTGGTAAAATATTGTTAAGAATACATTTAGAGGGAGGTGTTGGCGTGTTCAGTATTGGTGGTAGTAAAGGTGTCATCCTAGGTGCATGCTTGCTCGCCTCAGGTTTGCTTGTAGGCTTCACGAATGTCGGGCCGTTTAGTAAAGCGTTCGAGTACCCGAAGCAATTATTCTTTAATGGAGAACCCAAATCTTCTATCGCGATGTATCAGATCGACGGTCAAGCTTATGTGCCATTAAGGAGCTTTGCTGAAGAAATGGGTGCATCTGTATTTTATAGCGAGAATGGGATTGAATTCAACGATGTAGCGAACAATGAAGTATGGGCTTCCCACCATTCATCTACAGAGTTTAATGATTTTAGGCTACAATTGCACTCGGAGAAAAAGATATACGATCAGGACGATCTGATACGTGTATGGTCTTCGATTAGCTATATGGGTGAGGACCCTATACATATCACACACGGATATCCATTGTTAATTTACACCATGACAGATGCAAGCGGATTGAAGGTAGGCGGATATTCGACCGCTCAAAAAATGAGCAAGCATGTAGAGAAAGGAAATGAAGTGGTTAGCTCGCTTCCTTTTCATAGCATCCGCGAATACAACTATCTTCGAAGTGGGCGGCATGATTATCAGACATTTTTAGAGACCACGACTACTAACCCTGCGAAGCTACCGAAGGGGACTTACACCATATCTATAGCTGTTGATTTTGGGGTAAGCGGTGAGAAGCGAGTAAAAGGATCTACAGAGGTCACGATTGAGGTGCACTAGAAGAACCATATTCAACGCAAAAAGAGGTAGTAACCACCGTAAACGATCAACGCGAACACAAGGATGGAGACATACCTAAAGGTACGAGAAGAATTATGGTTTGATCGTTTTAAATAATCTTCTACGAAGTGATCAGCAGTTCCTAAGCCTTCTAAGCTATTTTGATCCTGAACGCGAGCTTCTTGAAAATGCTCCAGAATATGTTCTCTAGCCTGATTGACCACATCGACCTGTGCTCCCTTTGCGATCAGTCGATCCAGAACCTTACTTAAATAACGATCCTCTTCATCCGTTAACCGAAAGTTAAGCTTGGTTTGTGTCATTATAAGTCTCCTCCTTTGTATGCCTCATCAACATAGTTGGCTTGATATAGATACACGTTCATACGTTCGAACCTGCTCTGGATATTTAATAATGATGCTTCATCATAACCTTTACGGTGTTCTGAATGCTCACTCATGGTTTAACTTCTCCTTAGCGTAAGCTGTGTTCAGCTCATTGTTTATTAGACTCAGCCCTTCCAAGGCCGATATTTCGTCTTGAATAATCTTTTGTAAGTACTTCTCAGTTACTCCGTATATTTCACCAGTAAACTCAGTCGAGAATGAGTAATCTGGTATCCCAGGACTGGAATCGATTGACTGTTCCCAAAATGCCGTTAAATTAATTCCGTTATAATCCATCATCTTACTTTTTAAGGTAGGCACGGTTGCTGGATTATGGTTCTCTGCATAATACTGCACAGCCTCTTCACTCATTAACAGTTTGATCACCTCCCATGCTAACTCAGGTTGTGTCGTGGCTTTAGGCACAGACAATACTTGATGGAAGAACACGCTTCGACTTTCTTGTCTATTATTCGTATTAACTGGAGAAGGAACTACTCCCCAAGAGAAAGATGGACGATCATTCAATGTTTTTGAGAAAGATATATGTTCTGCAAGCATCGCTGACTTACCTTGATTGAAAAACTCACCCGTCCCCTTAACAATAGAACCTGTCTGATAAACATGCTGAACAGCTTCAATTCCCTTTACCCAATCTGCCGAACTCATCGTAATGTTACTACGCGCATGATCGAGAATTCTCCACTTATTGGTGTGTGCAATATTCATCAACATGTCACTTGCAGAAAAAGAACTTTCATAGCCTGCTACACCATCAAATCGTGTAGATAATTGAAGCGTTTCATACCAATCCATATTATTTTGAGGATAGGGAATCTGTCTTTGATCAAAAAGCTGCTTATTATAGAACATCCCAAAAATATGTACATTGGGTGCTAGGCCGTATAAAACTCCCGAGTCATCGCTCAACGCCTTGATCATGTCTTCAGAGTATCGATCCAACTTAAAGGAATCCTTTTTCATATTAGATCTCAAATCCATTAAGTATGAATCATCGCGTAGTTTCACATAATCAGTTGTAAAGGCGAATATCAGATCAGGCGATTGCCCATTCGCTCTTTCATGTTCCCATTCATGCCTGAGAACAAGTCGTACATCCAACCCTGGAAAATGCTGAAGTATCAAATTTCCATAGGATTTGTAGAACGAGGCCTCGTCAGAAAATGATGTATGTATGATAAATCGTTTATTAGAGTAGTCTTCATCTACCTTAGGCTGTGATGATGTACAGCCTGACACTACTAGAACAGAACTTAACATTATAAACACAAGAATTTTCTTCATAATTCCCTCCCATAATTCCTTAAGGCATCATAACTTTATGCAACTCTGTATCCCATCTTGTCAATGCATTTTCTAGAGTCAATTCATCCATTAATATTTTTTGCAATTGTTGTAGTAAATAGGCTTTTGCGGTGTTCTCCATTCGAACTGAAGCATTCATATTTGCCTTACCTGATAACACCCAAGGTGTGACTTTATATAATGAAGCTAGATTCCTCACCTCATCATCTCTGATAAAAGATCGGACAGGTATTGTAAACCTAAACATACTCCCATTATGCCTTGCTAGCCCTACGTCCCTGCTGTTCATATATGACCAAACCTTCCATACTTCTTGACTTTGAGTCGTAGACTCATGAATTCCATTTAAATATTGAAACGTATTTGAATTGCTCAATGAATCATCTTCATGAACGATCGGAGCAGAAACCATTCTCCAATTTACAGAACTATCTAATTTTTGCAGTTCATCCTTTAAGCGAAACGTATCTAGGACCATTGCGACGTGTCCACCATTAAACCAATGAGCTGTTGATTTGTTTTCTATTTTAATACCTTTTTCGCTCTTATATTCTCGTACGACTTTCTCTACAACAGGCCTCCAGCCAGGATTTGAAAATAATGTAGTTTGGCTTTGAGTATCGTACCAATTCAGACCCTGAGCTTCTCCTATTATAAACAGTAAATCAATCATGCTGTAATTAGGTGTCTGTAATCCAATAACTTGATCTTCTAGCCCCCTCTTTGTAATGAGATCGGATAATTCCAACACATCCTCCCATGTCATCTTGTCATGAGGTTCATCCAGTCCATAATTCAAGAATATATCCTTGTTATAATATATAGCTTGCGAGGCCAAAGAATCTGATATAAAAAACACCCTTCCATCACCCATTTTTTTAAATGTTTCTATCAACGAAGGATCGATATTCCAATACTGCTCACTGCTTAATTGATTTGTAACATCCCGAAGTAGTCCCTCCTCTAATAGCTTTGGGTAAAGTGATTCCGGAAAGTAAAGAATGTCCGGATTTGTCTCTTTAATCAATTGTATGAAGGCCTGGTCATCCCAATTCTGCCCAGAAGCAGGAACGTATTTAAATCCATTCCAAACTCCCTTACCCAAAACAGATTCAAACTCGATTACTTGAATATTTATATCCGTAAACTCACTGCGCAAAGTTCCCCCAAAATCATTCATAAAATCCGATACTGAACTATAGAGAATGGTTACTTGTTTCGTTTCGGTTCTAGTTGGAGAAGCTGTACACCCTGTAGCCATAATTACAACGATCCATACGACAATAACACTATATGTGTAGAAATAACTATTGCGATTCTTCATTACTAACCTCCATATATCAATTATTATATAAATTATTGCGGAAGTGGTAGATTATAACTTTCTAGAGAATTATGCTTTATATTACATTACATTACATATTTAAGAATGTAAACATGTCATTTTGTGAACAAATAGAGAGGTAACAGAAGGTTTTGTGTCGAATTTAAACGATTAGCTTCTTCACTCTTTAGTGATGATTAAGCAGGCTGAACCGTCAGTAAGCGTGCGCTAATGTCAACACTCACGTAATTTCGGAGTAAGGGGCCTCTTCATTGTCTTTCATCATCAGAAATTGCCCCGATAAATCGTTATGCTTGACGGCTGATAATTTCCAGTAAAGTCTTGAAACTCGTAGCATGGCTCCTCTTGCGAATCAGAAGCTAACGTTGTCACTTATGGCGGGTCTAATGTGGATGGAAAAGGGATTCAACTGGCATTTTTCGAGGGGGGTCTCTTGACTGGCGCAAACTACCTGGTAATTATAGATAAGTCGAACAGAAAGTCATAAGGTAAAGTGAAAAAGATAAAATGGGGGATTCATTAATTGCGGAGCAGGATACGAATGAGAAGAAGGCAGAAGCTATTGTGGACGGGGTTATTGTCTGTTGTGCTGTTCACCGCTTGCGGACCGAAGGCGCTGCCTGTATCGGACCCGAACCGAGCGCAGCACAAAGAGATGGAGCAGCAGTCCCCAAGCAAGCCGTTCAAAGTGTTGACTGATATGACGATCTCGTGGAGTGGGGCATCGCAAGCTGAGGCTGTAAAGCTTAGCTATAGCAACGTCCCACCGATTGAGCTTCGTGCAGAAACAGCGAAGGACAAGCTGGTGGTGCCTTTCGAGGAGGTAGGCTATCCAGAATCTGTTCAAGTACTTAATTTGGACACCAAGGGACAAAAGGCGCTCGCAGTTCACATTCATTACTATGCATCTGAGGAAACGGTCTCGAGTCCAATCGATGACAGATGGCAGCTTCTCGTCCTTGGCAAGCAAGGAGAGAAATTAAATACTCTCTTCAGTTCGGCGGAGCTTCCGATGGAGCAAGCAGGAAGTTACGAGGTTGAATTCGATCAAGTGGGCCATATCCATATCAAAGATCGAGCTACTGGCTTTACGAGTGATTTTCAGATTGATTTCTATAATGAGGAGTACAAAACACTTTACAAACAAGCGGTTGAAGCTCCAAATATTGCGCAGCAACTCCAACCTGCCAAATGGTTTACAACGATCAATGTTGAACAAGCAAGCGAGCATGCAGCGGCTGTAATCAAGCTGGTCAAGCTGATTCCCGGCGTCCATCGGAATTACCCTATTGGGTATATGCAGTACGAATATGAATGGAACGAGGGGCAATTTACACTTCGCAAGCAGTCATTGTTTACGGCGAAAGGGGCAGCTATGCTAGAGCCCCAAGTGATTACAGAACAACTATTCGAGGGTTTCAATGGTGCGTCAACATAGGTAGAGTAATCAGTCGCTTCTGGCGGCTGATTTTTTTTACCGGAAATGACATTGGCGAAAACTTCTAATCCTGATACCCCAGCAGCTCCGAGATATACCGCGCCTCCTGCATCACGAGCTCCGCGTACCGCCGTATATGGTTCTTCGACATGCGGAAGATCGGACCAGAGATGCCGATCGCGCCCTCCACCTCGCCGTGCGGATTGCGGATCGGAGCGCCGATGCAGCGCAAGCCCTCGCACGACTCCTCCATATCTGTTGCCCAGCCGAGCTGCCGAACAGCCTCTAGCTCCTTCAGGAACGCCTCGCGCTCCGTGATCGTATGGCGTGTGACCGGCTGCAGGTCATGGTGTTCGAGGTAAGCGTCTACGAGCGTTGGCGAGCTGAAGGCGAGCATCGACTTGCCGAGCGCGGAGCAATGGGACGCATACTCGACGCCGACTGCAGACAGGAACTTGACTGGCTCAGGGCTCTCCAGCTGATGCAGCAGCAGCGTCGTGCCTCGCGTGCCGAGCCGGGTGAGCAGTGTCGTCTCCCTCGTCAGCTCGCTCAGACGCTCCATGGACGGCGCCGCAATGCTGTGCAGGGAGAGGCGGTTGCCGATTGAGCTGCCGAGGAAGTACAGCTTAGCGGTCAGCTGGTATGTGCTGTCCTGCGCATTGCGCTCGATATATTCCTTGTCCTCCAGCTCCTTCATGATACGGAAGACGGAGTTCGACGTTAGGCCGAGCCGTTGACTGATTTCGGTGACGCTGAAATATTTATTTTCCTTCGTCAGCAGCTCGATAATGTCTAGCATTTTTTCGGCTGCTGGCGCTTTGTATTTCTTGATAAGCATATGCAATCTCCTCCAGTATCGACCCGTGTTAATATTATATAAATATGTTGTTTAAAAATAAACAGTTAGTTCAAGCGATAGTTACATATAAATTTGTTCTTCCTATTTAAAAATAAGTTGACAGCTGAAAACGCTACCGTTACAATTTTATATATAGAATTATATTTTATATACTCAATTAAGGACGTGGGGACAATGTACGCACATTATATTGGTGGTGTGATGGTTCAAGGCTCAGGCGCAGCGTTGTCTGTTCGCAACCCTGCTACCGAGCAGGAGGCTGGCACGTTGCTGGCAGCTACGAAGGAGCAGGCGCAGGCTGCGCTTGTAGCTGCGCAGGAGGCATTCCCGGCATGGTCCAAGCTGCCGCTGCAGCAGCGGGGCGCATGGATGGAGGAGCTGGCACAAGCGATCGAGGCGAAGCGCGAGCATATTCTCGACGTACTGATGAGCGAGACGGGCAAGCCGCTCGTACAAGCGGAGGAAGACTTCGACATGCTGCCGCGCTGCCTGAGATATTTTTACGAGGAAGCGAAGCGGCTGCATGGTCGCATCATGGAAGAGGAGGACGGCTCCTGCCGCAGCTTCATCACAAGAGAGCCTGTCGGTGTCGTGGTCGGCTACTTGACCTGGAACTTCCCGCTGCTGAACCTGGGGTATAAGCTTGGTCCGATCCTCGCCTCTGGCTGTACGGGAGTGGTACTTCCTTCGCCGTTGACGCCGCTCACGACGCTGCTGATCGGCAGCATCGCCGAGGAGATCGGCTTCCCGGCGGGGGTGCTTAACTTCATCGCGGGCGACACGCTGGAGCTGGCTTCGGTTCTGAGCACGAGCACGATACCGCGCATGCTGACGCTGATCGGCTCGAGCGCAGCAGGTCGTGCGGTTATCGGCCAGTCGAGTACGTCGATCAAGCGCTTCTCGCTCGAGCTCGGCGGCAACGCGCCGGTGATTGTGCTGCCAGATGCGGATGTGGTGCAGGCGGCCAATCAGATGGCTGGCTTGAAGTTCGCCAACGCTGGACAAATCTGCGTATCGCCGAACCGGGTATTCGTGCATGAGTCGATCTACGATACGTTCGTCGACATCGTGACCGAGAAGGCCAAGAGCATTACGCTCGGCTGGGGCCGTGAGGCACAGGCGCAGATGGGGCCTATGATCTCGGCAGGACATAAGGAGCGCGTGCTCGGGCTCATCCAGGAGGCTGTGGCGCAGGGCGCGACGGTGAAGGCAGGCGGCAAGTCGCCTGCTGGCATGGAGACGGGCTACTACGTGGAGCCTACGGTGCTTACCGATGTGAAGCCGGGCATGCGTCTGGGATGCGAGGAGATTTTTGGCCCAGTGATGCCGATTATGTCCTACAGCGATCTGGATGCGGTCATTCGTGAGGCGAACAGCAGTGAGCACGGTCTGGCCTCGTATGTGTACGGCTCGAATATTCAAGACATCTTCCGTGTCGCTGATTCGCTCGAGGTCGGTACGGTGTGCGTGAACGGTCCGCAATATTCGGTGAGCCTGCCGCACGGAGGCGTGAAGGAGAGCGGAATCGGCAAGGATTGCTCGTCCTACAGTCTCGAGGAGTACTACTACTTGAAGCGTGTCTCGATTCGGAAATAAAAATAAATCATACAACACCGATGGCGGGCGGATGCAGATCTGCCCGCTATTCGTTGCAAGCATGAGGGGGAGAGCAGGAACGATGAAGCTGATCGTCATAGATTGCGGAACGACGAATTGCAGGATGCGTCTCGTGGACGGTGATACGGTAGCTGCCAGTGTGACGAGGCAGATCGGAGCGAAGGACGTCGCGATCGCAGGTAGTACGCTGCCGCTCGAGCGGGCGCTGAAGGAGAGCTATGAGCAGCTTCGGCATGAGCGTCCAGAGGAGATGGCAGAGGTGGAGGGGCTGCTCGCCTCAGGCATGATTACGTCGAACGCGGGGCTGTACGAGCTCCCGCATCTCGACGGTCCTGTGGATCTGGAGGCGTTGGCTAGAGGGATGAAGCCTGTCGCCTTCCCTGAGCTGTGTGATAAGCCGATCGTGTTCGTGCCGGGCATCCGCTTCGTCAGCGAGGAGGTCGCAGCCTGCGACATGCTGCGCGGCGAGGAGACAGAGGTGTACGGCTATCTCGGCCATACAGCAAGTCCAGAGGCGGTTCGTGAAGCGCAGCTCATTATGCACTACGGCTCCCATCATAAGTGGATCAAGCTGGAGCAGCAGCAGGTCGTCAGCTGCCGCACGTCGGTGACGGGCGAGCTGTTCATGGCGGTGGCCGGTCAGACACTGCTGAAGAGCAGCCTGGTGACGCTCGATGAGGTGCAGCCTGAGCAGGAGTGGGTGAGCAAGGGCATCGAGGCGGTCGAGACGTACGGCGCTGGACACGCACTGTTCGCGGTCCGCACGCTCGAGGTGCTGAGTAAGCAGAGTAAGCAGGCGGCAACCAGCTTCATGCTCGGCATCATGATCGCGCTCGATCTGGCGATGCTGACGGAGGAGCTGCTGCAGGGCGTGAGCCGCATCGTGCTGTACGGACGCAGTCTGTATCCGTCCTTGGCCGCGCCGGTGCTGCAGCAACGTTATCCGCAGCTGAGCGTCGAGGTCGTGCCGGAGGAGGAGTCGGCGTTGCTAAGTGTATACGGGGCGTCGATGCTGTATAAGCGTTATAAGGAGGTCACAGAAGGATGATGGAGCTTCAAGCGTATATCGAACAACATAAGGTCGTAGCGATTCTTCGCAACGTACCACCGGGCAAGCTGGAGCGCGTGCTTGAGGCACTGGTTGAAAGCGGCGTGCGACTTGCGGAGATTACGTTGAACTCGCCGGGAGCGCTGGAGGGCATCGCTTCGATGTCGAAGACGTTCGAGGGGCGGCTTCTGCTGGGCGCAGGCACGGTGATGAACCGGGATCAGGCGAAGCAGGCAATCGAGGCGGGGGCGCAATTCCTCATCTCGCCGCATGTGAATGAGGGTGTCATTGAGACGGCGCTGGAGCACGGGGTCGTGCCGATGCCTGGCGCGATGACACCGACCGAGATCGTCCGTGCGATGGAGGCAGGAGCGCCTCTCGTGAAGCTGTTCCCTTGCTCGTCGCTCGGACCGGGCTATGTGAAGGAGCTGCTCGGACCGCTGCATACGTGCAAGCTGATCGCCGTAGGAGGCATCAACGAGAGCAATGCAGCCGATTATATTCGTGCGGGAGCCGTCGGCGTCGGCGCAGGCAGCAGCCTCGTGTCTGCCGCCGATATACAGCGGGACGACTATGCGGCGATTACGAGCCGTGCGCTCCAGATGACGACTAGCGTTCATTCGATCACGAAGTAGATAACCATGCCGCTAGAGCGGCATAGTTTCAACATATACGAAGCCAACGATTCCAGGAGGGGAAGCGCAATGATACCTATTCAGAAGTATTGGGAAGACTTGAATGTACTGCATGTCAACCGCGAGGCGCCTCGCGCTTATTATATTCCTTATGCCGACGGTGAGGCGGCGCAGTCGCGCAAGCGCAGCCGTTCGCCATACTACCAGACGTTGAACGGTCAGTGGAAGTTCAGCTACTATCCAAGCGTGAGCGAGGTGAAGGAGCTGTTCTACGAGGAAGGCTATGATGCGAGTAGCTGGGATGACCTGCTCGTGCCTTCGTGCTGGCAGTCCAATGGCTACGACCAGCTGCAATATTGCAACGTGAACTACCCGATTCCGTGCGACCCGCCATTCGTACCGGACCGCAATCCAGCCGGACTGTATGTACGCGACTTCCAGGTGCGCGACAGCTGGCAGGAGAAGCAGACGCACGTCGTGTTCGAGGGCGTGAACTCCTGCTTCTACCTGTGGGTGAACGGTCAGTTTGTCGGCTACAGTCAAGGCAGCCGCATTCCGGCTGAGTTCGACCTGACGCCTTATGTACGCAGCGGCAGCAACCGGATGGCTCTGCTCGTGCTGAAGTGGTGTGATGGAACGTACCTGGAGGATCAGGATGCGTGGCGCTACTCGGGTATTTTCCGCGATGTATATATGCTGGGTCGCAGCCAGGCACGGGTGCAGGACGTGTTCCACCGCGTGGAGCTGTCGGACGACTTCACTCAAGCTGCGGTACATGTCGACATCGAGACGGTAGGCGAGCTGGACGTGCAGGTTGAGCTGCTGGATGCGAACGGTCAAGCGGTAGGCGAGGCACAGCTTCGGATTGCAGGCTCTGGTACAGTGAGCTTCCCGGTCGAGTCGCCGGTGCTGTGGAGTGCGGAGCAGCCGTATCTGTATGCCCTGCGCATCCACGGTGCGCAGGAGTCGCTGCACGTCAACGTCGGCCTGCGCAAGGTGTGGGTCGAGCCGACAGGCGTGTTCATGGTGAATGGCCGGGCGATCAAGCTGAAGGGTGTGAACCGTCACGACTCGCATCCAGAGTTCGGTCAGACGATCCCGCTGCAGCATATGATCGACGATCTCATGATTATGAAGCGTCACAATGTGAACACGATCCGTACGGCGCACTATCCGAACGATCCGCGCTTCCTCGACCTGTGCGACGAGCACGGCTTCTACGTCATCGATGAGGCGGATATTGAAGCTCACGGTGTGCTGCACGCTGGAGGCGACTACCATATGCTGGCCAAAAACCCGGACTGGGAGCACGCGTTCCTCGATCGTGCCGTCCGGATGGTCGAGCGCGACAAAAATCATCCGTGCATCATCATGTGGTCGATGGGTAACGAGTCCGGCTACGGCGTTAACCATATCGCGATTGCCCGCTGGACGCGGGAGCGTGATCCTTCGAGACCGGTCCACTACGAGGGAGCCGCACTGAAGTACAAGGGGCATCCGGATACGAGCTGCCTCGATGTGAACAGCCGCATGTATGCGACCGTTCAGGAGCTGATCGCCTACGGCGAGGACGAGACGATGACGAAGCCGCTGCTGCAATGTGAGTACAGCCATGCGATGGGCAACAGCTGCGGCGACCTACAGGATTATTGGGACGTCATCTACAAGTATCCGAAGCTGATGGGCGGCTGCGTCTGGGAATGGTGCGATCACGGCATCTTGACACAGACCGCGGACGGCGTGCCGTACTACGGCTATGGCGGCGACTTCGGCGATATACAGAACGACGGCAACTTCTGCATCGACGGACTCGTGAGCCCGGACCGCAAGCCGCATACGAACCTGCTCGAGCTGAAAAAGGTCATCGCCCCAATCGCCTTCGCAGCCGCAGACTTGGCTGCCGGCGCGATTCGTGTGCATAACCGTTACGACTTCATCGACCTGTCGGACGTCGTCCTGACCTGGAGCGTCGAGCGCGACGGCGAGCTGGTGCAGCAGGGCGTGCTGCCACAGCTGAAGACGGGACCGCACCAGTTCGAGACGGTCGTCGTGCCGTACGAGCTGCCTGCAGGCGAAGCAGCTGGACGCTGGTTCCTGAATATCAGCGCGGCGCAGCGTACCGACAAGCGCTGGGCGGTGGCAGGCCATGAGCTGACGAGCGAGCAGTTCGAGCTCCCGGTGGCGCAGGCTGCAAGCGCGAAGACGGAGGCAGCGCCACAGCTGGCGCCGCTGCAGGTGGAGCAGTCCGGCACAGAGGTCATCGTGACAGGCTTCGACTTCCGTCACGTGTTCGACCTGCATGCCGGGATGCCGACGCAGATTACGAAGAACGGCGTACCGCTCATTCAGGGAACTCCACGCTTCAACATATGGCGTGCTCCTGCAGATAACGACCGGAAGATCAAGGTGCTGTGGCGTCAGGAAGGATTCGACCGCGTGTTCATGAAGGTGTACCGCGCTGAGGTCGTGCAGTCCACGGCGAGCCAGGTGCAGATCGAGGTCGAATTCGCATTGACGTGCCCGATCAAGCAGCCGGTGCTGCGCGGCAAGGCGATGTGGACACTCGATGGCACAGGTGCCATTGCCGTTCATACGATGGTGCAGGTGCGCGAGGGCATGCCATATTTGCCGCGCTTCGGACTCGAGCTGACGATGCCTGCGGGCAACGAGCACGTCGAATATTTCGGCTACGGTCCGCACGAGAGCTACATCGACAAGCGTCAGTACGTGCGTAAGGGCAAGTTCGCGAGCACGGTGGATGCGATGCATCAATCGTACGTCGTGCCGCAGGAGAACGGCTCCCACTACGGTACGGAATGGGCGACAGTCGCCAACGCGCTCGGCATGGGTCTAGCCTTCACGAGCCCGGGCGGCGAGTTCTCGTTCCAGGCGCTGCATTACACGGCGGAGGATCTGACAGAGGCGGCGCATACGTATGAGCTGAAGCGTCGTAAGGAGACGATCGTCTCGCTCGACCACAAGATGAACGGCATCGGCTCCAGCTCGTGCGGTACAGAGCTGCTGGAGCAGTACCAGCTGAGCGATACGGAGCTTGCGTTCGAGCTGCGGATCGTTCCCGTGCTGAAGGAAGACGAGTAGGGATAGCGCCATATTTCGATAGATGTATCGGAGGTAACGATGAGCAAGAAGCCTAATATTTTATTCATTATGACCGACCAGCAGCGTCACGACGCGATTGGTTACCGCAATCCCGAGGTTCTGACACCGCATCTCGACCGCTTGGCGGCCGAGTCGGTCGTCTTCACGAACGGTTATACGTCTAACCCGTCTTGCATTCCGGCGAGAGCGGCCATCTTCACAGGTCGGTATCCGTCGCAGTGCGGCGCCCCGACGTACATGACGCCGCTACCGGACTACGAGCAGACGTTCATGAGCATATTGCGCGATAACGGCTACCATACGGCGGTCATCGGCAAGCAGCATTTCTGGAAGACGAAGGTGGATAAGGGCTACGACTATATGGATATCGTCGACGAGCACTTCCCGCCGAAGGTGATCAGCAAGGAGTTGGACGAGCGCGAATTCGGTCTGCCGCAGCATCTGACCGTATCGGACCGGGTGTCGAGCTACGTCAGCTTCCTCGCCGACAGCGGCTTCACCGAGGGCGCACAGCTGTTCGAGAAGGTCGGAGCGACGAAGGAAGTGTACCGCTGGAAGGTTGAGGAGAAGTACCATATCGACGCGTACGTGGGCAACCGCGGCGTCGAGTGGATTCAGAACAGCCGTCCGTCGGAGCCTTGGTTCCTGACGCTCTCGTTCCCGGGGCCGCATACGCCGTTCGACGGGATCGGCCTGCCCGATGAGGCGCTCTACGACGAGTCGAAGCTGTCGCTGCCGACGACGGAGCCAGAGGACATCTTCAAGAAGCCGGGCCACTTCCAGAGCCTGCTGCGCAGATATTGCGAGATTGACCCCGAGGCGAAGAAGATCGTGTCGCGCATGAGCGATGACGAGCTTCGTCTGATGCGCAAGTCGTATTACGCTAACGTGACGCTCATCGACCGCAAGGTCGGTGAGGTCGTCGAGGCGCTGAAGAGCGCTGGCGAGTATGACAACACGATGATTATTTACTTGTCCGACCACGGCGACTTCATGGGCGACTTCGGCATGGCGCAGAAGATGCAGTGCGTGTCTGAGCAGCTCATGCGCATCCCGTACTTCATTAAGCCGCCTGTGGCTGGCTTCGAGGGGTACCGCGAGGAATCGTTCGTCAGCTCCGTCGAGGTCGCGGCTACGTGCCTGACTGCTGGCGGCATCGAGGTGCCGGGCAACATGTCGCCGCGCAGCTTGACCCAGTTCTTCGACAAGGACGGCGAGCCAGAGCGCTGGGAGGACATCTACCTTGAGGCGCGAGACATTCGCGGCATTCGGAGCAAGCAGTACAAGCTGGTCTATTATGCGGAGCGTGAGTACGGCGAGCTGTACGATCTGTTGAACGATCCGGAGGAGCGCGACAACCTGTGGTCCCGTGAGGACCTGCAGAGCGTGAAGCAAGAGCTGATGAAGAGGCTGATGGATCGGATTATTCAGATCGGGCAAAATGTGCACGTCATCTGGCATCCGTCTGTTCCGGCTATCTAAGTGGATGCGAGGCTCGTTAGGTGAGATGATGAGTTACGGTCATCGAAGGTGGAGCCATATCTTCTTGAGATGCTTGCCAGCTAAATAGCCTACTATAATGAGTGTGTAGTTGATTAGGATCGTGTACGATACTAGAAGAATACCTGGTGGCGTACCAAGATAATGTTTGAGACCATACAGGGGGCCGGCAAATATGAGTACACTTGGAACGAAGACTACGCCTATGTGAGCAAAATAACCAAGTGCGACTACCAACATGCCTACAACCCAATATGAAGTTGCCGCTTTCAAGTAAACAAACTTTCCAAGATATCCTGAGAATAGACTGGAAATGAACCAGAGAAAAACAAAAAGTGATGAAGATAGCACCTGAGTAAAATCAGGTGCTATTCCTTTCATATACGCGCTGAAATTTAGGATGCTGAATGGTATAGATAACGTAATGGCGGTTATTATTATTTTCGGCATGATAGTTCCTCCCATAAACAAAATCCCAACTAAACCCTATTTTACCATATGTAATTTAGAATGCTGTATGAATTGCTCCATCCTGTACTTCGAAGTTAATGCTCATCCATAAGGTGAAAAGTGCTCCACGTCTTTGGTAAAATGATGGAGGAGAACACCATAGGTATACAGCATCTCGGGCAAGGCAGGTGATCGAGGTTGACTACTGGCAGCGATAAGCACGATACGGCGCTGGACCACCGGGTATCGTTCTGCGTACATACGTTCCCCCGCATCGAGGACATGGGACTGTATCGGACGAGCGACCTGTGGGCGCACATGGACCGCATCATAGATAACGATGTGATGATCTTCGTGCGCAAGGGGCTCGTGCACATTATAGAGGACGGAGTTGAATATGAGGTCACGCCGGGACAAGCCTTCTTCATGAAGCATGGCGTGCGCCATTATGGTCATCGGAGGACCCCGGCCGGATCGGAGTGGTATTGGATCACGTTCACGCCCGCGGCGCTGGAGGAGGGACAGGAGGGGGACGAGGCGTGGGAGCTGCAAGGCAGCTCTCTGCATGGGCCCGTGCTGCCCGATAAGGCGGTCATTCGCATGAAGCTGGTGGAGTCTGCGGACCTCCAGCATATGTGTGTGCGGCTCAATAAGCTGCTGGATCACTATGACAGCCGCACCGCCTACGATGGCCTGAAGCTGCATATCGGCGTTCTGGAGCTGCTCGTCGATCTGCACCGTGAGATGACGGAGAAGACGAAGGCTGGCAGCCGACTCGTCCATGATGTGAAGAAATATGTGCATCAGCATCTGTACAGCACGATCCGGTCAGCGGATCTGACGCAGGCGCTGCAGATGAACTATTCGTACATGAGCCGCGCCTTCTCGCAGGCGACAGGTCTATCGATACAGCGGTACATTATGGAGCAGAAGATGAAGGAGGCGATCCGGCTGTTCGGAGAGACCTCGTTGAACATCTCGCAGATTAGCGAGCGGCTTGGCTACGCGAACCCGTACTATTTCACCCGCGTGTTCAGACAGGTGACCGGACATAGCCCGACGTCGTTCCTGAAGCGGGGCTATTACGATTACTCGTCCAAGGACTAGGAGTAGCCAGTAGCTCGTAGCAGTAGCCGCAGGGCGAGCAAGGAACGAAGGGAATAGGTAGACGTCGATCAGCATGCAGCGATGCAGCAGGTCGGCGTTTTCTTGTCCCTAATGATCTATATTTATTTTTAACATTGACATATAAACTGAACCCTTGTTAAACTATATGTAAATACACGGTAGATATATAAAATTGGTTACGCTTACAGAGTGTCACTCCGTAAGGTGCCGATTGGAGGGGTAAGAGATGCAGTTGAAGAAGAGACCCAATATTTTATTCTTAATGACCGACCAGCAGCGTGCTGACACATTCTCATGCGTGAATCCGGAGATTCGGACGCCGAATCTGGATCAGCTTATACAGGACAGTGTATATTTCAACGAAGCGTACTGCGCCAATCCGTCCTGTGTGCCGTCACGCGCGGCGATCATGACAGGCAAGTTTCCGTCGGAGTGCGAATGTCCGACCTACATCACAATGCTGCCAGAGCACGAGAAGACGTTCATGAGCAGACTGCAGGAGGCGGGCTACTACACGGCGGTTGTCGGGAAGCAGCATTTTGCCGGATCGGGTATCGAGAGAGGCTATGATGAGGAGAACATCATCGACGGGCATAGCGCCCATGCTCCTTATGAATATGTGAAGTCGTATCACGACTATCTGGCGCAGCATGGCATCGACCCGAAGACGGTGATGGCTGGCGGGCTGATCAGTGGCGGCTCGTGGCAGGTGGCCGAGGAGCATCACCTCGATTACTTCATCGGCGAGCTGGGCAAGGCGTGGCTGACGAAGCGGGCGGAGCAGCAGGACGAACAGCCGTGGTTCTTCACACTATCGTTCCCGGGGCCGCACCATCCGTACGATTGTGAAGGGACGCGGTATGCCGAGGGCTATGAGCTGGAGCAGCTGCGCAAGCCGGCGACGAGCTACGAGGATCTCGACCAGAAGCCGGGGCACTTCAAGGAGATGGGCTCGTACGCGAACATCTACTTGAACAACTTCTCCGAGGAGGCGTTCCTGCGCACGAAGCGCTCGTACTATGCGAACATGACGCTCATCGATGAGAAGATCGGCGAAGTGATTCGCATTCTGAAGGAGACGGGCCAGTACGATAACACGCTGATCATCTACACGTCCGATCACGGCGACTTCATGGGCGACTTCGGCCTGGTGGAGAAGCTGCAGTGCTTAACGGACAGTCTCATGCGAGTGCCGCTGTTCGTGAAGCCGCCGGTCGCGGGGTTCAAGGGTGTGCGCGTCGACGATCCGGTGACGAACATTGATATTGCCGCGACGTGTCTGCGAGCAGCCGAAGCCGAGGTGCCAGCCCGTCTGTCGAACTATCCGTACAATGGCTACTGGGACGCGAGCGAGGAGCTCAAGGTACGCGACCATGTATATATGGAAGCGGGCGAGATCAAGGGTGTCGTCAAGGACGGCATCAAGACGATTCATTATATGAACCGCGAGTACGGCGAGCTGTATGACCTGAAGCTGGACCCGCTGGAGCGTGTCAACCTGTGGGATGAGCCGGATTATGCCGAGCATAAGCTCGAGGGCACCCGCCTCATCCTGAACAACATGTACAGAGCGATTCCGAAGTGGGATACGCTATGGAATTACAAGACGCCGAACGTGTAGGGCCGCAAGGGAGTGAGAGCTGTCTCCTCGGAACGTCGGGGGGACGGGGGATCGCTTCGATTCGAGGGGGGAATGACATGCTGAATAAGGTCAAACGCTACTACGAGCTGTACCTGCTGCTATTGCCGGCGCTTGCGTACTTCGCCATATTCGAGTATGGGCCGATCTACGGGCTGCAGATTGCCTTCAAAAACTTCACGCCGTTCAAAGGAATCGACGGCAGTCCGTGGGTCGGCTTCGCCCACTTCGAGCGGTTCTTCGACAGCTACAAGTTCTGGGAGGTGCTGACGAACACGCTCGTCATCAGCCTCTATGAGCTGCTGCTATTCCCGATCCCGGTCATCCTGGCGCTCTTGATCAACCAGCTGACCAGCAAGCGGTTCAAGAAGGTCGTGCAGACGGTCACGTACGCGCCGCACTTCATCTCGACCGTCGTCATCGTCGGAATGCTGTATCTGTTCCTGTCGCCGCGCAACGGAATTGTGAACCAGCTGTTGACCTCACTAGGCATGGAGAGCGTCTTCTTCATGGCGAAGGCGGATTGGTTCGCTTCGATCTTCGTCTGGTCCGGTGTGTGGCAGAATGCGGGCTGGGGAACGATCATATATTTGGCAGCGCTTACTTCGATTAATCCCGAGCTTCATGAATCGTCCGTCGTCGATGGCGCGAGCAAGGTGCAGCGCATCCTCCATATTGATCTGCCGGGCATTATGCCGACGGTCATCGTCCTGCTCATCCTGAACGTCGGCAGCTTCATGTCGGTCGGCTTCGAGAAAGTATATCTGATGCAGAATCCGCTCAACGTCGGCTCTGCCGAGGTCATCCAGACCTACGTGTACAAGAGCGGACTACTCGGCGCCCAATACAGCTATTCAGCGGCGATCGGTATGTTCAACTCTGTCATTAACTGCGTGCTGCTGCTGACCGTCAATATGCTGGCGAAGCGCTTCGGCCAGTCGAGCCTGTGGTAGGAGGGGAAAGCGATGGATACTTGGAACAGAAGCAAGGCGGATCGACTATTCGATACGGTGAACGTCCTGTTCTTCGCGGTGCTGCTCTTCATTATTGTGTACCCGCTGTACTTCATTCTGATCGCCTCAGTCAGCGACCCTGACCTGGTCAATGCGGGCAAGATTGCGTTCCTCCCTCGGGAGATGACATGGGTCGGGTACGAGCGCATATTCGCCGATGCGGAGATCTGGCAGGGCTACTGGAACTCGATCATCTATACCGTATTCGGTACGACGTTCCGCGTCGTGCTCACCATTACCGGCGGCTACGCGCTGTCACGCAAGGATTTGCCTTACTCAGGCGTGATCATGATGCTCATTCTGTTCACGATGTTCTTCAACGGAGGGCTCATCCCGACGTACCTGCTCGTGAAAAATTTGGGCATGGTGAACACGATGTGGGCGATGATTATACCAGGTGCTGTAAGCGTTTACCAGTTGATCATCGTACGCACGTTCTTCCAGAGCACGATTCCGCAGGAGATGCTGGAGGCGGCGATGATGGACGGCTGCGGCAATCTCAAGTTTTTCACCCGGATGGTGCTGCCGTTGTCGCTGCCGATTATCGCGGTTATCGTCTTGTTCAACGCGGTGGCGATGTGGAACTCCTACTTCCAGGCGCTCATTTACTTGAATGACGTCAGTCTACATCCACTGCAGATCATTCTCCGCAAAATCTTAATCATCAGCGAGGCCCAGCTCGATATGATCGACGGGTCAGCCGATACGGTGGCGGAGCAGAAGGTGGCGGAGCTGATCAAGTACGGCATGGTCATCGTCTCAAGCTTGCCGGTGCTGGTGCTGTATCCGTTCCTGCAGCGATATTTTGTCAAAGGTGTCATGATCGGCTCAGTCAAAGGCTGACTGCGCATTCATGAATAGATGCAAGTTCAACAAGGGGCAACAAAGTACAGCTAGAGCGATCACGATGAACTACAATATGGGAGGTCAATAGGTATGAGAAAAAAATGGATGGTCACAGGTACGAGTCTAATGATGACAGCGGCACTAGTTGTAAGCGGTTGCGCAGGCGACGGAGGTAAAGAAGGAGCGAGTAAGCCTGAGGAGAAGTCAGCGGCCAAGAAGGTGCAATTCCCGCTGGAGCAGCCGATCCAGCTGAAGATGTTCGCTAACGTGCCGCCACAGATCAAGAAGGACATGAACGACATGCAGATGTTCAAGGAGCTGAACAAGCAGACGAACGTTCAGGTGAGCTGGACACAGGTAGGCTGGGAGCAATTGGCAGAGAAAAAGAACATTCTGATCGCGAGCGGCGACTTACCAGATGCGTTCTACGGCCGCGGGGTGCTGCTCGATCAGGAGATCGTCAAGCTCGGCTCTCAGGGCGCGCTCATTCCACTCGAGGGTATGATCGATCAGTACGCGCCGAACCTGAAGAAGGTGCTGGACCAGCGTCCGGAGTTCAAGAAGATGATGACAGCGCCGGACGGTCATATCTACACGCTGCCGACGTTCGTAGAGCGTGACTTCAATGAGATTCCGTCTGTATTGTTCATTAACAAGAAGTGGCTCGATCAGCTCGGTCTGCCTGTGCCGAAGACGACCGATGAATTCTACAACGCGCTGAAGGCATTCAAGGAGAAGGACCCGAACGGCAACGGCAAGAACGATGAGATTCCGATGTCCTTCCTGTTCAACAATGCCCAGAACGGAGCGAACGCGCTGGCTGGCTCGTTCGGCATTAAGAGCGATGACCCGCGTAACAACCTGTATGTTGACAATGGCAAGGTGAAGTACAGCCCGGCCCAGCCTGAATACGAGACCTACATGCAGTACATGAGCAAGCTCTACAAGGAAAGACTGATCGACCAGGAAGTATTTACGCACAATATGAACCAATACTTGACGAAGATTCGCAGCAAGGATGTGCAGGTCGGTGCCTTCTTCGGTTACTCCTTGATGAGCATCTTCGGAGATAACAAGACCGATTACGTGCCAGTGCTTCCGCTGAAGGGTCCGGATGGCAAGCAGCCGAGCTGGCTGCGTATGCCGACCAGCCCTAACCTAGGCGCCTTCGCCATCACGTCGGCGAATAAGCACCCTGAGGTGACGATGCAGTGGCTCGATACGATGTATGACGAGAAGCTCAGCTTCCAGTTCGAATCCGGTCCATTCGGTCTGACGTCCAAGGAGAATCCAGACGGCACGATCGAGAAGCTACCTACGCCACAAGGTGTGGGAGCGGACATCTTCAAGCACTCGGAGGCGCCGGGTAACGCCGCGGTTGTTCTCGTCCTGAAGAACATGGTCGACAAGTATATCGACGCTCAAGCCGACGAGAAGCGCAGCTACTTCAAGATGTATGAGCCTTACGCGAGCAAGGACATCATTCCGAACCTGCTCTGGTCGCTCGAGGATTCCGAGAAGCTGAACAACATTAACCTAGAGCTGAACGGCAAGAACGGCTACTACGCGAGCACGTACGCGAAGTTCGTTATGGACGGCTTCACGAAGGCGGACTGGGAGAACCACCAGGCACAGCTGAAGAAGCTGAAGGTCGATGAGTACGTGAGCCTGTACCAGAAGTACTATGACGCGTACATGAGTAAGAAGTAAGGGATTGGAGCTTATAGTGAAGTGAAGGCAGAGCCGGACGGGGAACCGTCCGGTTTTGTTTGGGGTTTGGGAGCTGACTATCTGATCGGAGTCAATACCCCTCCATCCATTTCGTTAACGGTATCACATAGCAGTTCGATATCCTCCGCGTAATGGGAAGACAGTATAATGGTCGTTCCTTCTTCCTTCAGCTCTTTAAGCAGCTCGCGTATTTCTAGCACCCCCTGCTTATCTAACCCATTCATCGGTTCGTCAAGAATGAGCAGCTTGGGCTTTTCCATAATCGCTTGGGCAATACCGAGCCTGTGTCGCATGCCTAACGAGTACTTGCTCACATGCTTTTTGCTAAGAGGATCAAGCCCGACTCGGGCCAACGTATCACGAATCACTTGATCGGATATTTTACGACGGATGGAAGCTAACAGTTGTAGATTCTTGAATCCGCTTAATGAGCCAATGAAGCCGGGGTCTTCAATAATAATGCCAATATCTTGTGCACGTGACGGCTTCACCGGCTGACCGTTAACGAAGATATGACCAGCCTGCAGCTTCATAAATCCGCAGATGCATTTGAACAGTACCGTCTTCCCCGAACCGTTCCGGCCGATAATGCCATGAATGCGTCCTGTCTCGAATTTGACGGATACATGGTTTAAGGCGATAGTTTCTTTGAAGCTCTTCATTGCATCGATAACCTCTACCATAGGGGTTGCCACATTAAGCCCTCCTCTCCAGAATGGATACATCTTGCTTGCAGAATACGATGACAGACACGATACTCATCAGTACAATCGATCCAACCAGAACGGTTACAGCATATATAGGTGAAGGCATGGAGCCCGTATAGCCGAAGTCAAGATAGATCATACTGCTCCAGTTGATCGGGGAGATGTAATAAGGCGCATTCCCATAGGACATCTTCCCCACGTAGATGGAGAAGTAAGAGAGCACCGTAAAACCACCTGCTACGATTAAGCCGCTCATTCGCCGCAAGACAATATTGAAGCAGAAGATGAGAACACCGATGAATATGGATACGAGCGCAAATAATCCGAAGCTAATGAACATGGCTTGAACGGGAGAAAACAAAGTTATAGCGGGCCCTGCTACATCAGCCAATGACGTAATGCCATACTTGGACAAGCTGCTTGGGTTATAGGCGATTGTCCGTAATACCGCTCCCCAATCAGCCGTTAGCTGGAGATGAGGAATCAAGGCTACTACGGATGCGACTACAAAAAACGCCGTATACACAAAAGCTGCCATCATGATATACAGAAGCTGGCCGAGCACCCAGTTGCGTCTGCTGGTCCGAATCATGAGGAAGGGGGTATGGCTATCTGTAAATGGAGCATCGCAAAACAGCAGCAGGGTCAGGCAACCGAATATGGAGACCATAACAGGCCGGGTAAGGAAGAAAGGGAACACCCAAGGAGAGACCGGTACACCTACAGCAGCAGCATAATCGGCAATCCAGGAGAAGACCCATATGGCAAACGCCACTATGATCGCAGCAAGAGTGTATATACGAGGGTTAACCTTCCACTTCGAAAAATTAATCATGGCACAGAGCCAGATCGTCTTCAGATCAATCATGCTGCACCCTCCTTCGTACTTGGCCTACTATGCCATAACCCATGATCATACATAAAGTCAGTATTGTCATAAACTTAAGGAACAAGCTCTCAAGTGGAGAGCCAGCGATATACGTCCCTTCGACGATCATGCCCAAATTCAAAAACGGAGGTAAATCCCAAAATCGAGTGAGGCGGAACATGACATAATAAAGAACAGCCGGCGCTGCCAAAGCTGTAAATCGGTTCGGAATATAGGTTGAAATCCACAGTGCGGCTACCGCAAACAAGGAAGAAGACAGGGATAGATGGGCAGCTGAGAACAGCAAGTATGTAACAGGCTGATTCCTCTCCAGCAGGGATACGTACGCATCCCCTGTGGAGATGGTAGTGAAAAAGGGGAGCTTGATGAGCAGCAGGAGCGCATACAATAGAATCCCTGCTAGCGTTGTACATGCAGCAGAGACCGCACTCGCAATTGCTTTACTTATACTATACGCGCGAACACCTGAACGGATTAGCCAGAAGCTTGTCGCGCGCTCCTCCCATTCAGAAGCAAACGTTGTCGCGAATGGAAGGAGCGGGATGATGCCTACAACTAATATTACGCTTCCGCTCCCGCTTGCCACCAATACAGACAGCACACTGGAGTGTGATTCAATCATGCCGAACGTAGTGAGGAATAGAACGACAGTAACCCCTACCACACTCGCTAAGAAACGAATCGAGAAGATTGCTCTACCGCAGCAAACGGCCAAGAGAGATAAGAACGTCTTCATCAGACAGCATCACCTCATCCCCGACATTTTCTCGCCTGTTACGGCATTGACCACATAGATGCTATAGTCATAATAAGGGGTCTGGATATTGCTCTCAGCTTGTGTCCAGATCTCTGGCTTGGCCACGATTAAGACCCACGCTGGAATTAACTGATACGATTTGTTCTGCGGAATGGATACATAGCACAGCTCAGCAGAGATAACATCGGTACCTTCACTGAGTATGAGACCTTCGTATTCCTTAATCAGATGCTGTATTGCTTGTGCCGCGCTAATAAGAGGCTGTTCTTCCCCTGCTACGGCTCCATTCTTGTCATAAATACCTCTGGCATGAATATCGGTTACACCTTGAGTTGTATACGTTGCGTTAATAGTGGGGTATGGCATCCAACTGCCGATTGCACTTGTTGCTGCCCCTTTGCCCCACTCCCAGCTTATATCTATGACAGGAATTTGATCAATGATTTGGCGAAAGTGGAAGACGTACGCTTCGTCGTTCTTGGTCCAATCAATGTGCTCCTTCTGATCATGAATGTCTTTCATATATAACGCATAATGCGCTTGAATGGTGTTTAAGTCCAGGGAATAGGTCTCACTTAGCTCGATTGCGGGAATACCGGCAGCCATCAAGTGATGCTGTACGGTAGCTAGCGCCTGCTCGAAGCTCTGGAAGGATAGGTCAGCACGGGAAGCATAGTCACTCCGTAGCAAGCTTCTATGTAACTGCTCATTGATGTCTGGGGGCCCGACGATGTTTGCTATAACGGGTGAATAATTCGCCACTAGCTTTCCGTTAGAGAACATTCCGTAATAAAATCCACCATCTGAGTCGCTTTCCCTTTCATCACCAATGCGTTTGCCCCCATCAAGAACGGTGAGGTACTCAGTCAGCGCTTCATCTCCTGTCTGGAACTGTAACCCCTGCGCCAATATCCGCCTCTCGACAATCGTACGATTTAACAGCTTCTGTGCGACGGTCTCTGGTTCAAGTCTCAGATAATTGACTGTGTAGGTCTTAGCTGAGGACACTGACTTCACTTCCGCGGGATCTAGAGAAATAGAAAGATTCTTAGGTAGCTCTACAGTCTGAAGAAACGATGCCAGGTCGGTCGAGTGAGCGATGTGGTTCTCTGTCTGAGTTCCTGTGCATGCTGAAGTGAACGATATGAGCGAGATGGTACATAACAATAGAATTGCGACTCTCATGGTAATTCCTCCCTTATAAGACGATTATAGCAAGAAGCAGGTGGCGCATGTAACTGCTACAACAGCCCAATAAACCTTATTTATTTGAACAATCTCCACTTACACTGTAATTAACAAAGATGTGGTGACGCACAGGAGAACAGCAGTTTTTAATAGGTAGACTCAGCTATGATTACAGAAACATTCCCTACGAATGTTCCTCCGTCAGAGGTTGTAATGACGATCTGGTGGTCACCAGGAACAGCGGCGTTCTGTACCCATGTCGAGTTGGAATGAGCAGCTAGATGATAGCTTTGCGTGTGATCATTCTGTTTAATATGAATCGTTATATTCGTGCTTGCTGTGTTGACAGCATAGAACTTGTAAGATTCCCAGCCTTTGGGTTGAGACCAGGTACGCTCCCAAGCTCCTTGAGCTGCAGAGATGTCGGTTTCACGAATGATCGGAGTGGTAGTCATTACGTTGAGTTCCTCGTCAACAGTGGGGACGGGGGTGGCAAGTGGTTCTGCATTCGGCTGTAGAATATAAGCACTTGCAACGAGATGGGTTGAAGGAGTAGCTAGAGCTTTATTACCCGCATGTAGCTTGGAATTGGTATGCAGACTAACGGCTATAGCGCTGCATACAGCGACAATAACTATCGTTGTTAACATTACCTTGGAGTTCATCGGTATACACTCCTATTCAGCTTCATGTTGTTAGTTGCATACGACTAGGTATAATACCATATAATACCACAAGTTTACGGTTGATGGTATGACACTAGAGTCATGAAGGTTCACATCGTAGAGTGAATAATGGACCGAAGGTCCCTGAAGAGCTGGCTATGCGAGTCGATTAGCGGGAAGGCGATACTAACATGTTTACATTTCACACGTTCGTATTAAAAAACAAGGTTAAATTGTAGAAAAGCATGGACATTCCTCATCCTACGTAAATTGAGAGCGCAGGAACGTCATGATCGACTACATCTAGCTGTTACCCTTGAATACAAGGGTGAAGAACTCATTGATGATGATGAGAGCAAAATGCCTTGATCTATAGGTCTCGTTGGTAATTATATATATTGGTAAATAAACAGGTCAGAGGGTTGTGATTCCTAAGCTAAGCCGCAGCAAAAACAAAGGTACAGGGGGGGCGGGCATCTCCTGTACCTTTGTTTTTGTTTGGGAGCTGACTATCTGATTGGAGTCAATACCCCTCCATCCATTTCGTTGACGGTATCGCATAGCAGTTCGATATCCTCCGCGTAATGGGAAGACAGTATAATGGTCGTTCCTTCTTCCTTCAGCTCTTTAAGCAGCTCGCGTATTTCTAGCACCCCCTGCTTATCTAACCCATTCATCGGTTCGTCAAGAATAAGCAGCTTGGGCTTTTCCATAATCGCTTGGGCAATACCGAGCCTGTGTCGCATGCCTAACGAGTACTTGCTCACATGCTTTTTGCTATGAGGATCAAGCCCGACTCGGGCCAACGTATCACGAATCACTTGATCGGATATTTTACGACGGATGGAAGCTAACAGTTGTAGATTCTTGAATCCGCTTAATGAACCGATGAAGCCGGGGTCTTCAATAATAATGCCAATATCTTGTGCACGTGACGGCTTCACCGACTGACCGTTAACGAAGATATGACCAGCCTGCAGCTTCATAAATCCGCAGATGCATTTGAACAGTACCGTCTTCCCCGAACCGTTCCGGCCGATAATGCCATGAATGCGTCCTGTCTCGAATTTGACGGATACATGGTTTAAGGCGATAGTTTCTTTGAAGCTCTTCATCGCATCGATAACCTCTACCATAGGGGTTGCCACATTAAGCCCTCCTCTCCAGAATGGATACATCTTGCTTGCAGAATACGATGACAGACACGATACTCATCAGTACAATCGATCCAACCAGAACGGTTACAGCATATATAGGTGAAGGCATGGAGCCCGTATAGCCGAAGTCAAGATAGATCATACTGCTCCAGTTGATCGGGGAGATGTAATAAGGCGCATTCCCATAGGACATTTTCCCCACGTAGATGGAGAAGTAAGAGAGCACCGTAAATCCACCGGCTACGATTAAGCCGCTCATTCGCCGCAAGACAATATTGAAGCAGAAGATGAGAACGCCGATGAATATGGATACGAGCGCAAATAATCCGAAGCTAATAAACATGGCTTGAACGGGAGAAAACAAAGTTATAGCGGGCCCAGCTACATCAGCCAATGACGTAATGCCATACTTGGACAAGCTGCTTGGGTTATAGGCGATTGTCCGTAATACCGCTCCCCAATCAGCCGTTAGCTGGAGATGAGGAATCAAGGCTACTACGGATGCGACTACAAAAAACGCCGTATACACAAAAGCCGCCATCATGATATACAGAAGCTGGCCGAGCACCCAGTTGCGTCTGCTGGTCCGAATCATGAGGAAGGGGGTATGGCTATCTGTAAATGGAGCATCGCAAAACAGCAGCAGGGTCAGACAACCGAATATGGAGACCATAATAGGCCGGGTAAGGAAGAAAGGGAACACCCAAGGAGAGACCGGTACACCTACAGCAGCAGCATAATCGGCAATCCAGGAGAAGACCCATATGGCAAACGCCACTATGATCGCAGCAAGAGTGTATATACGAGGGTTAACCTTCCACTTCGAAAAATTAATCATGGCACAGAGCCAGATCGTCTTCAGATCAATCATGCTGCACCCTCCTTCGTACTTGGCCTACTATGCCATAACCCATGATAATACATAAAGTCAGTATTGTCATAAACTTAAGGAACAAGCTCTCAAGTGGAGAGCCAGCGATATACGTCCCTTCGACGATCATGCCCAAATTCAAAAACGGAGGTAAATCCCAAAATCGAGTGAGGCGGAACATGACATAATAAAGAACAGCCGGCGCTGCCAGAGCTGTAAATCGGTTCGGAATATAGGTTGAAATCCACAGTGCGGCTACCGCAAACAAGGAAGAAGACAGGGATAGATGGGCAGCTGAGAACAGCAAGTATGTAACGGGCTGATTCCTCTCCAGCAGGGATACGTACGCATCCCCTGTGGAGATGGTAGTGAAAAAGGGGAGCTTGATGAGCAGCAGGAGCGCATACAATAGAATCCCTGCTAGCGTTGTACATGCAGCAGAGACCGCACTCGCAATTGCTTTACTTATACTATACGCGCGAACACCTGAACGGATCAGCCAGAAGCTTGTCGCGCGCTCCTCCCATTCAGAAGCAAACGTTGTCGCGAAAGGAAGGAGCGGGATGATGCCAACAACTAATATTACGCTTCCGCTCCCGCTTGCCACCAATACAGACAGCACACTGGAGTGTGATTCAATCATGCCGAACGTAGTGAGGAATAGAACGACAGTAACCCCTACCACACTCGCTAAGAAACGAATCGAGAAGATTGCTCTACCGCAGCAAACGGCCAAGAGAGATAAGAACGTCTTCATCAGACAGCATCACCTCATCCCCGACATTTTCTCGCCTGTTACGGCATTGACCACATAGATGCTATGGTTATAATAGGGAGTCTGGATATTGCGCTCAGCTTGTATCCAGACGGATGGCTTGGCCACGATTAAGACCCACGCTGGAATTAACTGATACGATTTGTTCTGCGGAATGGATACATAGCACAGCTCAGCAGAGATTACATCGGTACCTTCATCGAGTATGAGACCTTCATATTCCTTAACCAGATGCTGTATAGCTTGTGCCGCGCTAATAAGAGGCTGTTCTTCCCCTGCTACGGCTCCATTCTTGTCATAAATACCTCTGGCATGAATATCGGTTACACCTTGAGTTGTATACGTTGCGTTAATAGTGGGGTATGGCATCCAACTGCCGATTGCACTTGTTGCAGCCCCTTTGCCCCACTCCCAGCTTATATCTATGACAGGAATTTGATCAATGATTTGGCGAAAGTGGAAGACGTACGCTTCGTCGTTCTTGGTCCAATCAATGTGCTCCTTCTGATCATGAATGTCTTTCATATATAACGCATAATGCGCTTGAATGGTGTTTAAGTCCAGGGAATAGGTCTCACTTAGCTCGATTGCGGGAATACCGGCAGCCATCAAGTGATGCTGTACGGTAGCTAGCGCCTGCTCGAAGCTCTGGAAGGATAGGTCAGCACGGGAAGCATAGTCACTCCGTAGCAAGCTTCTATGTAACTGCTCATTGATGTCTGGGGGCCCGACGATGTTTGCTATAACGGGTGAATAATTCGCCACTAGCTTTCCGTTAGAGAACATTCCGTAATAAAATCCACCATCTGAGTCGCTTTCCCTTTCATCACCAATGCGTTTGCCCCCATCAAGAACGGTGAGGTACTCAGTCAGCGCTTCATCTCCTGTCTGGAACTGTAACCCCTGCGCCAATATCCGCCTCTCAACAATCGTACGATTTAACAGCTTCTGTGCGACGGTCTCCGGTTCAAGTCTCAGATAATTGACTGTGTAGGTCTTAGCTGAGGACACTGACTTCACTTCCGCGGGATCTAGAGAAATAGATAGATTCTTAGGTAGCTCTACGGTCTGAAGAAGCGATGCCAGGTCGGTGGAGTGAGTGATGTGGTTCTCTGTCTGCGTTCCTGTGCATCCTGAAGCGAACGACATCAATGAGATGATACATAGCAATAGAAGCATGAATCTCATGGTAATTCCTCCCTTTCAATCCGACTATAGCAAGAAGCAGGTGGCGCATGTAACTGCTACAACAGCCCAATAAACCTAATTTATTTGAAAAATCTCCACTTTCACTGTAATTAACAAGGATGTGGTGACGCACAGGAGAACAGCACGTTTAATAGGGAGACTCAGCTATGATTACAGAAACATCGCCTGTGAATGTTCCTCCGTCAGAGGTCGTAATAACGATCTGATGGTCGCCAGGAGCAGCGGCGTTTTGTACCCATGTCGAGTTGGAATGAGCAGTAAGATGATAGCTTTGCGTGTGATCATTCTGTTTAATATGAATCGTTACATTCGTGCTTGTTGTGTTGACAGCATAGAACGTGTAAGATTCCCAGCCTTTGGGTTGAGACCAGGTACGCTCCCAAGCTCCTTGAGCTGCAGAGATGTCGGTTTCACGAATGACCGGAGTAGTATTCATTACGTTGAGTTCCTCGTCAACAGAGGGGACGGGTGTGGCAAGTGGTTCAGTACTCGGCTGTAGAATATATGCACTTGCAGCGATATAGGTTGAAGGAATAGCTAGAACTTTATTACCGGCATGTGGCTTGGACTTGGCATGCAGACTAGCGGCTGTAGCGCTGCATACAGTGATAATAATTATCGTTGCTAACATTACCTTGGAGTTCATCGGTATACACTCCTATTCACTTCGTGTTGATATTTCTTTTTGTTAGTTGCATACGACTAATGATGAAAATTGACACCATATAATACCTTAAGTGTGTGGTGCGTGGTAGATACAAATGTAAAGCGGAGAACATCACCGAGGTTTGCATGGACATGTCGCCAGCTTTCATCATAAATTCCATGTGATTCAAGCTGCGAACCAAGCCGTAGACGAAGTTCGCCGTACAGAGCGTAGAAGCTGTGCAGAGCTCAAGGATACCCGATAGATGTGGCTTAAGAATCCGGAGAAGCTGACCGACGCGCAACGAGCCAAGCTCGACAAGCTGAAGGAGTGCGATCTAGATACCGCCAAGGCGTATCGCATGCGTTTAATTTGGCAAGAGAACTGGAAAAAGTCATCGGATCACAAAGCCCCGTCCAATTTTATTCCTTTATACCCTCAGCATAATGAACTAGTTTTTTAAGTTCATACATATGGGGCAGTTTTGATGCTCTGCGTACGACTCTAAGTATAGATTCCCGATCAGTACGCCATTTAAGCGTTTCGAATAATGGTTTAAGATCTTCTATTAATGCGTTCCAATAAGGTGCGATATCTTCCTGTTGTTCATTTACTTCGCGCACAACCTTTAAATGTTGACTGAAAACCTGCATCATTTGTCGCGCTTGACCTTCGTCAAGTTCTTCTGCCATATAATAATCCCAAAGTACATATGCTTCTGGATCTAAAGAAAACTCACGAAGTAAATTTACATAAAATTCGAGACGTTCCACCTTTTTAACTAAGTTTTCCTCGCTCATCTCATCATCTCCACTATTACAACCATTCACTAAGCACTATCAATTTTGCCTGTATGTTTACCAAGTCCTACAGCTCTCATCCCTGCTGTTATTGTTTCAATATTGCTAGGACTGTCTAAAGCTTAATACAGTCTTTCAAGCGCTTCTTTGGAAACCGTAACCTGTTGGAGCAGCAGTGCAAGGACGACCGGAACCATTTTCTTTAGCAACTTCACAATAAGCCATATCCCACATTATTTTAGTATAGTTTCTCTAAATGTCAACATATTCCACTGCAACAATGTGGTTGTTCTTCAGGCCGTACTTCACTGAGGACTTGAATATTACCGCAGCAAACGGCCAAGAGAGAGAAGAACGTCTTCATCAGACAGCATCACCTCATCCCCGACATTTTCTCGCCTGTTACGGCATTGACCACATAGATGCTATAGTCATAATAAGGGGTCTGGATATTGCTCTCAGCTTGTGTCCAGATCTCTGGCTTGGCCACGATTAAGACCCACGCTGGAATTAACTGATACGATTTGTTCTGCGGAATGGATACATAGCACAGCTCAGCAGAGATAACATCGGTACCTTCACTGAGTATGAGACCTTCATATTCCTTAACCAGATGCTGTATAGCCTGTGCCGCGCTAATAAGAGGCTGTTCTTCCCCTGCTACGGCTCCATTCTTGTCATAAACACCGCTGGCATGAATTTTGGCTACACCATTAGTGGTATACGTTGCGTTAATAGCTGGGTGCGGCATCCAGTTACCGAATGCACTTGCTGCAGCCCCTTTGCCCCACTCCCAGCTTATATTTATAACAGGAATTTGATCAAAGATTTGGCGAAAGTGGAAGAGGTACGCTTCGTCGTTCTTGGTCCAATCAATGTGCTCCTTCTGATCATGAATGTCTTTCATATATAACGCATAATGCGCTTGAATGGTGTTTAAGTCCAGGGAATAGGTCTCACTTAGCTCGATTGCCGGAATACCGGTAGCCATCAAGTGTTGCTGTACGGTAGCTAGCGCCTGCTCGAAGCTCTGGAAGGATAGGTCAGCACGGGAAGCATAGTCACTCCGTAGTAAGCTTCTATGTAACTGCTCAGTGATGTCTAGAGGCCCGACGGCATTTGCTATGACGGATGAATAATTTGCCGTCGACTTACCGTAGGCATAAATTCCGTAGTAAAATCCACCATCTACGCCGCTTTCCTCTCCAAAGCGTTTGCCCCCATCGAGAACGGTAAGGTACTCAGTCAGGGCTTCGTCTCCTGTCTGGAACTGTAACCCCTGCGCCAATATCCGCCTCTCGACAATCGTACGATTTAACAGCTTCTGTGCGACGGTCTCCGGTTCAAGTCTCAGATAATTGACTGTGTAGGTCTTGGCTGAGGACACTGACTTCACTTCCGCGGGATCTAGAGAAATAGATAGATTATTAGGTAGCTCTACGGTCTGAAGAAACGATGCCAGGTCGGTCGAGTGAGCGACATGATTCTCTGTCTGCGTTCCTTGGCATGCTGAAGCGAACGATATCAATGAGATGGTACATAGCAATAGAAGCATGAACCTCATGGTAATTCCTCCCTTGTAATCCGATTGCGTGACTTGGAATGGGCATATAGAATAGCTGCTACAAAGACCCATGATGTTGATTCTGTTAGTTGCATACGACTGATAACAATTCCATATCATACCATAAATGAATTGTTAATGGTATGATGCTAGAGTAATCATGACCTATGCACTTCGTGGTAAGGTCTGGTAGTTTATCGGATGATGCGCAACCCAAAGAACCATCCGATAATGCTCCGGCCAAAATAAATCAATAAGTCTTGCAAACTGCTGTACATGTGTGTCACAATCGATGTAGATTCGCTGTTGCCCTTTGTGGTGTGACATGCGGACCTGACAACGAGTGTGGAAGAGGCCACGAACCATTTCGCCGTGGGTGTAGCCTTCATCACTCGTTTTTTCTTTGTTTAATTCGTATAGAGCAACGGACAGCAACGTTTCGGCCGTAAACAATAATTCGAAGTGTGCATGGTGATGGGCTTCAGTTTCGGAATGACACTTCTCCAAGGCTAGCTCCTGCTTGGCCGTACGGAAAAACACCTCGATCCGCCAACGCTTCACGTAAGTACGCAAGGCTTCTTCAGGCGCATCGAAGCGGTTGCTGATGAGCAGGTAGGCACCCTTGTAAGTCGCGGGGGCTTCCTCCTCCGTCTCGAGCAACTCGGAATCGTCTTCCTTTAAGCGCATGGCGGCTACAGCGGCAATTTGTACATAGCGCTGCTTGTTGACTTGCTTGCCTCTGCGGTTCGTTACAGGATGCGGCTGCTTCATGTAGATGTCAGGAATCGCAAGTGAAACCAGTCCTGACGCACCCTCGGCAACCAGTTGCCCGTACACTTCCCGGATGAGCATGATCGGGGTCACAGGAACGTACCGCTCCCTACCCGTACAAGGCTCGATGACCTTACGAAATAATGCCGTGTTGCGTTTAGCCTTTGTTACCCAGTCAAATTGATGCTTTTCGAGAAAGGCGAAGAAGCCTTTACACAAGTACCAGCGATCCATCGCAACCCAAAGACGGCAGGTCGCCGATTCGCGTAGCATCAAGAGCATTTGCTTGGCCAAATCGATCTTTGACAAGCCTTCGTTCTTCTGCTCAGACTTGTGCCATACGCGGTAAAACAACGGATATTCAAGTCCGCTGTGAAGTACGGCCTGAAGAACGACCACATTCATCGCCCACACATAAGTCTTCTTAGACGAGTCATACAACCAGCTTAAAAGGAAGCTGCTTGGCATAAGGATGAGCTAGATGCGTATCGTCCAGATTGATCACATCCCCATCCTGCAGGCGAGTGACTTCATCCTGCTGAAGCCTTGCTACTCGCTTTTTGCCAAAGGTAGTCCATGCGAAGGGGCTCGAGAGAAACCGACTCATCGTATACTGAGCAAGCTTCCATGGCTGGAACATCACTTTAAGAAGCGCATCTTGCTCGGCCAGTCTCGCCATTTGAACGACAGACGAGCAGTTACTGACAAGGCCAATCACATACAGAAAGCAGATGAGCCAGGACGGAGTACCGCTTCTTTTCATCATGCCGGATTGTGTGAGCAGGAGGGAAAGGTCAAACCGCTCCCACAAGCTTTTCAGTATGGGTGCGCCTGCGCACTCTCCATGGTTTAATTGTTTGAATCTCGGTTTTTGTAACGCTGACATTGGAAAACCACCTGTTATCTAGAAGATATACCTCGTGAAAAGGTATCCTTCGCAATTATTAGGCCGTTTTTCAAAAGTCAAGTGTTTTTTTTGGATTGAGATGCTACCAGTTAATTACTTCAACTGCATAGGTCATGGAGTAATGAAGGTTCGCATCTTAGAGTGAATAATGGACCGAGGGTCCCTGAAGAGCTGGATATGCCAGTAGATGAAGCGGAAAGGCGGTACTACCATGTTTGCATTTCACACGTTCGTATTAAGAAATCAAAGTCAAATTGTAGAAAAGTATGGACTCTCCTCATCCTACGTATTTTTGAAACACCCAGAGTTCTGTTTTATTGACATTCATAATGCCTCTGAAATGGAAAAAGTGAGAGCGCAGGAACGTCATAATCGGCTATATCTAGCTGTTACCCTTGAATTCAAAGGTGAAAAACTTATTGATTATGATGCATACGGTATGGGGATTTGGAGTGCCTATATTGAAGCAGCATATCAATACATATCCAAAGGATATGGGGAGGTTAACTTTGGTATTGAGCCTCTGCTGCTTTCCATAAAACCGGGTTCTAGCGATGCTTATATACGGGTCCGTTTGGCCTACGAGGAGAAGGTTTCCAACAAAGAAATATTTGCGTTTGAAGCTCCTTCAAGTGCATTCATCTATAGTTTAGCTGAAGCGGGTCGTGCATATTTTACGACAATGGGTCAATATGGATTTAAGGTTGATACAGCATCATTGGAGAGGCTGGATATGATCCTCTCAGGCTGCTGGGAATAGACAAATTCCCAAACAAACAAAGGTACAGGAGATGCTGGTTGGCACCTTCTGTACCTTTGTTTGTTTGGGCTGTGGTTTGGCTACAACAGCCCACAATCTTTCAATATTTTTTCGACCGACTCATGTACGGTTAGAGAAGGATTATCCGGTTTTGTTTGATTCTTAGTGTAGTGGTGCCGGGAGACTTTAGTTGATAGGACAGGGGCTATAAGCTTAGTCGAAAAAGTTAAAGTTTACTTGTAGACCGCTAAACGCAGAGGCTAGCCTTGTTGTAGATCATTCACCTAGGAGATCGTCAAAGGCAAACTAGTTAAACTGTCTGCCTTTGACGATGTGCACTAGCCAAGCGTTAAATCTGCTGAATAGTTAGATTAAAATGGAGCATCGGCTATTCTTACTGAAACATCTCCTGTAAACTTTCTACCGTCAGATGTGGTAACCACAATTTTATGGTCTCCTGGCACTGCTGCGTTTTGTGTCCAAGTTGAGTTTGAATTAGCACTTAAACTATAGTTTTGAGTATAACCATTCTGTTGGATTTGAACAGTTACACTTGTGCTTGTAGTGTTATTAACATAGAACCTATAATAGTTCCAATCTTCTGGCTGAGACCAACTTCTTTCCCAAGTACCTTGAGATGCTGAGATGTTGGTCTCTTGAATGACCAAATTGTTGGATAAAATACTGATACCTCCATCACGTGAAGGAGTAACAGTGGCAAGCGGCTCCGCAGTATTTTTCGTTCCAACTTTATTCGTGGTGATACTAGGGCTTAACGACAATGTACTCTTACTTGACGCGCCAGGCTCGGAGTTTGCAAAAACGCTGGTTGCCGTTGCGCTCAATGCTACACTTACGATAGATACAAACAACAGTTTTTTAATTTTCATGAATAATTCACTCCTATTAGTTTTTGTAATTACATTGATAGTATAGTACTGGACAGTGAAGAGTTCTAACGCTTAAGAAGCCAGCAAATCCGCGTTGTTAGTGGTTTTTTCCTGCTTGGAACGAATTGTTTCGGTTATGGGTAAATCCGGGTGCTGGGCAAACATGCGAAAAATGGATCTGCGCAAATAAACCACCACGGTAGCCTCAGAGACGATGGCTTTCGATGGTGTTCGCAAATAACGCCAGAACAAGCCCGGCGTACGCGCCGAAAACGTCAACGCGACCATCTGAATTAAGCCGGTTGCGATGCAACTGCACATGACGAATCCTTCGATGGCTTCAAGTGTTTGTCGTATTCGCTTTTGATCCTGTTCGTTCTTTACTTGTTCCAGTGGATGGCTCTCGGTCTTGCGTAGATACCTCTTGAGCTTCGGCATGGATTTGCTCCAGAAGCGATAGCCGAAGGCGCCGATGACTTGTTTCATTTCCCGAAACGTACATTCGATCTTGAACCGGTATCCGTACAAGGAAATGATCTCGGGGCCGGCAAGCGTCAGGTCCGTACTCACCAAAATAGAGGTCTGGTCTCCACGCAGCACCAGGACAAATCGCAAAGGCTGATACAGCTTTTTCCCCCACAACAGGTCCAGGCACAAAAAGGAAACCGTTTCTTCCTTGCCATACAGCATCACCTCGGCCGTTTGAAACGATGCTGCCCGGGTTTGAAAAAGCTCCTTGAGCTTGACTTTCGCGCCTTTCTTCGGCGGACGGCCCCGGCCTGGTTTTTTGGCAGCGGGGAATTCATAGGCTGTGGTGTTGACTTTGGCCTTCGTGATGAGGTCCAGTCGGACTCCGCTCGCAGCCTGCTCCTGCTTCCACCGGATCAGCGCCGGAACGGACAGAAAATAGCGATCCAGCAGGAACAAGGCGTCACCAAGCACCTTCGCGGCGGCAAAGCCCTGCCCGATCATTTGCACCACATGGGAATCTGATTTCGGCTCGGCTGGAGCGGACGCTCCCCAGTTCCAAATCGTCTTCACGCCGTCTTGCAAATTCATAGAGAGGGGCAAGCAGAACCATTTGGCCGACGCTCCGACCAACACACCGACGGCTCCAAAGAGATGGCCAAAGATATATTCACCTTTGGACGAATTTTCTGATTCCTGATGCATTTTCTTCACGCCGGGCATTCGACGGCCTTCCTTGGACTGCTTCATGCCATCGCCCACCAGGACTACGCGGTCACCAACGGTCATCAAAGGAGCCGCCTTGCGGACGACTTGGAGCCAAGTTAATCGAAGGGATTCCAGCGACCAGGCCGAAGAACGAAAGAAATGGATCAGCGTCTCGTAGCAGCGCGGATGCAGCGTAAGGTCTCGTACAATGGAGGTCACCCCTAACTGGTCGGAGCGCACCATCAGGCCGATCACCGTAATGACAAACCAGTGAAAGGCGGCTTGCCTGGAGAAGCAGGAACGAAATTCATTTATGATTTTATCGATGTATGGGAGCATAGGTCTGGTCAATCGCCCGCAAATGGGTTAGACTGGTGTCTATAACCCATCCAGCGATTCTATCCTTTTAGAGTGAGACCTTAAGGATACCGTAAAATCGCTAGGTTGGGTTATTTTTCTATCGAGAACTTTTCACTGTCAAGGTATAGTATATAATTAAAAAATGTAAATAACCTACAGGTAAATTTTGTATTATATTTCCTCTGTCTTTCTGCATGGTACCTTTTTGTACATCTTAAGATGGTTTGTCATGGCAGATATAGACTGAAAAAATTGACCTAAAGTTAGATTTTTGTTGTTGGCAGATTTAATTTTGGAAAAAGAAATAACAAAGTTGACATATGTGCAATATAAACCATATATTTAAAATGTGATTTTGCAGTTTTTCCGCAAAATGGAGGTGTTCTGCTTGCTGTTGGAATTTCGCGTAAAGAATTACAAGACCTTCGTTGATGAGCTCGTCTTTTCGATGATTCCTGCACCAAAGCAGAAGGGCTTGGATTACAGCATATTGAAGGAGAAGGTTGGCAAGAAGGAGCACCGGGCCTTAAGCTCAGCGGTCATTTATGGAGCCAATGCATCGGGTAAAACCAACATCATCGGGGCGATGGAGACGTTGAAGTCGATCATGCTGCGCGGCAATGTTCGAAATGGAGATCAGAGCCGACTCACATTCTCGGATGCAGCAGCTATTCATCTAGAATTAATACCTAATCGTTATGACCAAGGTAAACATCCCGTCTTCTTCTCAATCAAATTTATCGAACAAACCATGTTGTTCGAGTTCCAACTAACTGTCGACCTGGGTGCGTTTTTGGATGAGGAGTATTCGAGAAGGGTTGTACAAGAGGTTCTTTATGTGAATGAGCGCCTCGTTTATAACCGACATGATGAGCTGCAGATTGATGCTGGATGGTTATCTTCATTTGGTATGAACGTGCTGGACAAACAAGCAACCGAGCTATTGTCTAAGCTAGCTTTTAACAATTTGGTTGATGATGAACTATTTTTGACGAATGGCTTCAAAAATATATTTAGCCCGAAGCTGGCAGAAATGGTGAGTCATTGGCTTGAAAATAAATTCATGGTGTACTACAGGGCAGATTCGCTTCAAGCTAAGCCCTCCAAGTCTAAAAAGGATACCATCTTTATAGATACAACAGTAAATGAAGCAGCGAAGATATTCGGGATCACTTCCAATGAGCTGGGGTATGCCTCCAAGGATGATGAATCTGAACAGCGACTGGTCTCTATCATAGAGAATGATGTACTTAACGCCGAAATTTTCGAATCTTACGGAACGGTCCGATTTGTTCATCTATTCCCTGTGATCATCTCGGCCTTGCTCCGAGGCGGGACCCTTGTGGTTGATGAATTCGATGCTTCCTTACATCCGATGGCGCTGATGAGTATTATTAATATTTTTCACAGTGACGACCTGAATAAGAACAATGCCCAGCTCATATTCAACACCCATAACCCGATATTCCTTAATTCGAACTTGTTCAGACGTGACGAGATTAAATTCGTAGAGCGAGATGATGATACTTCACTGAGCACTCACTATTCGCTATCTGACTTCGGTACCTCTGGAGAGAAGGGGGTTCGAATGGGTGGAGATTATATGAAGAATTATTTCGTCAGCCAGTATGGAGCCATTAAGGAGATCGATTTCTCGCCAGTTATTGAGAAGCTGATAGAGAAGCTGGGGGTCGGAAGGTGAATGGTTAGAAAGCCGAATAGAAAGTATTACTTCACAGTAGAAGGTGAGACCGAGAAGTGGTACTTAGCTCGGATTAATGATTTGCTTCGGGCTGAGGAGTCGGCAAAGCTCCATGTATCCATTGAATGCAAGGTACAGAAAAGTCCCTATAAATTTGCTAAGACTGTAGTCGCTACGTCACCAATTGAAATTACACACTGGTTTGACTACGAAAGTAGTGAGGCCGTGCATGTCAAGCAGTTTATGGATACATTAGACCAGCTTAAGCAGAGCTCTTCGATTCAAGGCAAGCAGATCAAATATATATTGGGATATTCCAATCTGACCTTTGAACTGTGGATGATCTTGCATAAAACCAACTGCAGCTACATGACTCACAGAGATCAGTATCTTACTCCTATAAACCGTGCATATGATGAAAAGTTCAAGGAACTCGATACATACAAGGAAGAGCAGAACTTCAAGAGGGTGCTTGGTAAAATCTCATTACATGATGTGAGAGCTGCGATTAAACGAGCTAAAGCCATTATGAACGGACATGTCGAAGCTCGGATTACACTGCACCGATATAAAGGCTACAGCTATTATAAGGATAATCCTTCTCTAACCGTACATGAGTCGGTCGAAAAAATATTGAAAGATTGTGGGCTGTTGTAGCCAAACCGCAGCCCCAAACAAACAAAGGTACAGAAGATGCCAACCAGCATCTCCTGTACCTTATTGAATTTAAATCATTAGATCAACGGCATCCACACGGACATGTCCGCCTTGCCGCGGTTGTTCCAAGCGTAGTAAGGGATCAGCGAGATCTCGATGTCCTGCAGCTCCAGGTTCTCAAACGGCTGGTACAGCGACACGTCGTGATTAGCCTCTTGAATCTTCACGGCTGTGCCCTTCAGCTGTGTAACACCGCCGAGCAGGTCGGCATTGAACGAAGCCTCCAGCTTGATCTGGCGAGGGATGCGCACCTGATCAATCGTTACGTCCTGCGGAAGATCGTGAGCCTCCAGGCAGTAGACGAATGGACCGTAGGTGAATGCGACTTGACCGCGAGCTTCCTCGACCATCGGGTTCGCTGCAATCATCTTCACGGACATGGGCAGTACGAGCTCGATGCGATCGTTCGCTTGCCACTGACGCTTCACTTCATGATACGAGCCGGCAGCAACGCCCGGCTGTACTTCGCCGTTCACCTTCACGACTGCACCTGTCGCCCATTGCGGAATGCGCAGGAAGATCGACGTCTCTTGCTTCAGGCTCGATTCGATAGTAATCTGTACGTTCTCGTCGGTCGGGAAGTTCGAGCTGACCGTCAGCTCCAGCTGCTCGCCGGACTCCAGCACCGTGCTCAGCTTGTTGCCGCTGTACAGATGAATGTACAGACCTTCGCTCGACTGGCCGTATACCCACTGATTGAGCTTCGCGATCGTGCGGAGCACCTGTGGCGGGCAGCAGTAGCACGTATGCGTGAACCATCTCTCCGCGCGGAAGTGCTGCGTCTGCGGCGTGAAGTGGTTGAACAGCTTGCTGCCTCTCGTCTCCAGCGGATTCGTGTAGCAGAACTTGTGACCGTCGAGCGTCATCGAACCGAGCAAGCTGTTGTACACGACGCGCTCGAAGACGTCCATATACTTCGCGTCTTGAGTCAGGTTGAACATGCGCATCGACCACATCGCGTTACCGATGTTCGCGCACGTCTCGGTGTAAGCCGAGCGGTTCGGAAGCTGGTACTCGTTGCCGAACGCTTCCCAGATCTTGTCGCCGTTCTTGGACAGACCGTTGTAGATCGCGCCGACTCCGCCGGTTACGTACATTTTTCTCAGATACATATCGTCCCAGATGCGTGTGAGCGAGTTCATGATCGCTTCTTCGCCTGTGTGAGCGAATACGTCAGCAGCGCCTGCATACAGGTATACCGCCGTTACGGCGTGACCGATCGCTTCTGTCTCCTCGCGAAGTGGCGTGCGGTCCTGGTTCTGGTCCTCACCGCCGTAGCCTGCGCCGCGCATCGTCATGAAAATGTCAGCGAGCTTCAGATGCTGCTCGTTGCCTGTGACGCGGTACAGCTCGACCAGACCCATAATGTTCGAAGGGTTCCAGCCGTAGTGAATGAGGTGCTTCGGACATGGGTTGAACGTACGGTTCAGGTACTCGGCTGCCTTGAGCGCAACGTTCAAGAGGCTGTCCTTGCCCGTCGCTTCATAGTGAACGACCGCTGTCGTGAGCAGGTGACCGAAGTTGTAGTCCTCATGATAGATGCGCTGGCCCCAGCGCTTCTTGTGGCTCAGCTGCACGTTCGTGCTGATGTAGCCGTCCTCGTCCTGCGCCTGCGCGATGAAGCTAATATATTTGTCCAGCTTCTGATCGAGCTCAGGGTCCTTCGTCAAGGCGTACACATGTGCGCATGCCTCGAGGAACTTGTAGCAGTCGCCGTCGGACCAATCTTCGCCGTAATGGCGGTCGCTCTTCAGTCCAGCCGCCACCTCGAAGTTCGGCAAGTACGTACCGTTCTCCTTCTCGTGAAGCGCCTTCTCCATCGACTCGATCATTTCCTTGTGAGCCAGGTGGAAGCGTTCGGCCCAGAAGCCGTTCGTCCATGTGGAATCGGTCATATTTGGTAATGGTTTGACTTTGCGGATGTCAGTCGTCATCGTAAGTCCTCCTCGGATGAGTTGTTCGTTCTATAAGGCTATTGTACCCTTGAGGACATGCGGTAGCCATGCATTATTGCTTAGAATACTAGTACTATTTTTACCTATCTCCCTCACTGTGAAAAAAAGGCACCGAACCAACCCGCGCCACATGCGCGAATCGATTCGGTACCTTGTAGGGGGAAATCTGGCGTGTAAGTGAAGCGCTTGCTTGAGCAGGTGAGGTCATACAGGCTGGCGTTGCAGCTGCTCGCACGAGACGGGCGTCCCGCTTGTAGGCCAAGCGAGACTAGCTTGCGAGGCAAGCGCCCGCCAGCGGCGCAGCGTTTGCCCGTACCGCTCAAGCGCCCGCCAGCGGCGCAGCGTCTGCCTGTGTCGCTCAAGCGCCCGCCTAACGGCGCAGCGTCTGCTCCTGCAGATCGAGCCAAGCTGTCTCCTCGGGAGTCAGCCGGATGCGCGAGCCTTCGGCGCAGGAGAGCAGCTCCTCCCGCGACTGGGCGCCGATGAGCGCGCAGGTCGGGAACGGCTGGTTCAGCACGTATGCGAGCGCGATCTGAATCATGCTCACCTGCTTCTCGGCCGCCAGCTGCTTCGCACGCGCAAGACGCTCCCAGTTAGCCTCGCTGTACAAGACGCGCACGAGATCGGCGTTATCCGTCACCTCTGGCGAGTAGCGCCCGGTGAAGAAGCCGCGGGCCTGCGACGACCATGCGAGCAGCGGCAGTCCTGTCTCCTCGTGCCAGTCGAGCGTCGCCTGATCGGCGGACACGCAGCCGGTCCAGAACGGCTCGTTCACCTTCGCGAGACTGAGGTTCGGGCTGCTGAAGCTGAAGCCTGTCAGCCCGTGCTGCGCGGCGTAGCGGTTCGCCTCGTCGAGTCGCTGCCACGTCCAGTTGGACGCCCCGATCGCGCGGATGCGTCCGGCCTCGAGGTGTGCGTTCAGCGCCTCCACAATAGGGCCGACCGGCACGCTCGGATCGTCGCGATGGAGCGCGTACATGTCGACATAGCTCGACTGCAGACGCTCCAGGCTGGCGGATAGGTCGTGATCTATCGCAGCCTTCGTCACCCGCGGGCCTGTCTGGTCGTGGTGCGCACCCTTCGTCCAGATGACGAGCGACTCACGGTTGCCGCGCTCCTGCATGTAGCGGCCGATGACCGCCTCGCTCTCGCCGCCGCAATAGATGTACGCCGTGTCGATCGCGTTACCGCCAATGGCCAGATACGCGTCTAGATTGTCGCATACCTTCTCATATACGTGATGACGGAAGTAGTCGGAGCCCTTGATTAAGCGGGAGACCGGCTTCGTCACACCCGGAATCGTTATATAGTCCATACGAGTCACCTCCATAGGGGGATCATTACAGTGTTACACGCACACGCTCACGCGCTGACTTCAAGCAAGCGTCCAGCACGCGCATGCCTGCGATCGAATCGGACGGGCTGTACGGTAGCGGCTCGCCCGTACGTACGCTGTGCGCGAATACGTCGGCCTGCACCGCATACTGGTTCACGTGCGGCACCTCCACTACACGGCGCTCGTTGCCCTTGATCACGACGAAGTCCGAGCTCGAATCGGCAGGAGCGACGTACGCCGACGGTACCTCGATCCGTCCTTCCGTTCCGACAATCTCAAGCGTATTGCGTCCAGCCGCCCACATGCCGCAGTCGAACGTCAGCGCGACCGAGCCCGGGAACTCGACAAGACCCGATGCCATCATATCGACCTCATCGTGCTGCGGCGAGAAGAAGGCGTGCACCGTGACCGCTTCCGGCTCACAGCCGAGCACCATACGTGCGGCCGAGATCGGATAGACGCCGACGTCGTACAGCGAGCCGCCGCCCATCGCGCGCGAGAAGCGCACGTTGCCGTCGCTGCCTGCATTGTTGAAGGTGAACGCGCCGTGAATGCCGCGCAGCTCCCCGATCTTGCCGCTTGCAATGGTCTCCCTGATCATCGCGTAGCGGGGATGCAGTCTGTACATGAACGCCTCGGCGAAGAACACGCCGGCCTTCTCGCAGGCGGCCGCCATCTCTTCCATCTCGGCGGCGTTCAGCGCAGCGGGCTTTTCGCACAATACATGCTTACCGGCCTCGGCTGCACGAATCGTCCATTCCTTATGCAGATGGTTCGGCAGCGGGATGTACACCGCCTCAATCGTCTCGTCAGCGAGCAGCTCCTCGTAGCTGCCGTAGGCCGTCTCGATGCCCAGCTTATCAGCGGTGGCACGAGACTTCTCCAGATCACGGCTCGCAATCGCCGCTACCTCTCCTGTGTTCGACTCGATAATGCCCGGAATGACGGCCCGGACCGCAATACCTGCACAGCCGAGAATGCCCCAGCGCAATGGCTTCACACTCATCAGACTTCAGCTCCTCTCAATATGAATCTATTCATGTGGATCGCTCAGCACGAATCCCTTGCTAACAGTGTACCGTGCTATACTGGTAACGGATAGAGTCAAGACGGACATTCATCCGGACAAAATGGACATAACGGAGTGTAAACGTACCATGAAGCTGTTAAAACTACGTACGAATGTGTACCATCCCGAGAGCGGCTCCTTGCCGTTCTCCGTCTACACCGTCGGAACAGAGCTGCAGAGCATGCGCATTCGGATGCGCGGCTTCTCGGCTAATCATCTGCTGCTCACCTTATCCGGGTCAGGTGTATTCCGGGTCCTTGGGTCGGACGATTGGCTCACGCTGGAGCCGGGCTCCGTACTGTATATTCCGGCTAGCCTGCCGCATGTGTACATGCCGAAGCAGGACAGCTCGCCGTGGCAGGTTGGCTATGTGACGTTCATCGACGAAGCGCATGCGATGCTCGGGCCTTGGGGCTTCGGCGTGGAGACGGTGCATCGGAGGGTGCGGCACATACAGCGCATGCGCGATCTGCTCGGGGACATCTGGCTATACTCGGGCCCTCAGTATGACAAGTGGCGGACGAGTGAGCTGCTGTTCACGCTATGTATGGAGCTGAAGAAGCAGGGCGAGCAAGCGGAGGAGTCGGGGCCCGTCTCAAGGAAGCGAGCCTCTTGTTACCGCGGTGAGGTGGTCGACCGGGTCGTGCGCTTTCTGGACGACTACCTGCAGCGTGACTTCACGCTCGCCGAGCTGTCCTCCTATGTCGGCTACTCGTCCAAGCAGCTGAACCGCATCTTCCAGCAATCGCTCGGCATGACGCCGCTGCAGTATGTACGCTGGCTGCGGCTCCATACGGCAGCACGGCTCTTGGAGGAGCAGCCGGAGCTGTCCGTCGCAGAGGCGGCGGCTTACGTGGGCATGGAGCCGGAATACTTCGGGCGGCAGTTCAAGCGTGAGTTCGGCGCAGCACCGTCCGTGTTCCGTCAGCAGCGTGCGATGACATGAACGCGTGGAGCCGCCGTCTCGAGAGCTCATCCCTATTATTCCTAGCAAAACACTATGTATTAACCAAAGTGGTCAAAAGAATCACTACAATCCAGTTAACTTTGAAATATAAACTATATTAACTCTAAAAATCCAACTCCTTATTTTCAAGTTGAAATAAAGATGCTATACTTAGTTTGACAAGTAAAGTAAGGGGGCGGGACTTATGCATACATCGTTCAAGGAGCGCTGGGGGCGCATTCCATCCATATTTCTGTGCTTTCTGCGGATCGGTCCGGTCACGTTCGGCGGCGGCTACGCCATGATTCCACTCATTGAGAAGGAAGTGGTGGATAAGCGCAAGTGGCTCGAGACGAAGGAGGTCGCGGACGTGTTCGCGGTTGCAGAGTCGATCCCGGGCGCTATCGCTATTAACTCGGCGACGTTCATCGGCTACCGACTGGCTGGACCGCTAGGCGCGATCGCGGCAATGGCCGGCGTACTGCTGCCGACGTTCCTCATCGTGCTGCTGCTGTCGGTGTTCTTCATGGAGGTGCACGATCACCCGAAGATCGAGGCGGCGTTCCAGGGCATACGCGCGGCGATCGTCGCCCTCATCTGCTATGCGGGCTACAAGATCGGCAAGACAGCGGTGCTGGATAAGATGACGTTCGGCGTCGTGCTCGTGACACTCGGCATTCTGTTCCTGCCGCATATTCATCCGGCACTCATGATTCTGAGCGGCTTCCTGATCGGACCGATCTTGGTCGCGATACGTACTCGCCTCGGGATGAAGACGACGTTGGAGGGTCATCAGATCGAGCGCAAGGAATGGGGCTTCATCATGGGGGATGGGATATGATGCAGGATGCGGGCTTACTGTTCGAATTGTTCGTGACGTTCCTCATGATCGGTGCGGTATCGTTCGGCGGCGGCTACTCGATGATTCCCGTTATTGAACGGGAGGTCGTCTGGGAGCATCAATGGCTGACGCTGCAGAGCTTCACGGACGTCATCGCCGTGGCTGGCATGTCTCCGGGACCGATTGCGACCAACTGCGCGATCTTCATCGGCTACCATCTCGTCGGCGTACCGGGAGCGATCGTCTCGGCGGCGGGGATGGTGCTGCCATCGCTCATCATTATTCTGGTCGTCGCCACGTCGTTCTATAAGATGAATCAGAATATGGTTGTCAAAAAAGGCTTCTACGTCCTCCGTCCGATCATCACTGGTCTTATCTTCTACGCCGCGATCAAGTTCGCCATCGGCAACCAGGTCATCCCATCCAGTCTCGGCGGGATCAACTGGAGCACGATCAGCCTGATGCTGGTGTTCCTCGGCGCGCTGCTCGCGCTCGTGAAGTATCGGGTACACCCGGCGGCGGTTATACTCATGTCAGGTGTCATCGGTGCGGCACTGTACAGCTAGGGCACACAACACGAAGGAGATGAACGAGATGAGTGAGCAAGAGCATAAGGAGCTGCGTTCCTGCTGTGCTCCGGCGAGAGCGGGCGAGGGGCCGTCCCCGATTCCGATCGAGCTCGTCGTTCCGGCTCCACGACAGCTCGGAGCTAAGCCGGAGCATGACGGCATGGTCCGCATTAGCGGCGCGACGTTCCTGATGGGAACGGAGGACGCCGAGGGCTTCCCCGCAGACGGGGAAGGCCCGGTGCGCGAGGTGACGCTCGGCGACTATTATATCGATGCGTACGCCGTGACGAATGCGCAGTTCGCGCAGTTCGTACAGGAGACAGGCTATCAGACAGAGGCGGAGACGTTCGGCTGGTCGTACGTCTTTCATCTACTCGTACCGGAGTCGGTCGCAGCGACCGTGACGCAGGTGCCGCAGCAGACGCCGTGGTGGTACGCGGTGGCGGGCGCCTACTGGGCTTGTCCCGAAGGTCCGGGCACTTCTGTCGAGGGTCGGGCCGACCATCCTGTCGTGCATGTGTCGTGGAACGATGCGGAGGCGTACTGCCGCTGGGCAGGCAAGCGTCTGCCGACCGAGGCGGAGTGGGAGTACGCAGCCCGCGGCGGTCTTGTCGGCAAGCGTTACCCTTGGGGCGATCTGCTGAAGCAGGACGGCAAGCATATGTGCAACATCTGGCAGGGCAAGTTCCCGGAGAAGAACAACGCCTCTGACGGCTACATCGGGACATGCCCGGTCGACGCGTTCGAGCCGAACGGCTATGGGCTGTATAACGTGTCGGGCAACGTGTGGGAATGGTGCAGCGACTGGTTCCACCCGACGTACCACCAGAAGGCGGAGCGGACGAATCCGCAGGGACCACCGTCGGGTGCAGCTCGTGTCATGCGCGGCGGCTCGTACCTGTGTCACAAGTCGTACTGCAACCGGTACCGTGTCGCGGCGCGAAGCTCGAACACTCCGGACAGCTCGACCGGCAACGCAGGCTTCCGCTGTGCGGCGGATGTACCGCAGGGCTGAGTGAATATCATATAGAAGTCCGTCCGACGCTCGGGCGGGCTTTTGTGCGTAGAGCGCTTCCAATTCTGTTTGTCAAGTGCTGCGCGGTTGTGTTATACTGGGGATGCTGTCTATGATTATCGGACAAGATGTGAGCAGTCGGTATTAGGAGGTGGAAGGATGGAATTAGCACTTAAGATTATTTTGGTCATTGTGTCCATTGGATTAATTGCGGCGGTATTGCTGCAGCCAGGCAAGAGCGCGGGATTATCCGGTGCCATCTCCGGAGGTGCGGAGCACTTGTTCGGGAAGCAGAAGGCGCGCGGGCTGGAGCTGTTCCTGCAGCGGCTTACAATGGGTCTTGCAGTCGTGTTCTTTGGGCTGACCATTGTCGTGGCATTTTTCGTGAGATCCGTCTAAAACATAAATCCGAGCAGCAGGGGAATAATACTCCTGCTGTTTTTCTTTTTCAACGTTGCGGCTAGGGAAGCGAGGCGGGGCAGTTGAGCAGAATGTATCGGACAACAGAGCCTTTTTACTTACGGGGAATCGGGGAACGGGCGTCAACAGAGCTCCTCATGATCCACGGCTTCACCGGTTCACCCTCTGAGTTTCGCCGGGTTGGCTATTACTTGAACGACCAGGGATATACGGTACGCGGTATTCTTCTGCCCGGACACGGGACAACACCGGAGGATATGATCCATACGGGCTGGGTCGATTGGTCGAGACATGTGCGGGAATGCTATGATGAGATGGAAGGAAGCGGCAAGCGCATCGTAGCGATCGGCCACTCGATGGGCGGACTGCTTGCACTGAAGCTGGCGATGGAGCGGCGTCTGGCCGCGGTAGTGACGCTGGCTGCGCCTATTTATCTCTCGAGCCGGAAGACTGTTCTGGCCATACTGCTGCAATATTTCGTGAAATATATAGAGCGCAAGCCCACTGTAGCGCCGCATATTATGGAAGAGGCGTGCACGTATACGAAGACACCGATTCCTTGTGTGGTCGATCTGCGCAAGCTGCTGAAGGTTGTGAAGTCGAGCCTTCGTCACGTTCATATTCCGGTGCTGATCGCGCAAGGGCTGAAGGATTCGCTCGTCGTGCCGAAGAGCGCGGAGTACATCTATCGCCATGTATCATCGCCATTCAGACAGCTCTCGATGTATCCGGAGTCGTCGCACGCGCTGCTGCTCGATGACGGACGGGAGCATGTGTATGAGGAGATCTCACGTTTTCTCTTGGCATTGGATCAGCTGCAGAGCTTGGAATTAACGGCAGCCGGACTAGCCGGGACCTTGCAGCACGTGTAAGGAATATAATGAAGATAGACAAGACACCAGAAAGGGTGATGATATGGTAAATAAAGAAACAGTATTGGATTTCATGAAGGAAACGGCGTACAAGCCGATGACGTATCACGAGCTGGAGCAGCACTTCGAGCTGGAGGACGCGGAGGAATTCAAGAGCTTCCTCAGACTGCTGAATGAGCTGGAGAACGAAGGGCATATTTTGCGTACGCGTAATGATCGGTACGGTGTGCCTGAGCGGATGAATCTGCTGCGTGGTCGGCTGCAGGCGCATGCGAAGGGGTTCGGGTTCTTAATTCCGGACGACAAGGAGCTGCCAGACGTCTACATTCATGCGAACGATATGGGTACCGCGATGAACGGCGACATTATTCTCGTGCGCGTGACGAGCAAGGGTGTGTCCGGCGGTCGTCTGGAGGGCGAGGTCGTTCGAGTCGTCACTCGCGGGAATACGCGGATCGTCGGCTTGTTCAAGACGTATGAGGAGTATGCGTTCGTTATACCCGATGATAAGCGGGTCGTGCGGGATATATTCATCCCGAAGGATGCGTTCAACGGCGCGATGGACGGTCATAAGGTCGTCGTGAACATCGTCGCTTACCCAGAGGGGCGTGCGGCGGCGCAGGGCGAGGTGATCGAGATACTCGGTCACAAGAACGATCCGGGCGTCGACATATTGTCCATCATTCGCAAGCATGGCTTGCCGGAGTCGTTCCCGGATGAGGTGATGGAGGAGGCGGGACGTGCCCCTGAGGTGATTACCGAGGAGGAGATCGTCAGCCAAGGCCGTCGTGACCTGCGCGGCAAGCGGATCGTGACAATCGATGGCGAGGATGCGAAGGATCTCGATGACGCGGTGAACGTGGAGCGGCTGCCGAACGGCAACTACGTGCTGGGCGTTCATATTGCCGATGTGAGCTACTATGTGCGTGAGGGCTCGCCGCTAGATCGCGAGGCGTACAACCGCGGCTGCAGCGTCTATCTCGTCGATCGCGTCATTCCGATGCTGCCGCATCGTCTGTCGAACGGGATCTGCTCGTTGAATCCACAGGTGGACCGTCTGACGATGTCGTGCGAGATGGAATTCGATGCCCAGCTGAACGTCGTGCGGCACGATGTGTTCACGAGCGTCATTCGGACGAGCGAGCGGATGACGTACAACAACGTGAAGACGCTGCTGACCGAGGAGTCGCCTGACCCGGAGCTGGTGGAGAAATACGGCTACCTGATGGACGACTTCCGTCTGATGGAGGAGCTCGCGATGAAGCTGCGAGCGAAGCGGATGCATCGCGGCGCGATTGATTTCGACTTCCAGGAGGCCAAAATTCTCGTCGACTCCGACGGCAAGCCGACCGAGATTATTAAGCGCGATAGATCGATTGCCGAGATGATTATCGAGGAATTCATGCTCGCGGCGAATGAGACGGTGGCGGAGCACTTCTACTGGCTGAAGGTGCCGTTCCTGTACCGGGTGCATGAGGACCCGGATGGCGAGAAGCTGCAGCACTTCATGGAGTTCATTACGAACTTCGGGTATGTCGTGCGCGGCAAGGGCAACTCCATTCATCCGAAGGCGCTGCAGTCGCTGCTTGAGGAGATTAAGGGGACGAAGGAGGAGACGGTCATCAGCACCGTGCTGCTCCGCTCGATGAAGCAGGCGCGCTATGACGCGCAGAGTCTCGGGCATTACGGCTTGTCCGCCGAGTATTACTCGCACTTCACGTCGCCGATTCGTCGTTATCCAGACTTGATCATTCACCGCGTCATCCGCGAGGTGCTGGAGAGCGGCACGCTGAGCGATGCGCGTCATGAATATTTGACCGCGCGTATGGAGGATATTGCGAAGCAGTCGTCGGAGCGCGAGCGTGTCGCTGTCGATGCTGAGCGCGAGACGGAGGCGCTGAAGAAGGCCGAGTTCATGATGGATAAGGTCGGCGAGGAGTTCGACGGCATTATTAGCAGCGTGACGAGCTTCGGTATATTCGTGGAGCTGGACAATACGGTCGAAGGCTTGATTCGTCTATCCGATCTGCACGATGACTATTACCACTTCCATGAGGCGCAGCATGCGCTGATCGGCGAGCGTACGTCTCGCATCTACCGCCTCGGCGACGAGGTGAAGGTGCGCGTGGCGCGTGTGAGCATGGACGAGAAGACGATCGACTTCGAGATGATGGATACGCGGCCGCGAGGGCAAAAGGTGAGCCTCGTCGACGCGCTCAAGGCGGTGCGCAAGGGCAAGCGCGGCGGCAGCGGCTCCGGCGGTGGGCGTGAAGGCCGCAGCGGAGGCTCAGGCCGCCGCGGAGGCGAAGGCGGCGCAGCCTCAGGGCGCCGCGGTGGACGCGGCGCCGGAGCGGGCGCCAGCGCGGGGCGCGGCGACGGCCCGCGCGGACGGCGCAGCGGCGCGCCGGGCACAGGCGCAGCCGCGCGTGGCGGCGACGCCGCAGGCTTCGGCGGCGCCGAAGGCGGGCGCCGCGGCGGAGCGGGCGCAGGCGCGGGCAGTGCAGGCGCCGGGCGCGGGGATGGTCCGCGCGGGCGGCGCAGCGGCGCGCCGGGCACAGGCGCAGCCGGGCGTGACGGCGCCGCGGGCGCAGCCGCTGGCGAAGCGGGCAGCGGGCGCAGCGCAGGCGGCGCTGGCCGCAGCAAGGGGCCCGGCGCGGCGAAGTCGCGGGCGCTGAAGGCGACTGGCCGCGGCGGTGAAGGCGGCCAGGACGGCGGTGGCTTCGGCGGCTTCGGGCCGAAGAAGCGGCGCAAGAAGACGGTGAAGCGATAGGCGCGGCTTGCTTTCGAGGGATAGAGTTGATACAATGGACTCTATCCCTTCTTTTGCATATTGCAGGCGTGGAAGCGGGTAAGCTTGGCGGGAAGGAGCGGTTCACAGATGAGCAAGAAGGCGGAGAATAAGGTGCTGGCGCAGAACAAGAAGGCGTCGCACGATTATTTTATCGAGGATACGTATGAATGCGGCATGGTGCTGACCGGCACAGAGATCAAGTCGCTGCGTCTGGGCAAGGCCAATATCGGCGACGCGTTCGCGACGATTCGCAATGGCGAGGCGTTCATTCACAATATGCATATCAGCCCCTTCGAGCAGGGGAACCGTCACAATCCGACCGATCCGACGCGAGCGCGCAAGCTGCTGATGAAGAAGCCAGAGATCAACAAGCTGCTCGGCCAGTCGAAGCAGGAGGGCTACACGCTGGTGCCGCTGAAGGTATACGTGCGCAACGGCTATGCGAAGCTGCTGCTCGGTCTGGGTAAAGGTAAGAAGCAGTACGACAAGCGCGACACGGAGGCGAAGCGCGATGCTCAGCGTGAGATTCAGCGGGCGTTGCGGGAGAAGCAGAAGGTGGCGCGGTAGAGAGGCGTATGGTGCGGACTGGTCATGCTGCCAGTAACATCACGCTATCTTTCGACCGTCGGTATGCTATAATAAAGGAGCGCTGAAGGAAACGGCGCAGCTTGCTCGGAGCCATAGCCAGCTCGAAGCACAGCGAACTACACTTGTTGCTGCCTCTCATCCGTTGCAGTCGTCGAAGTTGCAATGATTGAGGCATCGTGATAAGATTTTTTTCATAACACTTTTATAGGACCCTTTACCGGGTCCTCCATGCGGGGACGTTCTTGGATTCGACGGGGATAGTTCGAGCATGGGTTGCGGGTAGTGGGGACGCGTCCACTTCATCAACGCTAAAGCCTATTAAATGGCAACCGTACAACTAACTACGCTGTAGCAGCCTAAGAAACTGCTCTCGTGCTTCTACCGTCCATCGCCCATGTGGCCGGATAGGGGCTCAACTTTAGTGGGATACGCTGTCTCATCTCCGCCTGGGGTGAGCTGAAGAAGATAATCAGGCTGACCTAGATCGAAGCCGGTTACGGGGCGTCGGCCTAGGTGACATCAAAACTGTGACTACACCCGTAGATGCCTGTGTGGCGTTATCTTCGGACAGGGGTTCGACTCCCCTCGTCTCCATAAGTCAAAGAGAAGGGGCACCTAACTACAGGTGCTCTTTTCTTTTGTATTTACTCATGTTGTATAATGGATCATGATTCCGCAGATTGGAGTGATTCGCTATGTTCTCTGACATTGATAGCAAGATGGAACAACTTGATAGGAAACGACCTTTGCCTATACATACATTACGAAGTATCCGTGAGCACTTAATCATTAATTGGACTTATCACTCTAATGCTATTGAGGGCAACACTTTGACATTATCTGAAACGAAGGTAGCTCTTGAGGGCATAACGGTCGGTGGTAAAACCATTAAAGAGCATCTGGAAGTTATTAATCATAAAGAAGCCATCTTGTATGTCGAAGAAATCGTGAGTCGCCAGGAACCTCTGTCCGAGTGGCAATCGAAAAATATTCATCGCTTGATCCTCAAGGGTATAGATGATGAAAATGCAGGGATGTACCGAAAGGAAAATGTGATTATCAGCGGAGCAACTCACATACCGCCTGACTATATCCAAGTTCAGGACCAGATGGAGCAGTTAATACACTCTTATGCAGAGTGGCAGGTGCAAAAGCATGCTGTAGAGCGGGCTGCTTTTCTTCATGTTGATTTTGTTAAGATACATCCGTTCATTGATGGGAACGGAAGGACAGCACGATTGCTTCTGAATTTTGAACTTATGAAGAATGGTTATCCGCCCATCGTAATAGAAAAAGAGGATCGAGCAGAATATTATGCTGCAATAGATTTGGCCCATACTACGGGCAATAACGATTTGTTTCTTACTTTGATTACAAGGACACTTGGCAAAACCCTCGATTTATATTTAAAGTTAGTGTAACGGGACGCTTCTAAGGTGACATCAAAACTGTGACTACACCCGTAGAAGCCTGTGTGGCGTTATCTTCGGACAGGGGTTCGACTCCCCTCGTCTCCATAAGTACATTGAGAGGGCATCCATTAAGGAAGGATGCTCTTTCTGTTTTTATCGTGTATAATTGTTATTAAAGCACTCAAGGGTGGTGAAGTTATGAATTCAAATTCTTTTGATATTTTGATTAAAGATGATGATGGAACCATAGCGGTAATTGAAGTGAAAAATCGAAAAAACCTTAACATAGAGGATGCAAAAAAGATTAGAAGAAATATTATTGCACACCAGAGCTTGAAGTCGAAGTACTTTGTGCTAGTTTCTCAAGAATATGGTTATGTTTGGGATAATGAGAAATCCCACCAATTGTTGGACAATCCACTAATTAGTTTCTCCATGCAAGACATTGTTAGTCGATATTATAGGCATATGGATACTTACGAAAACCGACTCAGAGGAAATGAATTAGAGTTAATCGTAACTCAATGGATAAATGATCTAGTTAGAGCAAAAGAAAGTCGAAATTTTACGAGTGAGCCTGAACTGAAGCTGGTTGAGGGCGGGTTCATTGATACCATACTTGGAGCCAGGGTTGTTTCTGAGGTACAAGGATGATTGTATATGTGGAATCGAATTTCATACTTGAATTGGTTCTTGCACAAGAAGAAGCAACAGCGGCAGAGCAAATTCTTGATTTCGCTGAGATAAACCGCATTAAATTGGTGATACCTACTTTCTCTTTGATGGAGCCGTTCTGGACGATACAGGGAAGAGGGAAGCAGAGGAAAAGTATACAGCAGTCCTTAAATAAAGAATTGCAGCAATTGCAAAGGTCCGTTTATAACCAGGAACTTGTTTCAGTGCTACAACCATTAACAAAGACAATTATTGATGTTGAAATCAAAGAGAGAGATATGCTTGAGAAGGTGTTGGGTCGATTGTTACGAGTTGGCGAAACAATCGATATAACATCAACAATTTATGAGGGTTCTATTCGTTATCAGGAAGAATTAGACTTATCTCCACAAGATGCAATTATTTATTCATCAGTTATTACCAACGTAATGCAACAATCTGTAGGGGAAGAGAAAGTCTTTGTGAGTCGTAATTGGAAAGACTTCGAACAAGAAGAGATTTTGGAGGAACTACAAAATTATAAATGTAAGTTCTTTTCCAATTTTCATCATGCGTTGGGTTATATTCAATCGAGACTGTAATTTCATTTCGCTTGCTCGGGTGACATCAAAACTGTGACTACACCCGTAGAAGCTGATGTGGCGTTATCTTCGGACAGGGGTTCGACTCCCCTCGTCTCCATAAAGACAAGAAGCACCATCCGATGCGATGGTGCTTCTTTATGCTATCCTCCACTTACCAAGGCGAGCTCTTGTTGCTTGAAAGCATGGGTTACTTCCTGAAATGTTAGCTCCTGAATCACAGAACGGATATCTTCTCTTAAGTCGTACTCTTGCGATTACGGTAATGCTGAGGGGACAGCCCTTCTAATCGTTTGAAGATCCGACTGAAATAGAAAGGATCCTGGTAGCCAACTTCATTTGCGATTTCTCCTACACTTTTATCAGAGTGAAGCAGAAGGTATTTGGCTCGTTGGACACGCAGCTCGTGAAGGTAACTGACAATAGTGGTATCGGCATATTTTTTGAACACATGGCACAAGTACCCGTACTTTCGATCGATAGCCTGTTCCAAATCTTCAGTGCTAATCTCATTCTCATACTCATTATTCAGATAATTAACCAGCTTACGATAGGTGATGTAGGATGTCGGAAAGGAAGTGTCCTGATCGCTCTGTTCCAGGAAGCTAGTGGCAATCAATCGTAAGATCTCGCTGAGCAACAGTGTCTGTTGAAACCGAAAATACCCCTGAGGTGTGTTCGACGCTGCAACCAACTGCTCAAACAAGCCAAGTAATCGGAAGCGTTGGTTGGACAGATGCAGCTTCGGAATAACGAGCAGGTCTTCGTGACTGGCATGTGTCGTTCGTAGCTCTGTTTTCTCGGCATGGACAATTTTCAGGTCGGCTCCTTCCGTATGAAATACACTGATGTCAGGGGAGCAGGAGAATTGGGTCCAGAAAAACTGCCCTTGCCGTTCGCCGTGATTCCAGCCGGTATGCGGTTCCCACGGGAGCAGTAGCAACGATTCACCTGTGCGGAGCGTATGCTGCTGCTGCCCCGCGTCAATATGAACAGGACCTTCGACGGCCGCGATCAGCTGGTAATACGGATTATAGTGATTCCATTGAAATGATGGTGAGCTGGCATCGTACAATCCAGCCCATTTAACATCTAGTGAAGAGAGTCTGGATAAGGAATAGTACATGGCTGCCTCCGTGTTCTGAGCTCGTTCATATATGAAGATTGTTCATGGTCTTTCGGGAACTCCACATTTTATAATGATTGTATTATAACAAACTGGAGGCTTGAAACAATGGCTGCTCACATACTGAACGAACAGGATTATTACAATACCGTCTATGGTGGATGGTTAGGTAAAAATATAGGGGGAACTCTTGGTGCGCCTGATGAGGGTAAAAAGGAACTGCTTACGTTAGATTTCTATCCTTCGCTGAAGGAGTTACCACTGGCAAACGACGATCTTGACCTGCAACTCGTTTGGCTGCATGCGCTGGAGCAATATGGCCCGAAGCTAACGTGTAAGGAATTGGGACAGGAATGGATCGAGCATGTGTTCTTCCCTTTTGACGAATATGGGTATGCGCTTACAAATATACGAAGAGGAATCCAGCCCCCTCTTGCTGGGAAGTTCAACAACCCGTTCACGAATTGCATGGGCTCGCCGATTCGTTCTGAGATTTGGGGAATGGTTGCTCCGGGGGCGCCTCATATCGCTGCGCATTATGCCTACCAGGATGCAGTCGTGGATCACGCAGGCGGCGAAGGTGTATATGGAGAGATGTTTTTTGCTGCGATAGAGAGTGCCATTTTCATGGAGAAAGATCGAGATAAGCTGATTGCGATCGGATTATCTTATATACCAGAGACAAGTCGCACAGCGAAGGCGCTGTATGATTTGTTGAAGTGGCATCGCGAAGGCAAGAGCTGGATCGAGGCACGCAAGCTTATTCTGGAGCACCATGGCCGCGATAACTTCACCGATGCTCCGCAAAATATCGCTTTTACTATCCTGGGATGGCTGTACGGCGAAGACTTTGAGGATGCGATCTTAAAGGCAGTTAACTGTGGTTACGATACAGACTGCACGGCCGCTACACTTGCAGCGATTCTAGGAATGATTCTCGGACCGGACGGCTTACCAGAAAAGTGGGTGAAGCCGATTGGGGATCGAATCGCCATCAGTCCGCCCATTAAAGGGTTTCCTGTGCCAGCTGACCTGGACGAATTGACAAGACGAACGATTCGTATGGGGAAGCAGGTGCTGGCCGCTTGGGATTCGGGTATAATTGTACATCCGGAGATGGCAACTGATTTTGCCGCTGCGACTGCTGAAGCGAACGATATGGTTCGTAAGCTATGGGAGCGTGATGTGGCGATTGATCGCAGGCTGCTGCCTCAAGGTTCGACTGAGCCGCTTGGACTAGAGCTTCTCATTGATTATGGTGATAGGGGGCCGGCGATTAGTCGGGAACAAAGTAAATGGTTGAAGCTAACATTGGTGAACCATTCACTTGAGCAATGGAACGGTAGGCTTGCATTAGACACACCGAGCGAATGGGATGGAACGCCAGCGCAAGGCTTCACACTGGAGGCCGGTCAATCTATGAGCTTTGACTTCGAGGTTCATAGCAAGGGAATGCCTGCTCCTGCCTATGAGTTGACGGCAGTCATTACAAGGATTCATGATCGATCAACCTGGGCTGAGCTTAAGGAGACGATCGTGCTGGTTGCTGCAAGCGAATGGATCATCTCGGGCCCTGATCAGCCAGAAGGAGTGCAAGCCAGCTTCATCGGCAATCGATTGGATTGGGATAAGTGGATGGATACGAAGCAGGATGGAGAGTATCGAGCAGTAACTACGATTCATAATCCAAGCGAACGCAAGGTTAGGTTGATTACTGCTTCTAATGGTTTGGTATCCGCTAGATTCAATGGTGAGACGATTATAGCGTGCAAGACGATTGAGGAGTTCATGCCAGCCTATCACCGCGCGCCGAATAGTCAATATGCCGAGTTTGTCATGACTGAAGGGAATCACGAATTGGAGATCATAGCACAACAGAATGGAGCGCCACTTGAGGTGTATGTGTTGCCTGTGGCAGTGAATAATACGGAGCAACCAGGTCCATTCTATTATTATACTGACATGTTGTTTGCTAACTAGACAGGCACAACCCGATGAGTGCAGAAGGGGGAAGGTGGCATGAAGCGTCCTAATATTTTAATTATATATACCGATCAACAACGCTGGGATGCGCTGGGGGCTAATGGCAACAAGGAGATCATCACACCGCGGCTGGATCGGCTGGCTAGCGAAGGGATGAATTTCGACCATTATTTCGTTCAAAGTCCGATATGTATGCCTAGTCGTGTCAGCTTCTTGACGGGGCAATATCCATCGAGTCTGGGCATTACCCATATGGGTGTGCCGGTACCGGAGGACACGGTCACCTTACCGAGGCTGCTCCGTAATTACGGGTACCGCACTGGAAATATAGGTAAGCTGCACTTTCTGCCTCATGCCAATCGGGATCACCGTGACATCCATCCCTCCTATGGGTTCGATCACTTGGAGATCTCCGATGAACCGGGATGCTATGAGGATGCATACCGAGCTTGGGTCAGAAGGAATTATCCGGGTGAGGAGAAGGACATCAGTCTTGGACTGCCACCGGCTACGAAGATATATCAGAACTTGATGGTTCTGGATGATGGAATCGAGCATCCCGTACGCGAAGCGCGATGTGCTCACCCATTCCCGGGCCGGTCCGAGATCACACATACAGCATTTGTGGCGGAGCAGACGATTTCTTTCATTAAGCGTCATCAGCATGAGCCATGGTGCTGTGTCGCTGGCATATATTCGCCACACTCCCCGTGGGTGGCACCTAAGGAGTTTTTGGACCTATATGAGCCCGACCGGTTAAGCTTGCCCGAATATGCGCCAGACTATGAAGCTGAACGCCAGCGTTCAGGTACGTGCACAGATGAAGAGCTACGTTCGGTTAAGCATGGGTACTATGCAATGATCAGCGAAGTCGATTATCACGCAGGACGCATGCTGGATACGCTTGAAGAATTAGGGCTGCAGGACAATACGATCGTCATCTATACCTCTGATCATGGCGAGTTTCTAGGAGATTACCTGCGCTATGGGAAGTCTTACCCTGGACCTGATTGTATCAGTCGTGTACCGCTTATTATCCGATGGCCGGCAGGGATGGTCCGATCAGGGCAGACGATCTCCCATCTGGTGGAGGGGGTTGATGTGGTTCCTACCTTGCTCGACAGCATAGGCATTCCGGTCCCCGAGCCATTGAAGGGTCAGTCGCTGTTCCCACTGTTCCAAGATCGTCCATATGAGCCCAAGGCATGCGCGCTAATGGAGCATACCGGCTGGAGAAACATCCGCACGCAGCAACACAGGTACTTGCTGGAGTCGAACGGGCAGGAAAAGCTGTTCGATCTAGACAAGGATCCGCGGGAATACACGAATGTGGCAGATCAGCCCGAGTATCGGGAGGTGTTGGCTGAATCGCGGCGACTCCTTGCTCATCGGATGCTGCAGATCGAAACGCCGCGCCGACGAACCTGGACGTATTGACAGAAGGCATAATCAAGAACGGTGCAACCTTACACATAAAGTGGTTGAAGCAACGGTAATCCAGGACGATAGGTTCAAGTCCAAGGATTGCCGTTGCTTCTATTTCAATAATCTGGGAAGGAGGTCAGACTGCTGAGCCCAACGCTTGAAACTCGAGTACAATAGGAGGACAATTCAGGTATACTGATCATGCAGATGCTCGTCACACTGGAGTCTGGTGCACAGCAACAGGATATGGAGGGGAAGCGATGTTACTGACAAACATGTATAAACGATATAAAAGAAAGCATCCTCAGCGAAGAAGGTACTTTTTTCGACTCCTTTATCTTGGATTGATTGCCGTCTATATTCCTCTTGCCTTAAGCATGACATTGTCTTATTGGCTAATGTCATCCAACATGGAGCAGCAGGTGAGGGAAGCTTCCTTAAGCGAGCTGGAGCAAATTCGGCAACGGATGGATTCCGCTCTGGCCGAAGTCGAGCAAGCGACCATCAGTCTAACCTTAGACAATGAAGTGTTGAATGCCATCTATGACCTTGATATCGGCAAGGATGCAGTGGCGTTGCTGGAGCTTAATAAGAAGGTGAACTTGATTCATCAGACCATTCCCAAGTCGTTCAGCATTGACTTGTATTTGCCTAGGCAAGGCTTGCTGTTGTCCTCGAAGAACGGATTTTTGACACGGGTCGATTCAGGCACGGACGTTTTTTACCGTTCATTGCAATTGTCCGACGGAAGAGCATGGACTGGAGTGAACGGGCACTCTCAGGCAGAACGGGGAAGCGAGGCGCCCAATCTTGCTTTTGTCCGGCAGCTGCCCGTTTATTCATCGATTGCCTATGGGTATCTGGCCGTTTATTTCACCGAAGCGGGATTGTTTGATTTCATCAAGCACGATTCTCGAATTGAGATATGGGATGCGAGCCATCGGATCGTGGCGCATCATGACAGGAAGCGGTTAGGAACGATAGCTGATAATCAAGCATGGCTAGATAGACTGGATGCAGACGGACCGTTATCTGGTTCAGTAACGGATCACAAGGACTCGGTTATTACTCTCTATAGTAGATCGGCACAGACTGATTGGCTCATCGTCAAGACAGTGGCGATCGACAATATGTTTACCTTCAAGTCGAAATTATTATGGACCTCCGTCCTCGTCGTTCTGGGCGCATCGATCCTGGGCATTTGTCTGACCTATTTTAATTCCCGCAGGCTGTACGCCCCGTTGTCCGAGCTTCTTAAGGAGGAGCAGTACGGTGTGATGTCCCCGGGACTGGACGAATGGGGAGTCATTCGCCACAGATGGTCCAACCTGGAGCGGAAGATTGAGCAGTTCAACAAGCAGCAGGCGCCCGTGCTTCGAGAAATGATGATAAGCCGTTTAATAAACGGGTACTATACGAATGATAGCCGGGAAGAGACGAATCGTCTATGTCAGCTGCACCATATTGAGACACAATGTGCCTATCAGGTTATTGTCGTGGACGCGGAACAGTATGATGTCGAGGACCGCTTCCGCAAGGAAGAATGGCAGCTGGTGTTGTTCTCTATTGCCAACATAGTCAAGGAGATTCTGGACGAGAACGGTCTGCAGGCTGAGGTGCTGTCATTTACCGGTCTGCAACGGGTGATTGTGCTGCTCAAGCTGTCACACGAGGACCAAACGAAGGACCTGCAGGCATTGTCCCATACCTGCAGTGAACAAGCACGGATGGCTGTAGAGACGTATCTTAAATTTAACGTATCTGTGGGAATTGGTTCCATATCTCCTGATATTCATTCCGTCCATCGCTCCTTTAATGATGCTCAGGAGGCGTTGCGCTACCGACTGGTGCAGGGCGGCAATCGAACGATCAGCATCGAGGAATTGCCCGTCATAGATGAGGAGTCCGCTTATCCCGTGGAAGAAGAAGAGGCGATTGTACTCAGCCTGCAGAACGGTAAGCAGGAGGAGGCCTTGAAGAGCTTTGTCCAATTTGGCCAAAAGCTGACCAACTGCGGCTGCTCCCCTACCATGATCAAGCACTCCTATCTGCTGCTGTATTCATCCTTATGCCGCCTCTTCAAAGATAGTGGCCTTCACTTGAACGAAATGAACGTCATGGAGCTTCTTCTTCAATGCACCACCAGCAGCGAGATGGAAGGCTTGTTCCGCACGCGGCTGCTTCCCTTCGTATCTAGCTACATGGCCCAGGAGCGGGAACGGCAAAGCTATCATAGTGTAGACAAGGCCAAAAAATATATCGAGAACAATGTCGATAGCAACCTGTCGTTGACAGCCGTTGCAGAGCATGTGTTGTTAAACCCTTCTTACTTCAGTCGATTGTTCGCGCAGAAGACAGGAGTAACCTTTGTTGATTATGTGAATCGGGTGAAGCTGGCCAAAGCCAAAGACATGCTTCTGGATACGGACTGGACGATTACCGAAATTGCCGGGAAGGTTGGCTATACGGAGCCTACATTCCGGCGGGTGTTCAAGCAGTACGAAGGAATTCCCCCGCAAGCGTTCCGGGCCCGGCAGCGCAAGTAAAGGCAACGTACATATTTTGAGGTGGCCTGCTTGGTTAGGTAAAAAAATGTACGCATTAGCGGCGCAAACCTAGGAAAATCAACGGTTTAGCTGGGGTAAAAACGTGCCTCTTCTGTGTCACTGTGATTCGGTTTACAGTGGACACAGGAAGGGAGGTGAGTGATATGGAGAACGGTTACAACATTCAACGTAACCAGTCGATCAAGTTGAAGGCAGGACGGTTATGGGCCCTTATAGTCCGATACCGGTGGTGTTATCTTCTGGCGGCACCTACAACGTTCTTCTTTATTTTGTTCAAATATGTACCGATGTGGGGCATTGTATTGGCTTTTCAGGACTATAATCCTTTCCGCGGATTACTTGACAGTGAATGGGTCGGCTTCGAGCATTTCAAAGTTTTTTTCGGCTATGAGGATTTCTGGATATTAATGCGGAACACGCTAGCGATTAGCTTCCTCGGCTTGTTCCTTTCTTTTCCGTTGCCGATCTTATTGGCGCTGATCTTAAATGAGGTCAGGCAGGAGAGGTTCAAGCGGGTGGCCCAGTCGATTGTGTACCTGCCCCACTTCTTATCTTGGGTTGTGGTGGTCAGCTTCACTTACTTGTTCCTGTCTACCGATGTGGGTCTGCTGAACAAATTCCTTGTTTATATCGGTCAAGAGCCTGTATCGATATTAACGAATCCCAATGCGTTCTGGCTGCTGCTTACGGGACAGAATATATGGAAGGAAGTTGGTTGGGGTACTATTATTTTCCTAGCGGCAATTGCCGGTGTCGATCCACAGCAATATGAGGCAGCTCTTCTCGATGGAGCGAACCGTATGCGACAAATCTGGCATATTACGTTGCCAGCCATTAGCGGAACCATTATTATTCTGGTCATTCTGCAAATGGGAAGCATGCTGGAGGTCGGCTTCGAGCAGGTGCTGTTGATGCAGAATCCGCTTGTTCAGCCCGTTGCCGAAGTATTCGATACGTACGTGTATAAGCGAGGCTTGTTGTCAGGACAATTCAGCTACGGTATTGCAGTTGGCGTGTTCAAATCAGTGGCAAGCTTGATCCTCATTGTAAGTGCGAATCAATTGGCCAAACGCTTCGGACGGCAGGGTCTGTATTAAGAAGGAGGTAAGCTGTGTGAAGCAACCGGATAATGCGTGGTGGGTAGATGCTGTCATCTATGCAATTCTGGTCATCATATGTACAATGATGATTTTTCCATACCTGTATGTATTTGCCGTGTCATTTACTGATCCGAAGACCTATGTGGCAGGCAAGTTCATCTTATTTCCCGAGAAATGGTCGTTGGACTCGTATCGGTATATTTTATCTACTAAAGCCTTTGTGCAGTCATTTCAGGCTACTGCATTTGTTACCTTGGTCGGCACGATTTTGAGCCTAGTGTTTACGACCTCATTCGCCTATGCCATCACGAAGAAGGAAATGCCTGGAGCTCGTCTACTCATCATGATGGTATTGTTTACGATGGTGTTTCACGGGGGACTTATTCCTAATTATTTACTCGTCGATAAGCTAGGGTTGATCGATTCCTTATGGGCGCTAATCCTGCCTGTGCTGACGAATGCTTGGAGCATCTTTGTGGTCAAAGGGTTCTTTGATACGATCCCCGCAAGCTTGGAGGATTCGGCTCAGATTGACGGCTGCAACGACTTTATGATTTGGTACAAAATTATATTACCGTTGTCCATGCCCGTGATTGCAGCGTTCTCCCTGTTCTTTGCTGTGAACTATTGGAACACGTATTTCTCCGCTTTGATCTATATTCAGGATTCGTCGAAGTGGACCTTGCAAGTGCTACTGCAGCAGATGATCCTACAAAATGAAACCAACGTCGGAGGAATGTCGGTCGTTTCGATGGACCCGGGGGTAGCCTTGCCACCGGAAACGATCAAAATGGCTGCATTGGTAACCGTTATTGCGCCGATTCTGTTGGTGTACCCGTTCTTGCAAAAGCATTTTGCCAAGGGCGTTCTGCTTGGATCGGTCAAAGGGTAGTGGTTCGAACTTTTTCCAAACAAAAGGGGGATTATTCTATGTTCAATCGAAAGAAAAGTGCCGTTGTTGCGCTGAGCGCGGGATTGGTCATGACTCAACTGTTAGCCGGCTGCGGCAACTCCAATCCGAATGGTTCCGCAACTCCCGAAGATGCTTCCGTAAGCACACCTACAGAAATCAGCATGCAGACTTTAATCTGGGGTACCCCTCCGTCTGTAGAACAGAGTCCATTCTATAAAGAGCTACAGCAAAGAACGAATGTGAAGCTGAATATTGAGTTTATTACCAGCCCTTCCTTTACCGATAAGATTAATTTGGCATTGGCCTCCAATAATTTGGCAGACATTACTGTTGTAAAAAACTTTACGGATGCGAATATAGTGAATGCAATTAATCAGGGGGCATTTACGGATTTGACCCCTTACCTTGCCGATATGAAAAAGTATCCTAATCTTGCGTTGATTCCTAAAAAAATATGGGAAGATTCCAAGGTTAACGGAAAAGTATATGGCATTCCTAACGCCACCGGCCTCATCAGTGAATCGCTGCTGATCCGCAAAGATTGGCTGAAGGAACTGAATCTGAAAACTCCGGAAACAATGGACGAATTGACGGAAGTCATGAAAGCGTTTAAAGCCAATAAGCCGAATATTGCTGCACCTATGGCTACTTACGGAACGTATCCGATGTCGATCGGCATGTATGCTCATGGTACATTGAACCCTGAGGTGAATGGGCAGGGCGTTCAACTGATCAAGCAGCTGACCCCTTACTTCCGTGATTATTTGCAATATGCCCGGAACTTGTATCAAGAGAAGCTCATTCCCGCCGAATACTCGGTGCTGAAGGCAGGTCAAGAGGTTGAGATGTTCCAGCAGGGTAAGGCAGGCATCCTTCAACGTCCGATCCATGGAGCATGGAAAATTGAGAAGGAATTGAAGAAAACCGACCCTAAGGGCGAGGTCATGGTGTTGCCGCCACTGAAAGGAACGAAGGACTACGCTCAATACGCCAGAGATTCTTTCTTCGGTGCCTTTATGATTCCTGCTTCGGTCGACAAAAATAAAGTAGAGAAAATTCTTGCCTATCTCGAGCAGTCCGCTAGCAAGGAAATCAACGATCTGCGTCAATTCGGGATTGAAGGGGTTCATCATAAAGTAGAAAACGGCAAAAAAGTGGTGACTGACGCCGAGGCTTTGGCCAAGGATGTAGGCGGCAGCGTATATGTGATCGTGAATGCGTACAATAAATATTTCGAAATCGACCAATTCGGGGATATGCCGGATGAATTTAAGGCAGATCTGAAGAAGAAGACAGATATGTATTACGAGCATTCCAAAGTGGATCCGGGAGTCGGCTTGATCTCCGATACGTATGCCAAGCGCAGTGCCGATGTGTTCAAGGATTTGGATACGAATATTACGAAGGTCATTGTCGGACGGAACACGATGGAAGATTGGGATGCGTATGTGGATCAGCTGCTGAAGAATCCGACCGTTCAGACGATGATGCAGGAGTTTGGGGAGCAGTACAAAATTAAACAGGCGGCTAAATAATAAGGTGAAGAATGGAGCGGACACGCATGTTCGTATTCGGCAGTCAATATTTGCGCTCGTGGACGCCCAAGCTGGAAGACTGGGATCGCGACTTGGCCAACATGAAGGCGCACGGCTTCAACACGATTCGGGCATGGCTTGTATGGAACGCACTGGAATTGGAGGAGGGGCAGTATAACTGGGAGTACCTTGACGCCTTCTCTGAACTCGTCGCCAAGCATGGGCTGCGAGTGGGCTACTTGTTTCATTTGCACGGTGCGCCGGAATGGCTGATCCGTAAATATCCGCAGTATTATTATGTGGATGCCCGCGGCCGGGCGTTCGAGCCGGCCGCCCGGAGCAATACGCCCTCTGGCGGCTGGCCCGGCCTTTGCTACGACAACCCGGAGGTAAGGCGCCTGGAGGAAAGGTTCATTACGGCCGTTGTGCGTCATCTGGCCGAACGACCGGAAATATCCTTCTGGGAGCCGATGAACGAGCCGCACAACTGGGTCGACATCGGAAGCGCCACGCATGACCACTATTGCTTCTGCAATGCGACGCGGGAGAAATTCCGGGAATGGCTGAAGCGCAAGTACAGCGATATTCAGAAGCTGAATGAAGCCTGGGGAAGGCATCATAACGATTGGGACGAAGTACGTCCACCGACATGGAGGTTCGGTTATAAGGACCAGGTTGATTTCCGCATGTTCATGACGGAGAATGTGGTGGATGAAATCCGCTGGCGCTCCGACATTATCCGCAGGTATGATGACCGTCCGGTAATCGCTCACTCCTGGGGGGGCGGCAGCATTACTTGTCCGCAGCTCGGGGGTATGGCATTCGATGATTGGCGCAATGCACAGCACTTCGAGCTGTGGGGGTTCAGTGCGTTTCCGTCCAGCGCTCAGAGCAGCTGTATGCTGGGGTTTTCGACGGATGCCGCGCGGTCAGCGGCAGACGGGAAAACATTCTGGCAGGCTGAACTCGGCGTTGGCGACCACGGCGGCGGATTCGGCCGCAAAGGAAAGCTCCGCCAGGAGGAACTGGCGATCTGGACTTGGGAATCGATCCGTCATGGTGCCAAGGGCGTTCTTTACTGGCAGTATCGCAAAGAAGCGCATGGGTATGAAATGGGCGGGTTCGGATTGACCGATTACACGGGTAATGAGACCGATCATTTGCTTGCCGTTGCGAGAATAGGCCATATCTTGAATCGGTATGAGCATCATTTTCATCATTCGAAGCCTGCTGATGCTGAAGTTGCTATCTTGTTCAGCCTGCAATCGTATATGGTAGATTGGTGCGATCATCGGAATTCCAACTTCTCCATCGATTGTACGAGCGGATACTACAGAATGCTGTGGGAGCATAACATTCCTGTCGATATCGTGCATGAAGAATTTAATAGTCTCGAGAAGCTGAAGCACTACAAGCTCGTCATCCTTCCGCAGCCTGCCGCATTGCATGCGCAAACGAAGGAGATTCTGCAGGAGTATGTACGTTCCGGAGGATGCATCTTATCCGATCCTTATTTTGCCGCCTTCAACGATTCGCTGATGCTTGATAGCACCGTTCCAGGTAGCGGGTACGCGTCCATATTCGGCTGCGAGGGGGACGATCTTCGAAATCAACAGACGGTCGAAGTCGTCTACGGGAACCATAAGCTGAAGCTGACGAACTGCAAGCTGAAAGAGACGTACAAGCAAGTCGTTGCTGAAGTTGTGGCGGAGTATGCCGACGGAACCGGTCCGGCTTTGATGAGACATCAAGTGGGCGACGGGTATGCGTATATGAGCGGGGTTCACCTTGGCCTCACTTATGCTCCCAAGGAAAGCATCGGTGACGATCTGAGGCGCCAGGACACGGGGCAATCGGAGAGCGGGGCCAAAACGATCGTCCTGGATGTGGTCCACCAATTGGGCATTGCGGCTCCTGTCGTCAGCGGCAGCTTGTACATTCAAGGCAGCCTGCTATTAAACGCGGACAAGGAAGATATTCTTATTCTGATTAATAACAGCGAATGGCATCAGGATGCAGTAATTCAGATTAACACCGGACCGTATCAGCTGGCATACGACATTGTAAATGAACAGGAAACGAGCATGGAGGGCAATACGTTACACGTAACGCTGTCACCACTGCAAGTACAGGTTTATTTGGTTCGATAATGTAAAAAAATGCATGGTCTTAAAAGGAATGGATGCAGTGATCTGTGTCCATTCCTAAATTAGGGGAGGGGTGATGTGATCCGATCCATCCAGCAGCTTGAATTGTAAGCGGTCACAATGAACGTTTAAAAAAACAAGGAGGTTTCAATTGATGAAACGTATATTCGGTAAAATGGTAACGTTGCTTCTCTTGTTCACATTGTGCATTCCGAACGGTATGTTGACTTCCGACTTATGGACAGGCTCTGCATATGCCGAGCAAGCGCCGCCTGCGGCTGAGCTTAGGTACGGCTTCGAGGATGGTACGGCTCAAGGCTGGGTAGCAAGAGGCAGCGGGGTTCAGGTGGCAGCTGTAACTGAAGAGGCTTATGCAGGCTCGTACAGCTTAAAGACGAGCGGCCGCACAAACACTTGGAACAGTCCAAGCCTCAACGCCAAGGACGTTCTGACTAAAGGAACGGTGTACGAAATAACCGCTTATGTGAAATTGGCGGGCAAACAGCCTTCGAGTCCGGCCAGTACAATCCGCATGACGATGGAGAGTAAGCCGGTCGGCGGCTCCACAAGCTGGAGTACTGTCGCGAGCGCTAGCATATCGGATTCGAACTGGGTCAGGCTTCGAGGCTCGTACACCTATTCTACAGACATGGATTCACTGAAATTGTATGTGGAGAGCTCGATTGCCAGCGACGTTTATTACCTGGATGACGTGACGATCGTGCCTGCATCTGCGTCGAATCCAGCAGCATCAGGTATCGTAACCGACTTTGAGGATGGCACATTGAAAGGGTGGGCGCCAGCTCGAGCCAGCGACCAGTTGACAGTTACGAATGCGGACACTCATAACAGCGCGGTAAGCACACGCAGCTTGCTCATTACGAACCGTACCCAAACCTGGAGCGGGGCGCGATTGAATATTACCGACAAAATTGTAAAGAAAGAAAAATATGAGCTGTCCGTGTGGGTAAAGCTGTATCCAGGGGAGCCGGCGAACGATCTGCGGATTACTATACAGCGCGTAACAGGCGGCAAAACATACTATGAATCGATCGTTCCGAACACGCCGGTTACAGATGCCGCATGGGTGAATCTGAAAGTGAACTACAAGCTTCTTCATGATGCCGAGTCTCTGACGATCTATCCGGAATCCAGAACCGGACATCCTTCCTTCTATATGGATGATTTCAAGATGGTATGGAAGCAATCCCCGCCGGTTCAAACGAATATTCCTTCCCTACATCAGACTGTGGCGCCTTATTTTGATATGGGAGCCGCAATCGAACTGCTGCAGCTGGACGGCAAACATAGTGAGCTGCTCAGAAGACATTTCAACAGCATCACGGCTGAGAACGAAATGAAGCCGATCCGGCTTCAACCGCAAGAAGGCACGTTCACCTTCGAGAATGCCGACAAATTCGTCAACTATGCGGTAGCCAATCAGATGAAGGTTCGCGGCCATGCGCTCGTGTGGCATTATGGAACAGGAGACTGGTTCTTCAAGGACGTGAATGGAAATGACATGACGCCTACAGCAGAGAACAAAGCGCTGCTGCTTCAACGGATGGAGAACCATATCCGCACCGTGGTAGGCCGGTATAAAGACTCCGTCTACGCATGGGACGTTGTCAATGAAGTGATCGATGCAAGTCAACCAGACGGAATGCGCAGAACCAAATGGTTTGAAATAACGGGACTGGACTTCATTCGCACGGCGTTCCGTGTTACCCGCGAGGTCGCACCAAACGCCATGCTGTATATCAATGAGTTCAGTACGGTCAAAGATCCGAAGAAACGTCAGTTCCTCTACAATCTGGTCCAGCAGTTGAAGAATGAGGGTGTTCCGATCGACGGGGTCGGCCATCAGATGCATGTCGATCTTACGAATCCCGATCCTTCCGGCATTGGGGAAACCGTTATGCTGTTTGCCGGTCTCGGTCTGGACAATCATATTACCGAGCTTGATGTAAGCATATACGTCAACAATTCTGATCCATGGCCGGAGAACGTTCAAGGGAGCAGCAGAGATACTGTGCCGCAATCTGTTCTCGTTGAACATGGTCACCGCATGAAGCGTCTTTTTGACGAATACAAGAAGTTCAGCAATTACATTAGCTCGGTTACAACTTGGGGACTTGCGGACGATTATTCGTGGTTAAGCAAATCCCGGTTGGACGCGCCGTTGCTGTTCGACTATGACCTTCAGGCGAAATATGCGTATTGGGGCATCGTCGATCCTTCAACGTTACCGCCGTTAATCCAAACGGTAAGCTCGTCGCAAGGTACGCCTGTAATCGACGGACAGAAGGATCTATTGTGGCGTGCTCTCAGCGTGACTTCATTAAGAGATGACGAAGAGCTCGCGGGGACGGTGCAGACTTCATGGGATGCGAACTACTTGTACGTAATTGCAGAATCTCATGATACGACCGTGAATGCAACTGATGCAATCGAGCTGTACATGGACCGCAACAATGACAAGACGACGACATACGGTTCGGATGACTCGCATTACACGTTCTACAGGAACGGCACTTCTTCAGGCAACGTGGCGTTCAGCGTGGTGGAAACGGAAGCAGGCTTCCGCATTGAAGCGGAGATTCCGCTTCAGACCGCGGGCGTTATCGGTAAGAAGATCGGCTTCGATATCCGATTGACCGACGCAGCTACGGGGAAGCTCGTTTCTTGGAACGACACGTCGCATAGCCAGAACAGCGATACTTCGAAATTCGGCGTATTGACCTTTACCAAAGCATTGAACATTACCGATGCCGTATATGGCACGCCAACGATCGATGCGGTGGAAGACAGCGCTTGGGCGAATGCAGTCGAAATAACAACGGATAACTGGGTTCAGGGGACGAGTGGTTCCACTGCGAAGGTGAAAACGATGTGGGACGGACAATACTTGTACATTTTCGCCAAAGTAAACGATACGCTGTTAAGCGATGTCAGCGCGAATCCATGGGAAGAAGATTCGATTGAACTGTTCGTCGACCAGAACTTGGGGAAAACGCCTTACTACGAGTCGGACGACGCCCAGTATCGCGTCAACTTCAATAATGTACACAGCTATGGCGGTTCTGCCTCTTCGGTAAAAATCGCATCAGCGACTGCAACAGTTGCGGGCGGCTATTATGTTGAGGCGGCCATTGATCTGGATGCGATCGACGAACAAGCGGATATGCTGATCGGCTTCGATGTTCAGGTGAACAATGACGAGAATGGCGACGGCAAGCGAAACAGTGTAGCCGCATGGAATGACTCGTCCGGTCAATCGTATCAGGATAGCTCCGGCTTCGGTGTGATTCGACTGCTTGGCGACATGACACCACCGGTAACGACTGCAGCTCTCCAGCCTACGCAACCGAACGGCACGAGCTGGTACAGCGAGGGGGTGACACTTGCGTTGACGGCTTCCGACGATCAGTCTGGTGTTGCCGTGATGCAATATAGCGCTGATAACGGCTTGAATTGGATCAATTATTCGCAACCTGTTGCCTTTGCCCAGGATGGAACATATACGTTGGCGTATCGCAGTATCGATCATGCCGACAATAGGGAGGCAGCCCAGTCGACTACATTGCATATCGATCGTACAGCGCCTTCTGTTACGTTCTCCGTATATACGGGACACACGTATTGGATAGATGAAATGGTGTCGATAACTTGTGCAGCTGCAGATGCACAATCTGGAATCGCAGCCTCAACCTGCAAGGACATCGCTGCGCCCGCTTATACACTTGGGGTCGGCGTCCATGAGGTGACTGCGCAAGCGGTGGATGGGGCTGGGAATATGAGCAGCAGCACAGCTCATTTTGAAGTGAAGGTGTCGCTTGAAAGCTTGGTTCGTCTGATTAATCAATGGTTGAAGCAAGACCAAGGAATAGCCAATTCCTTGATCGTCAAGCTGGAGAATGCGACAAAGTCGAACGGCAAGGATCGGATGAATAAGTTGAATGCATTCAAAAATCAATTGTCCGCCCAAAAAGGGAAAGCTTTGTCCGAGGAGCAGGCGGAAATTCTCAATCGTGTGGTCGATTCATTGAAGCCATGATCAACATCTCATAGTTCTGAACACGGGGAGTACTGTTCTTCCAAGGTACTCTCCGATTCTTGTATCTGAAAGAAACACTAATCACGAGGGGGAGTAATGGAATGAGTAGGCCTATTATTGGAAAGCTGCAGTCTAGCCCTGTTGTCAAGCGTCACCCACAGAACCCGATTCTGACCAGAGAGCATGTCCCTTATCAACCAGCATTGGTATTTAACGCGGGTGTAACGAAATATCAAAATCAATATGTGATGGTATTCCGTAATGACTATGGGGATCCGGTGAAGCAAAGTTTAGCACCTTCTCATACGACAAATATAGGCATTGCCTTCAGCAAAGACGGTATACACTGGGATGTGAAGCCGGAGCCCATCTTTCACCTGAAGGATGAGGAGTTTATGCGCGCATATGACCCGCGATTAACGGTCATTGATGGACGCGTCTATATGTGTTTTGCGGTGGATACACGTCATGGACTGCGCGGAGGAATTGCCGTCACCGACGACTTCGAGCATTTCGAAGTGTTAAGCTTGACGGTCCCGGATAACCGGAACATGGTCTTGTTCCCGGAGAAGATAAATGGCAAATACGTGAGACTGGAGCGACCTTTCCCTGTGTACAGCCGCGGAGGAATCGACCGGTTCGATATGTGGATGTCGGATTCTCCTGACTTGAAGTATTGGGGGAACTCACATCTCGTTCTTGGGGTAGAGGATGTTCCGTATGCCAATGACAAGATCGGACCTGGAGCTCCGCCTATCAAGACGAAATACGGCTGGCTAACGACGATTCATGCTGTCGATCTTGATCCGACCAGAGGGAAGAACGGCTGGGAGGATACTTGGAAGAAAAGGTATACGGCTGGCATCTGCTTGCTCGATCTGGACAATCCGCATCAAGTAGTAGGGCTGTATAAAGATCCATTAATCGCACCTGAAGCCGAGTACGAGCTGGAAGGCTTCAGAACGAACGTGATTTTCCCGGGAGGCATGATTCTGGAGGATGATGGGGAAGTGAAAATTTACTATGGCGCTTCCGATACCGTAGAGTGCGTGGCAACAGCCCATGTCGATGATTTGGTTAAACTGTGCTTAGAGCATTCTACGTTGAAGTAGGCACCAAGCAAAGAACGTATATAACCGGGCGTTCGACTCCCGCCTCTCCATAATAGTGAAAAACACCATATCATATGATGGTGTTTTTTTGCTTATCCATAACAAATAAGAAACCAAGACGGTAGGATCGGCACCCATCTTCTTAATGTGTAACATCATATCGATATGAATGATATAATCAACACAAATAAATACTTGACGAGGGTTGGGAATGAACGGGGAAGGCGACTGAAAAGATGTCGTTAAACATACCTCGTTCGGGAGGTGAGGATGGGTGAATATTAAGTTTAAATATCCTTGTGCACTTTTGCAGCCGTTTATCGAATGCTATTGGTCTTGGGAAAGTGATAACTCTGAGTATGAACCGTACCATCTTCCAAGAGTCATTCCAAGTACGAATATGGAAATGATTCTTTATTATAAAGAGCCGTTTTCCATTTCGGATCATAAGGGAGACGGTCATCGGCTGCCACAAAGCCACTTTGTGTTTTGGATGAGTGAAGCATATTCATTATCTCTTCCCAAGGAGAAAGAGATGGGGTTTGTGGCTGTCAGGTTTCGTCCGGGCTGCTTCGCACATTTTTTTAGGGGAGCAATGGATGAGTTAACCGAAACCTTCCTTCCTATATCCGAAGTGTGGGGGGCTTCCGGGATTGAATTGACTGAGCGTGTGATGGCGGTAGTCAATTTTGAGGAACGAATTCAGTTGATTGAGTCGTTTCTTCTTGGAAAGATCGCATTACATGTGAAAAATAACGATATCGTTCATTTTGCAGTTACAGCTCTTTTGAATCATTCAGGAAATATGAAGATTAGAGATATCATGCACTCCTTACATGTTAGCGAAAGGCAATTTCAGCGATCGTTTAAACAAACCATGGGGATACCCGCTAAGCAATTTCAGCGTATTATGCGTTTTGAATCTACGATTAAGCAATTCATGCAGCATGATCATACCTACCACTTGTCAATTATTCTCGCGCATGGCTACTACGACCAGTCTCACTTTTACAAGGAATTTCAGGAGCTTATTTCAGCAACGCCTAGGGACTTCTTACTCGATAAACGATATATGTCGCTTTTTTACAATACTCCAACTGAAGGCTAGGGTACACTTATGTAGAGGGGAATATCGGTTCTACTCAGGGGAGAGGTGGGGAGAAGGCTTGAAACATATATGGAAGTACAGTGGCTGGTACTTAATCGGAATTGGTGTGATCCATAATGCTGTTGGCTTGCTGCTTGGTCAAGACATTGTACTTGAGCTGCTTGCGGATGGCGTCATTAACACGGTGAACACGGAGTATGATCGTAACTTTCTGTTTTGGTTTTTAGTAGTAGGATTTTTTTGGATTGGAACGGGTGTCCATTGGCAAAGTATACTGCGAACATTCGAAAAACCGTTACCTTCTTATCTTGGGTGGGGAGTGCTTCTATTTGCTTTGATTGGCGTAGCGTTCTCTCCAGCGTCTGGTATTTGGCTCTTCTTTCCACTAGCTTGGATGATTCTGCAGCCACACTTACTTCGTAGCCGTCATTGCAGTCCATAGACATTAGGCGACGAGTTGGCGTTGAGAACCGCTGCGCCACGAATAGAGCTACACCCGAAGCACCATCCGACGCGATGGTGCTTCTTCATTTTCGCGCGCCCACAAGCACCCAATTCGTGTCATCGGTTCCATTCTATAATCATTAACTCAGGAATGGCTAGGGATGCGGATGATCCCGGGGGGAAGATGAACCATTGATTATTTCAGAATCGCTTACATGGCTGGTAAGCTGAGGGTGTTCGAGCGGTTGGAAAATTGTTGATAAGAAAGGAGGCTGTTAGGGAAATATCGCAAGCGATTTCAGTCGCTCTTATCCACTATTTCCGGGAGGGATCTATTACATGACCCAAGCAATGAACGTAACACGTATGATGCTGTTGCTGTCTCTTGCGCTATCGTTAATCTTGAGCGGGTTCGCCGCGACTGTTGCGCACGCTGCCACTGTAACCTTGACCCAAAGCGGTGGCTGGAATGAAGCTGCCTACGTCGAATGGAGTCCTGTCAGTAATGCCCAAGGCTATAATGTGTATGTGAAGCCTGCTGGAGCGGCGGATTCGCAGTACAAGCAAATCGATAACGAGCTGATTCGTAAGTACCCGTCTAATTGGAGGGCCGATATCGTAGGGCTTGCAGCGGGTAATTATGTGATCAAGGTCGAAGCTAGACTGTCGGGAGGCTCCACAGCTACCGCCGTTACAGGCAGCATTGCTGTAGCAGCTCATGACCGCTCGGGGTTTGCTTTTTCCTCTAACTCGATGTTCGGTACGGGCTCAGGCGCTTACAACGATAATGGAACGCTGAAGAGCGGCGCTCAGGTGCTCTATGTGACCTCGGCTACAGCCAAGACGGTTACGCTCGACGTGAAGGTAAGCAGCTCTGGCGCGAAGCAGACTGGCGTAGGTATCGGCGAAATATTGAACCTGAGACAAAAAGGGTACGATACGACTCCGCTTGCGATCCGTTTCATCGGTAAAGTGACGGCTGCCGACATGAGCGGACAGCTGAACAGCAGCGGCTATCTTCAAGTGAAGGGTAAGGACAACTACTCCGAAATGAACATGACGCTCGAAGGGATCGGCGAAGATGCTTATGCATATGGCTGGGGACTTCTTATTCGCTATGTCGGTAATGTAGAAGTACGTAACCTCGGCTTCATGCTATTCCCGGACGACGGTATTTCCTTAGATACAGGCAATGCCAACGTATGGCTGCACCACAATGATCTGTTCTATGGCTCGGCCGGCGGAGATGCGGACCAGGCGAAGGGCGATGGCTCGACAGACTTCAAGAAGGGCTCCACGTATATCACTCTTTCCTACAACCATTACTGGGATTCCGGTAAAGCTTCTCTAGTGGGCCTTGGGGAGTCGAATCCGTTCTACGCAACGTTCCATCATAACTGGTTCGATCATTCGGACTCGCGTCATCCGCGTATTCGAGTTGCGTCTGTTCATATTTACAATAACTACTTCGACGGTGTGTCCAAGTATGGTGTTGGTGTGACGACTGGCGCATCGGCTTTCGTTGAATCGAACTATTTCAGAAATACGAAGCACCCGATGCTCAGCTCCCTGCAAGGAACGGACGCACTAGGTGAAGGCACGTTCTCAGGTGAGAATGGCGGAATGATTAAAGCGTTCAACAATACAATTGTGGGCGCACAGAGCATCATCTATGCGAACTCCAACGCTGGAACGGCTCCGGCGAATGCTACTTCGTTCGATGCCTTCTTGGCTTCTTCAAGAACGCAAACGGTTCCTAGCTCCTACAAAGCGTTGGTAGGCGGTACGGCTTACAACAACTTCGATACGACCGTCGACACGGGCGTGAGCGCAGCCAAGATTGATCAGGTAAGCTCGGTAGAAGCGATTGTAACTGCCAAGGCCGGACGCATGAATGGCGGGGACTTCACATGGGAGTTCAACGATTCGGTGGACGACACGTCGTATGATGTGAATCAAGGGCTGATGACTAAGATCAGAAGCTACACGTCGAAGCTTGTCTCGGTTGGAGGTAATTCGAGCACGCCTGCTCCGAACCCGAATCCTAATCCAGATCCGAACCCAGAGCCAGAACCAGAACCAGAACCAAATCCGGAGCCGACTCCTGGAACTGGAGAGTACGTTCATAACTTCACAGCACCAGGAACACAGAGCAGCTTCTTCAACATTCAAGGCAGTCTGTCGTCCTCCAAAGGTACAGTCACGTACAACGGATTAACGCTGACGCAATGTCTGAAGATCGAGAGCTCGACGAGCATTTCCTTCACGACGACGAAGGCTTCGACCTTAACGCTAGTGTTCAACTCGCCGGACGGCACGAAAATTAAAGTGGATGGCACAAGCTATCCAATGACCAACGGAATTGTAACCGTATCTCTTGCAGCAGGCTCGCATACGATTACAAAGGACGGCGTAACGAACCTGTTCTATATGGAAGTGAAATAGTTGAGTGTACCCTGATGAAAGGGTCGGAAAGGCCACCTTGCGAGGTGGTCTTTTTGACGCACAACTTTTTGTTAATGGAGGAAGGAATAGGTCGATGGATGACGAATAATGAATATAAAAATAGAACAAAAGGTGTTTGAAAACATATTTAGAAGCTTCTGGGAGGATCATATGGCTAGAACGTATTATGCAGAGGGCAGGCAAATTGCATATTTCTTCAGAGGAATCTTCATTCTTGGCGGGTTAGCGATATACTTCAACATCCCAGGACTGCACTGGGGCTTCTTCGTAGGTATTCTATTCGGATCCGTTCTTGTGGCTGAGATCCTCGGATCGATATGGATACGCAGTAGACGTCAGGAGAAAAAGTCGAAGAAGCCGCAGCCGAAGAAGGGGTCTGCTACCAAGTCTGCTCACAGCGCAACTAGACGAGCGTCCAAGGTGTGCAGAGCCGACGAGATTATTCTTACAAGCAGGCTGGATGACCTGTCGGGCGCCGAGTTCGAACGGCTGCTTGCCCTTTATTTCCGCGATCAAGGCTACAATGTCAAGGAAGTGGGGGTAGGCGGGAATGATGGCGGGGTCGACCTCGTTATCGTGGATAAGCGTGGTGAGAAGACAGCGGTTCAAGCCAAGTGCTACGCCGATCATAACCTCGTTCCAGTCATGACCGTTCGTGAGCTGGTAGGGGCGAAGAGAAACCATGATTGTATACTGTCGTTGCTGGTGACAACATCTGACCTTACGCCGCCTGCCAAGAAGGAGGCGGAACAGTTCAAGGTGGACTACTGGCATGGCGCACTTGTGGAGCAGAAGTTACGGGCATGGGGCAAGTGGCAGCCAAGCAAGAAGCCGCGGCCGATCGAGAAGGACGTAACCGTAGCGAAGTCCGAGATGGCTCGAGGGAGGAAGGAAGCAGCCTCAACGAGCAGTGCGACATGTAAGTGCGGAGCTCCGATGGTGCGTAGGAAGAGTAAGCAGGGGACGGAGTTTCTGGGATGCAGCAAGTTCCCTAATTGTCGACATACGACAGCCATTGGCTAGGACGATTGGAGCGGGGGCCGACAGCCGTGCAACATAACCGCTTGATACATCATGTGCATCACAGTACAGCTAACTTGGGCTTGCTCCAACCGAATTCGAATTTAATGAGTAGAAGGCATCAGACACTAGTTGTCGGTGCCTTTTCGTTGCTTCTAGGCTGGAACTGATCAAGGGCTTCTTTAGCTTTTAGCATATCGCTCAATCCGGAGCACCCTCTTCTCTCGATCATATTGAATCTTACCGGATTCCAGTCCTTCTCGGAGGGCGATACGAGCGATGTAGTTTAACGCTTTAATTTCATCCGAGGACCGCGGACGGTTTCGGGATAAGGACCAGCCTTGCTCCCTCGTCTTTTCGCGAAATTTAGCAACGGCCATATTCACTTCGGGTTGATTTGTCATGAGCTTGGACTGAATTTCTCGAAGCGATCGCTTACGCATGGGACCTCTCCTCTCATACCCTATTGTCTCAGTATATACGACCAACCATGTTTTAACCATAAACTGGTGCCTAAGGAGTTTGGATAGACCTAGTCGATCCTCCTTCTGCATAGAAATACATAATAGGCTTGGGAAGTCAAGGTTAGGACATCTCCACTTTTTGGTTGACGAAGAAAAGGGTGCGTCGTATAATCGGGGTTAATAGTATTTTTTACGATTAAGGAGGTACATAATGGCACATTTATTAATGATTGAAAGCTGGGTAGGCGCGAGCGGCAGCCTGCTGCCCCCGCTGCTGAAGTCGCTCGGTCATACCTACACCTTCGTCACGCGCAAGCTGGAGCATTACCAGAGTGCGCACAGCACAGAGAAGCATCCGGTGATTCTGCATGCCGATGATGTGCTGGTTACAGAGACGAACGACGTACCGGGCTTGATCGAATGCTTGCGAGCCTACAAGTTCGATGGTGTGATTACGGTGTGCGACTATTACATCGATACGGTGCGAGAGGTAGCGCAGGCGTTCAGCCTCCCTTGCCCGTTCCCAGAGGCCGTAAGGAACGTGAGGAGTAAGCATCTCATGCGCCGAGCGCTGGATGAGGCAGGTGTTCCGAATCCGAGCTATCGGCTTGCGAACAGCTGGGTCGAGACGGAGGAGGCTGCAGCGGAGCTCGGTTATCCGTTCGTCATGAAGCCGGTCGATCTCGCCTCCAGTGCATTCGTCCGCATCATTCGTAATCGTGAGGAGCTGAAGGACGCTTATGCTGCACTAGAGGCGTTCCCGCTTAACTTCCGTGATCAGGCGCGTGATCGCACCTATCTTCTCGAAGCGTATATGGAGGGCGAGGAGATCAGCGTGGAGAGCATCTCCTACGAGGGCGAGACGACGATACTCGGCGTGACGGACAAATCGGTGACAGGAACGCCATACTTCATCGAGAACGGCCATATGTTCCCAGCAAGACTGAGCGATGAACTGCGGAGCGAGGTGGAGCAATACGTCAAGAAGGCGCTGCAGGCGGTCGGCTATGACCACGGCATCGCCCATACAGAGGTGAAGCTGACGGCGGATGGCCCGCGAATCGTCGAGATTAATCCCCGGACGGCGGGCAATTATATCGTCGAGCTGATCAAGCGAGTGACGGACATCGACCTGCTTCATGCCTTCGTCGACCTGTCTCTCGGAAGGAAGCCTGCCCTTGAGGCGCGAGACTGCGGAATTCAGAGTGCGGCCGTCATGTTCCTCGTACCTCCGCGAGGCGGCAATCTTACGCATATTCAAGGGGTCGACACGCTTGAGACAGATGACAACCTTGTACGCTACAAGATTGAGAATGCGGCAGGCCGAAGCATCTCGACGCCGATCGATAATGCTTGCTATCTGGGTCATGTCGTGGCCGTCGACCGGGAAGGGCTTAACGCCAGAGCGTATGCCGAAGCGGCACTTCAGCGTATCGTGCTGACCTTCGACACGAGCGAGGTGTCCGTATGAATATGATCGACACGCTGAGCTCTGTAGAGCAGCTGAGAGAAGCGATTCTCGCTGGCCGACTCGGTCCGAAGCCTGAGACGCTGCCCGTTACAGGCTCGTCATTCATCTACCAGACGACGCAATTCCCTGGCTCGACGACCAAGTACCACAACTATTACCTGCTGCTGAGAGTGGAATCGTATTTCGGCGCTTGCTCGCATACGTCCGATCAGCTGGAGCCGGGCATGGCTGCTTCATTCTCGGGGCGCACCTTGGATACGGTCCTCCAGGACCCGAGGCTTCCTGTTCAGATTGCGGCGATGGACGCTTACCTCGGCGCTGTTCGCCCGCATCAGGAGCAGTGTACAGCTGTTAAGGACATTGCTGGCGGAACGCCGATTGAGAAGGCGAAGCAGCGGGATGCGCTTATTGCGGAGCTGGCGAATATTCAGCCGTCGCAGAACGTCGCGCTGATCGGTGTCGTTAACCCGCTTGTTGAGGCGATTAGGCAGCGTGGAGGCACTTGCCTGCCCTGCGACCTGCAGCTGGAGCAGACCCAGTGGGGCGATGCGGTGGAGAAGGATATGGAGAAGGTGCTGGAGCGGGCGGACAGCATCATTTGCACAGGGATGACATTAAGTAACGGGTCGTTCGATCGTATTGTGACCGTCGCTCGGGAGAAGCGAATTCCGCTCACCGTGTATGCACAGACGGGAAGCGCCGTCATTGCGGCCTTCGTGAAGCAAGGCGTCACGGCGCTCGTCGCGGAGCCTTTCCCCTTCACGCAGTTCAGCGCTGGAGTGACGCAGCTATACGCGTACACGAGTGGGAGGGAGTAGCCGCATGCAGACGCCATTGAAGCTGGATACAGATAACTTTCTTCATACGAACCCGTCGCTATACCTCGCCTTTAACGGTGAGCAGGATCCGAGCATGGGGTATTTTATACATAAGCTGCTGAAGGAATATCAGACGGGGCCACGTGTACTGGACATCGGGTCCGGACCGGGTCGCGAGGTCGCGTATCTTCATAGCGTCGGCTATGACGCGGTAGGACTGGACAATTCGGAGGAGATGCTGGCTTGGGCGAGAGCGCAGTATCCGTCGCTTCCGTTCGTCTATGGCGATCAAGCGGACTTTGCGCTGGGCGAGCAGTTTGACGCGTTGTACTGCGTCGGCAGCACCTTCTTGTACAACTTCAGCAGCGAAGCGGTCATGTCGAGTCTGAGCTGCTTCCGCAAGCACCTGCGAACGGGTGGACTGTTGTATCTCGATATGCGGAACGCCGCCTTCTTCTTGACAAAGGAGGGGCAGCGCTGGTTGACAGAGGAGCTGGCCGAGCAGCGAACGTATGAGGGGCAGGTCGTATCGCTGCGAACACGCTTCAGCATCGACCTCGCAGAGCAGCTGCTGAAGCGGGATTACTGCTGGACGGTCGAGGGCTGCGAGCCGATCGTTGAGCATCTGAAGCATCGGCTGTTATTTCCGCAGGAGCTGGCTCACTATGTGACGGCTGCTGGCTTCAAGCTCGTGCGAATCTTCGATAAGCCGGAGCCGCACTTGTCCAAGGTGGACCTCGCAGAGCCGCTTCATTTCAGCGGGGAGCTGACCGGTCGACGCATGCAGCTTATTGCGATAGCGAATTAGCGAACTAGACCAATTCACGAACTTACATGATGGAGGAACAGCAGGATGAAAAATATATTTGTTTCTATGGCAATATTAATCGTAATAATTACACTTGTGGGGTGCAGTGGTAACACAGGAGCGACACAGACGGCAGCACCGAAGGACGCTTCGACAGAAGCGGCAGTCGCAGGTCAATCGAATGGGGCGGAGCAACAGGAGCTTGTCGTCGTCGGTCAAGAAATCGCGGCATCTCTGGACCCCGTGAAGCCCTTGACTTCCAGCTACTTGCGTAATGTTGGAGCAGGTGAGGCGTTGTTCCGCATCGATGCTAAGGGGCAGACGGTGCCGTCTCTTGCGGAAAGCGCGAAGGCGGTAGACCCGACGACGTGGGAGATCAAGCTGCGCTCTGGTGCGAAGTTCTGGAGCGGGAAGCCGATTGACGCGAGTGCCGTCATCGCTTCCCTGGAGCGCTCGCGGGCACAGGACCCGCAGGCACAGCCCTTCCTGAAGGAGCTTGCCTTCAGCAAGGTGGACGATTATACGCTTCAGGTGAAGACGACTAGCCCGCATGTGCCTGTACCGTTGAACCTGTCCTACTATCAGACGTTGATTCATAACGCGGAAGCGAAGTACGATGCGGTGGATACGATGGACTTGACAGGCATGTACAAGGTAATCGAGTTCGAGTCCAAGAAGAAGCTGGTGCTGTCTGTAAATGAGAGCTACTGGGGCACGAAGCCGACGCTGAAGCGAGTCGTCTTCGAGGAGATCAGCGACGGTCAGACGAGAGTGCTCACCGCCTTAAGCGGACGCAGTCATGTCACGTTGAACGTTCCGGCGGCAAGCCTCTCCCAGTTCAAAAATCATAAGGACGTACGTATATCAGCTGAGCCTGCTGCCAACACGCAGACGATCTATCTGAACCTCAGCAAGCCGCAGCTTGCGGATGCTCGTGTCAGACAGGCGCTGTCGTGGGCGCTGGATCGCCAAGAGCTCGTGGCCGTAGCTGCAGAAGGCCACGGCGTACCGGTAACGACTTGGCTCGGCTCGAATCCTGGCTTCCCTGAGGCAAGGAATGCGGTGTACGACAAGACGGACTTGACGAAGGCAGGTCAGCTGCTGGACGAGGCAGGCTGGAAGAAGGGTGCGGATGGCATCCGTGTGAAGGACGGTCAGCCGCTTACGCTGACTCTGATGACGTGGGGAGGCGATAAGGCGCTGGGCGAAGCGCTGCAGAGCCAATGGACGAAGCTAGGCGTCAAGGCCGAGGTGCGGCACGGCGATTACAGCCTGATTCAAGCGGCACGAGACAAGGGCGAGTGGGACGCCTTCATCGAGGCGTGGAGCACGTTCGGCGATATGCATACGCTGCTGACCGGTCAGTACGGTCCGAAGGGAAGCGCCAATTACGGCGGCTATGTGGATGAGGAGACGAGTCGATTGCTGGCGCAGCTGAAGGAGGCAACTGACGATCAGAGTCGTCGGAAGCTGGCACTGCAGGTCAATGAGCAGGTCGCACGCCAGGCCCCGGTCATCGCGTTGTTCCCACGTCCACAGCTGACAGCTGTGAGCAAGAAGCTGCAAGGGTTCGAGGAGCACTTCCGCCAGTTCGAGAACGTGGTGAATGCGGGTCTGACGCTGCAGCCCGGCGCTGCTGCGAGCGAACGCAAGTAGGCGGGAACAGACATGCTTAAGCTGCTCGTAAAAAAAGGAATGGAGGCGGCGCTGACCCTGCTCCTGGCGACACTGATCATCTTCGTCCTGACGCGTCTTGCGCCCGGTGATCCGATTGCGCTGCTGCTGAGCCAGCAAACCGAAGTAGCCGCAAGCGATACCACGGTCTATGAGCGCAAGGCGGAGGAGCTGCGAGTGCAATGGGGCTTGGACCAGAGCCTGCCTGTTCAATATGCCGAGTGGCTTAAGCGACTGGTCGGCCTGGATCTCGGACAGTCGATTCACACGGGAAGACCGGTCGGCTCCGAGCTCGCGGAACGACTCCCGGCTACGATTCAGCTCTCCTTCGCTGCTCTGGCGATTCAGATTGCGCTAGGGCTGCTGATCGGTGCCTTGTCCGCTCTATGGGCGGGCAAGGCGAGCGATGGGCTGATCCGCTTCCTCTGCGTGGCGCTTGCGTCCACCCCGGCGTTCGTCATCGGGCTTGCCCTCTTATCGCTGTTCGCTGTGACGTGGAACGTGTATGAGATCAGCAGTGAGGATGACATCGCGAGACTGTGGCTGCCTGCCGTGACGCTTGGGCTGATTGGTGCGCCGCCGCTCATACGGGTCGTGCGAGCGAATATGCTCGCCGAGCTCGGCCAGACGTACATCTTAGCGGCCTTAGCTAGAGGTCTAGGTCGTCGTCAGGTCGTCGGTCATGCTCTGCGCAACGCGCTGCTCCCTGTTGTGACGATGGCGGGTCTGTCACTGACGGCGCTGATCAGCGGTGCGGTCGTTATCGAGAGTGTGTTCTCGTGGCCGGGGATTGGTAAATATGCGCTCGATAGTATACTGCTGAAGGATTACCCGGTCATTCAAGGCTATGCGTTCGTCATGGTCGCCTTCATCGTGCTCATTCATCTGCTAGTCGACGTCGTGTATATGCTGGTCGATCCGCGACTTAGACGGACGCGGAAGAAGGGGGCTGAAGCGTATGCATAGCGCCCGACGCTCGGTCGGTCTGATCGCAGGGCTCGTGCTGCTCGTCTTGATCGTTGTGCTCGTCTTGGGCGCACCGATCCTGACCTCGTATGACCCGCTGGAGCAGCGTGCCTCGGAGCGGCTGCAGGAGCCGAGCTGGACGCATCTGTTCGGTACGGACCGCTTCGGAAGGGACGTTCTGTCCCGAGCCTTGTACGGCGGGCAGACGACGCTGTTGTCCTCGTTCGCCGCACTCGGAGCGGCTGTGGGCATCGGGCTTCTCGCTGGCTTCACAGCGGGGCTGCTGCAAGGCTCGATCTTGGATCGGCTGCTGATGCGGCTCATTGACGTGCTGCTGGCGTTCCCTTTCATGGTGCTGGCGATGGTCATCGCTGCGCTGTTCGGCACGAGCCTCACTCACCTGCTTCTGGCCGTGACGGCGGTCTGGTGGGTGTCCTTCGCCCGCTTAACCCGCAGCATCGTGCTGCAGGCGAAGCAGGAGACGTCGTTTGCAGCGGCAGTCGTGCTCGGGGCTGGCACGCGGGCCATTATGGTGCGTGAGCTGCTGCCCAGAGCGCTGGGACCCGTACTGGTGCTTGCGACGTTTGAGCTGGGCAGTATGATCTTGTCCGTGTCTGCACTCTCGTTCCTCGGACTGGGTGCACAGCCGCCCACCCCCGAGTGGGGCGCTATGCTGGCGGACGGACGGGATCACTTTTTACAAGCGCCGCACATCTTGCTCGGTCCTGCCGTATTCATCATACTGACCGTGCTGGCGTTCAACTTGATCGGGGAAGGGCTGCGGGACCGGCTCGATCCTTACGAAATTACAAGGCTATAGGAGAACTGTGCATGCAGCTCAAGCAAAGCGAACCGTTGATGCAGGTCGACGATCTGCACGTGACGTACAGGCAAGGTGTGAAGCATGCCGTGAAGGTGCTGGACGGCGTATCGTTCGGTCTACGCAAGGGCGAGATTACGGCGCTGGTCGGGGAGAGCGGGTCAGGCAAGTCGACGATGGCCAGAGCATTGATGGGACTGCTTCCCCCTTCGGCGCGTGTCGAGGGTGGGAGCCTGCGCATCGGTGCCGAATTCAAGGCGGACTTGTCCCGCTCGAATATTGCGTGGTCCGCCGTGCGCGGGAGGAAGCTGGGGATGCTGTTCCAGGATGCCCGGCAGGCGCTCAATCCGATGCTGACGATCGGTGACCATTTCAAGGAGAGTCTGCTCTACCATCGTATCGCCACCGCCGATCAGGTCGCGACCATTGCTGTGAGTTTCTTGAACCGGCTGAACTTCACGGATGGGCGAAGCTTGCTCAATCGATATCCGTTCGAGCTCAGCGGAGGCATGTGCCAGCGAATCTGTCTGGCGCTTACGCTATGTCTGGAGCCGAAGGTGCTGATTGCCGACGAGCCGACATCGGCTCTCGATACGGTGAGTCAGAAGGAAGTGCTCGACGTTCTCAAGCGTCTGCAGGCGGAGCTCGGGCTGACGGTGCTGCTCATTACCCACGATATTGCCGTCGCTCATGCGGTTAGTCAGCGGGTGATCGTCTTGAATCGGGGAAGCATCGAGGAGGAGGGCGACACGAGGGCGGTGTTCCTGGCTCCTCGCGCCGCCTATACGAAGCAGCTGCTCGCTTCCCGCTCTCCGATTACGAAGGCGACACGCGCTCGAAGGTCAACGACGTCGGGGGGCGAGCCGGTGCTGGAGGCGTTCGAGCTGTGCAAGACGTTTCCTTCTGGACGTGTGTTGAACGATGTTCAATTTACGCTGGGGCAGGGTGAGATTCTCGGTATTCTCGGGGAGAGCGGAAGCGGCAAGTCGACGTTGGCTCGCTGTATCACTGGACTAGAGCTGCCGGACCGCGGCATCCTGAAGTACCGGGGGACGAATATTGCCGGGCTGAAGGGCCGGGCAAGACGCGAGCTGGCCCGACATATTCAGCTCGTGTTCCAGGATGCGAGAGCGAGTCTCCATCCCGGTCGTACGGCGCTGCAGCTGGTGCAGGAGCCGCTGGACTACATGCGGATCGGGCAGCGCAAGGAGCGGGAGATGATGGCTGCCTACTACCTTCATGAGGTCGGCATCAGCGTGGAGGCGCAGCGGAGAAGGCCGCCTGAGCTGAGCACAGGACAATGCCAGCGCGTGGCGATTGCCAGAGCGCTCGTCTCGGGGCCAGACGTGCTGATCTGCGACGAGGCGGTATCAGCGCTCGATATGAGCGTGCAGGCGCAAATTTTACGACTGCTGCAGCGGCTGCACAAGCAATTTGATTTCTCGATCCTCATGATCTCTCACGATATTCGGGTGCTTCGCTCGTTCTGTCACCAGATCGCAGTCATGGAGCAGGGAAGCATCAGCGAGATCAGAGCAGGGGAGCTGCTGCACGAGAGTGAGCGCACGTATACACAGCAGCTGCTGAGGTGTGCGGGCGAGCTGGAGGAAGGGCTGTAACGATAGAAGAGCAGAACGAGCCCAGAATAAGGCAAGGTGAACGCTACAATACGCTGAGGAGGCAAGAGGACCTATGATATCGACCATACTCGGAACGATTGGCGATACACCGCTCATCACGATTCCGAACAGCAACCGCAAGGATGAAGGGCAGGTGTTGTTCAAGTACGAGCGTTACAATCCGGGCGGCAGCATCAAGGATCGCGCTGCGATGTATATCATCGAGGAGGCGGAGAGGCGCGGACTGCTGAAGCCTGGCGGCACAATCATCGAGTCCTCGAGCGGCAACTTCGGCATCTCATTAGCGATGATCGGTGCGGCCAAGGGCTACCGTGTCATCATTCTCGTCGATCCGAAGACGACCAGCTCCAATCTGGCGCTCTTAAAGAGCTTCGGCGCGGAGGTCATCGTCGTCACGGAGAAGGATGACTGCGGCAGCTACCATAAGACACGCATCTCGCTCGCGAACAAGCTGGCCAGGGAGATTGACAATGCGTACCGTCCGGACCAGTGCTTCAACCTGTTGAACAGCGAGGCGCATTACAAGAGCACCGCCCGGGAAATCGTGGACGCCTGCTCCGGCCGCCTGAAGGTGTTCATTACGGCGGTCAGCACAGGTGGTCAGCTCGGCGGCATCTCGCGGTACTTGAAGGCATTCGCCCCTGAGGTGCAGGTGATCGGCGTCGATGCCGTCGGTTCGGCCATCTTCGGAGGGCATTCCGAATCGTATCGCATACCCGGCGTCGGTCTTGGCTGGACACCCGTGAACGTGAATATGGAGCTTGTCGATTGTGCGTATAAAATAACGGACGAACAAGCGTTCCTCACTGCGCGGGCGTTCGCGCGTCACGAGGGCATTCTGATCGGTCCGTCGAGCGGAGCCTGCGCATTGGTCGCTCTGAAGGCGGCACAGTCGCTCGGTCCTGATGATCGGATCGTCTGCATGATCGCCGACGGGGGCGAGCGTTATATTCATACGTTATTCAACGACGAGTGGATGGAGCAGCAGGGCTTCGCCACCTATGCCGACATGACGACGATCCGCAGCATGGCCGCACAGCTGGAGCCTTGGAGCGAGCGTCCCGCCAGTCAGGCGAATTATCAGGGGGAGCTGGCTTCCAGTCTGGAGGTGCCAGACTCGACGCTCCGCATGAACGCCGAGCTGATGGCTGTAGGACGGGGGCATAGCGGGCAGGCCAGCTCGCTGTATATCGATTAGCTGTTAGGGATGCAAGCTGCGGACAACGATTGCGGCTATAGCTCGTTGGCTCGTGAAGCTGAGGAGTATATATTGGAGCAGGAGACGTGTAAATAATGAAGGAATTCGTATATCGCGTAGCGCCTGCGGATATCAACCACATTGAACCTGTCCGTACGTTTGTCATGGGAATGATGAATAAGCTGTATCCGGCGGGTGCGTATAATCCCGATCCGGATGACCTCGCGCATTTCGAGGAGACGTATATAAGGCCGGGCGATGCGTCCTTTCTGATCGCTGAGGATGTGGAAGGGCGGATCATCGGCGCGGCATCGGTTCGACCGTATAACGATCGCTTCCCATATATGCAGGGGCTGCTCGGGGCAGGGCCGGTCTGCGAGATGTGCCGCTTCTACGTGGACGACAGCTGGCGCAGGAGAGGGGTTGGCGCGCAGCTCTATGCAGGCGCAGAGGCTTATGCCCGGCAGGCGGGCTACCAGGAGAGCTACCTGCACACGTCGGTCTACTTGCCGGGCGGGTTCCCGTTCTGGACCTCGAGAGGCTATGAGGAGCTGTATTGGGAGACGCAGCAGATCGTGCATATGGGTAAGAGGCTTACGTAGACGTAGGGTGATAGTCAGCGGCTTGGAATAGGAGCCGTTGAATCTCATTGTGACTGTATACAGACTTAAGGCACGGACCATCAGCGGTCGGTGCCTTGCTGGTTTGCACGGTGCGGGCGCAAGTGACAGGCTACGCGCCGAGCGACTGGCTCTGCCGCTCAACGGACGGACGCAGCTTCCCTGTCCAGATGCAGTAGCCCATACCGACATACGCGATGCCCCAGAAGGCAGCGAAGAACTGGTTGTCTGCCACAGGTAGGAAGGTGTTCAGCAGCATCAGAATGAGCAACGCTGGGACCCAGCGGGGGAATACGTTCGCACGGAAGGTGAGAATGGCGAACAGTAGCGAGCCTCCCATCAGACCGATCATCATGATCAATCTCGAGATGTTGACGACTGTTCCTTCAGGCAGAGCCGCACCCGGCTCTGCGGTCAGCTGCCCCCATACCATCGCCGTCGTCAAGATGTTCGCAACGATGATCGCGAGCGTCGTGATGAAGCCGGTCACTCCGGTTTCACGGGACTGCACCATATAGGTGGCGATTGTGCCGACCGACATCAGCACACAGGCGATTAAGCCGAAGGTCAGCTCCTGCGGGCTGTCTGTTCCCCAGATAATGGCTGAAGGTGTCATACCGATACGGGTAATACCCGCTGCAATACAGACCATGCCGAGCCATCGGATAACTTGCATTTCGTTCATCGTGAATACCCTCCTCATTGTGCTTGCGTGTTCTTATGAACGTATCATACCGAACGCCAATTCCCAGCGAATAGAGCATCATTCCCAAGTGGCATCGGGAAGTATTCGGGAATGCGCAGGAATCGTTCGGAGGCAAGGTGGGAAATTGCTGCACAACCGTATTCAACCGACATGGTGACGGCTATAATCTAAGGTAATAAGATAAGGGTGCTGGAAAGGCGTGCAGTGTATGGAGATGGAGGCTATGGAGGCTCACAGTCACAGGTTGAAACAGAGGCTGCTCGGCGGCGGTCTGCAGCTCATCGTCATTACGTTCTGCATCTTGACGATGTTTACCTATATGAGCAGTATTCCGGGCTACTACGAGGCTATGGTGAGTCGGTGCATCCTGCAAGGCTGCGGCAGTCTGGTCGCCCCGATGACGATTCCTGACGGTGGGCTTGCCTTGGAGGGGTACGCCTTGCTGCTCGTGCTGATCGACAGCGGCTTCACGTTCGTATTCTATGCGACGTCGGGCGTCATGCTGTGGAAGGCGTACCGCGAGCCGATGGGTCTATTGGCTGCTGCGGCGATGGTTGCGTTCGGCACCTCGTTCCCGTCGCTTGCCATGACCGCTTCAGCGGGCAATGGGCTGGCGGAGCTATGGTTCATGCTGATCTCGACGCTCGGGTGGGCGCTGCTGTCGCTGTTTATTTTTCTTTTTCCAGATGGGCGCTTCGTTCCGGGTTGGACACGCTTCGTCTTCCTGCTGGTCGTCGCTGTGGGAGTGCTGCAGCTGGTGTATCGTGGTCAGCTCTGGTCAAGTCTTGAGATGTCTGCTTACGTGCAGCTCGTCTGGTATGTCGGCTCCACCGTAATCCTCATCTATTCGCAGGTGTATCGGTTCCGGTACGTGTCCCGTCCTGTTGAGCGTCAGCAGACGAAGTGGGTCGTGTACGGTGTATCGATCGGAGTGGTCGGCTTCGTCAGCATGAGCATTTTGTTCGATCCCGCCTTCCATGATGGCTCCGCGCTCACGTACGTGTATCTCAACGCCGTGCTGAATGCCTCATTGGCAGCGATCCCGATCACACTGATGATTGCATTGTTACGACAGCGGCTGTGGAACATCGATCCCTTAGTCGTGAGGACGATTGTCTACGCGGCATTGTCTGTCTGCGTCGTGCTGCTGTATGTCAGCGCTGTTCTATACTTGGGGCAGCTGTTCGGTACCAGAGATTCACTTGTCGTGCAGCTGCTGGCTACCGGCTTCGTTGCGGTGGCGTTCGCGCCGCTCAAGGAATGGCTCCAGCGCAGGGTTAAGCGGATGATGAAGGGACGGCACGATGATCCGTATGCGGTGCTGCTGGAGCTGGGCAACCAGCTCATTCAGCCGCTCCTGCCGGAAGCGATGGTGGATGCTGTCGTACGAACCGTTCGCGAGTCGCTGCGTCTGCCGCATGCTTCCATCTCGATAGGTGTCGGCAGTCACTCGAAGGTGGTTGCCTCGTCCGGAGTGTCTATACCTATGGAAAAGCTGCATGCCCACCCGATTATTCATCAAGGCGAGCAGCTCGGTACCCTGTACATCGCCAGCCGTTCGCCGGGTGAATCGTTCACGGCGGAGGACGGTAAGCTTCTCGATGTGCTGCTGCGGCAAGCCGGGCCGATCGTCCACAACGTGAGTACGACGCTCGGCATGAAGCTGCTGGCCGAGGACCTGCAGCAATCCCGTGAGAGGCTAGTGCTCGCGAGGGAGGAGGAACGCAGGCAGATTCGTAACAACCTGCACGATGATCTCGCGCCGAGGCTCGCTGCGCTTGCGCTCAACGTGTCGACCGCTCAGAAGTATGTCGAGAAGAACCCTGCAACGGCGTTAGAGCTGCTGACGGACCTGCGGCAGATGATCCGTGCGACGGTGAATGATATTCGAGTCATGGTGCATGACCTGCGTCCGCCGGCGCTTGATGAGCTGGGGCTCATCGGCGCAATACAAGAACGCATTCATCAGCTGCTGAAGCCTGTACAGCTGCTCGCTGAGGAGCAGGGGAGCGAGCCGCTGCGCGTCCGAGTAGAAGCGCCGCATCCATTGCCTGACTTGCCTGCGGCTGTAGAGGTCGCGGCGTATCGCATCGTGCTCGAGTCGGTCGTCAATGTGATCAAGCACGCGCAGGCGACGAGCTGTACGGTGAGGCTCGACGTCTCGATGGAGCAGCAGCTGATCGTAGAGGTTACGGATAACGGGAGCGGCGATATTGGAGCTGCTGTCGCTGCTGCTAAAGCCGACAAGACAGGCATCGGCCATCAGTCGATCCGGGAGCGGGTCGCTGAGCTTGGCGGGCAGTGCTCGATTGAGCGCAGTAGCGGGGGAGGTACGCGAGTGCTCGCGGTGCTGCCGCGGTAGCTGTGGGCATGGCCTGTGAGGAATGCACGGGTCCGACCTGTATGATCAGAATCAGACTTCATAGAGAAGGGAGCTGCTGCGCATGAGAATCGTAATCGCCGACGACCATCCGCTGTTCCGCAGCGGGGTGCGGAATCTGCTAAGCACGACTGACGATCTGGAGATCGTCGGAGAGGCGTCATCCGGTGATGAAGCGCTGGAGCTGGCGGCGGCGTTGCAGCCAGACCTGCTGCTGATGGACATTCGTATGCCGGGAAGGAACGGAATCGAGGCGACAAGGCTCATCAAGGACAAGCACCCGCACATCGAGGTGCTCGTGCTGACGATGTTCGAGGACGATCAGTCTGTATTCACCGCGATGCGGGCAGGAGCGAAGGGCTACGTGCTCAAGGATGCCGACGAGGCCGAGCTGCTGCAATCGATTCGGATCGTTGGCAGCGGCGGTGCTGTGTTCAGCTCAGACATCGCCTCGCGGATGATGTACTATTTCTCCGCACCGAAGGCTGCCGCCACGACGGAGCATCCGGCGCTCGCCGAGCTGTCGCGACGGGAGCTCGACATTCTCGAGCGGCTCGCGGAGGGCGAGACGAACGCGCAGATTGCAGCTCGTCTTATGATCAGCGCGAAGACCGTCGCGAACTACGTCTCGACAATTCTCAATAAGCTGCAGGTCACCGACCGCCATGAGGCGAGCCGTCTGCTGAAGGAGACGCGGGAGCCTTGATTGGTCGCGTGCGGCAATAAGATTTCACCATGAATCATGAGGCGCTTGACCTGACAGGTCGGCGTCTTTTTCCTATGATATGACATGAATTAGGGATCGCTTTCCCCTAGCAGGCTTGATACAATAATAGGATAAAAAGGAGGGCGGAGCGTCGTGGAACCTATTGTTACGCCGGCCGGGCTGCGAGCTGTGCCGGAGCTGAGCTACTTGACAGCGACGAATGTCGCGCGGTACCGAGCGATTATGCGATTCATCTATCTGGAGTACCAGCGGTTGAAGTACTGGCTGCGACCGGAGGAAATATACGAGGGTGTACTAGCGTTCGGTGTGCTGGACGGGTACACGCTGGAGCAGTGCATGTCCGATCTGGAGAGCTTGAAGAACTGGGGCAACCTCGCTTCTCGCCATGACGGCGGTCGGGCGCTGTCCCTTGAGGAATATATGCGCAAGAAGAGCCAGTACTTGCTCACACCGTACTCGATCGAGATTGAGCGGATGCTGGAGACGCTGGAGAAGGTGAAGGGATACGGCGGCTCGCTCGAGACGACGTACTTCGATACGATCGCCGCGTGCGTGCATGAGATTCGGGAGCGGGCCGATCTGTTCGAGCTGGGTGAAGCGCTGCACAATTGGGAGAAGCTGTACGTCGCCTTCAAGACGATGCATGATAATGCGGCGGACTTCATCGCGAGCATTCATTCGATTCAGGCCGATGAGATGATGGCGACCGAGGGCTTCCTTGCGTTGAAGGACAATCTCGTCAACTACCTCCAGCACTTCGTCAAGAGCCTCCAGCGGAGCGCATACAAGATCGAGGGACAGCTGCTGCGCATCGGAGACGGGCTGAGGGACCTGTATCTGGAGAAGGTGCTGGCGGACGAGCTGCGGAAGCCGCGACTCGAGGAGGGCAAGTCCGAGCAGGAGCTATGGCTGGAGTTCTCCCAAGGCTGGAGCAACCTTAGACGCTGGTTCATCGGAAGCGACAGTGAGCTGAGCGAATTAACGTTATTGGAAAAAGCGACGAAGGAAGCGATCGCCAAGGTCGTCCGCAGCGCCGTGCGGCTGCAGGAGCGCAGACGAGGCGGCGTTAGTCGTCGCAACGATCTGGAGACGCTCGGCCGCCGCTTCGCCGAGCTCGACGATGTGTTGGAGGCGCATCGGCTGGCCGCCTATGCGTTCGGGCTGTTCGCGACGCGCCACCTGCAAGGGCACGATGCGCGTGAGACGGAGCGGGCGGACGCCTCGACGTGGAACGAGCCGCCCAATGTGCGCCTCATCCGCACCCGCAGCCGCAAGCGGTCCGTGCGCTCGGCGTCGGAGCCGATGCGTAGCCATGCGGCGAAGCGGGAGGCGTACCGCGAGCAGGTCGAGGCGCAGCTGGCTGAGGAGCGGGCATTCGTCGAGCAGATGCGCGGATACGGCTTGACCGCGATTGCCGATCTGCCGATGCTGAAGGGCAAGGAGCGGATGCGGCTGCTGCAGTGGATCGGACGATGCACGGCGACGGCGTCGAGATCGTTCGTGACAGCCGACGGCTACCGGATCGCAGTGAAGCTGCCGGACGATCCGGAGGACGAGGCGGTGCTGCAGAGCCAGGATGGCGATCTGGTCATGCTCAACTATTCCATCGAGGTGACGGAAGGAGGGACGCTGCATGGCTAGAGGCGGAACGACCTCCTATGCGATCCGGCGTATGCGCTCGAACAAGAAGGCCGACGCGGAGCAGTGGAACGAGCGGCGCCGAGCGTGCGCACATGCGCTGCTGAACCGTCCCTGGATTACGAAGGAAGACGATGCCGAGCTGTTCTACTGGATCAAGGACCAGTACACCGAGCTGCGCGACTGGTTCGCGGAGTACACGGGCTTCGTGCTGCTGCTGACGCGCACGATGGCGAAGCTGGACAAGGCTCCGCTCGCAGCTGAGCCGTGGATGGGCTTCCCGGAATTTCGCGATGTGCGGGACTATGCGCTGTTCACGTACGCGCTCTGGTATCTCGAGTCGAAGACGGAGCTCGATCAATTCGTGCTGACCGACATCGTCGAGCAGGTGAGCGAGCAGCTGAAGGCTACGGGCGTTGAGATGGATTGGGAGAATTACCAGCAGCGGCTGTCGATGGTGCGTGCCTTGAAGAAGCTGCGTCAGCTTGGCGTGCTCGTGCACGTCGACGGCGATGAGACCGACTGGGCGCATCATACGGACAAGAACGTGCTGTACGAGTGCTCGCCATCGGCTAGGTATGTGCTGCGGTATTACCCGAAGGAGCTGAAGCAGTACGGCAAGCTCGAAGACTTCAACGAGCAGGTCGTATACCCGGAGACAGTAGAGGGTGAGCTTCGCAAAAGACGGCATCGCGTCTACCGGCGTCTCCTTATCGAGCCCGCTGTGGCCGACCGGGAATGGCACAGCGATGATCTGTATTATGTCGTGACGCAGCGTCGAGCGATTATGGACAATCTTCAATTCATGCTCGGACTTGAAGGGAGCCGCTATCGGGAAGGACTGTTCTTCTTCTACCCGGAGCTGACTGGAGAATGCAGCTTGTTCCCGACCGCTGCCGCCATCTCCGACCTCGTGCTGCTGTTCGCCGGGGAGCTGCGCCGAGCAATCGGTCGCAACGATTGCTATGTGACCGATCAAGGGACGGTTGAGTTGACGCGCACCGATGTTGAGGCGTTGCTGTACAAGCTGCAGCAGCGGCACAGCGACTATTGGAGCAAGGAGCATCGGAGCATGGGGCTTGGCGAGCTGGCGGACCTGCTGACCCAGCACATGACAGAGTGGAAGCTTGGCAGCTGGCTCGGACAAGACGGAGACGGCGAAGCGAGACAGCGGTTCGTCGTGTCGGCGGTCGTGTCGAGATGGAATGCGGATTATTCGCTCGATGAGGAGGAGGGAGCAACGTCGTGATGGACTCATATATACATGAAGAAACGGCTGCACAAGCCGTGCAGGAGGAGCAGAAGGAACGTAACCGCTGGCAGATGAACCGGGCGGGTATCTTGAACTTCTGGTTCTACGAGGAGGAGGAGTTCGGCCTCGAGGAAGGCCGCCTCGTGCTGCGGGGAACGAACGGCGCAGGTAAGTCCGTGACGATGCAGAGCTTCGTGCCGCTCGTGCTGGATGGTGACAAGCGACCGCATCGGCTCGATCCGTTCGGCTCGAAGGATCGGAAGATTGAGTATTATTTGCTCGGCGACAAGGAGGAGCATAGCGACCGTACAGGCTACCTATGGCTGGAGTTCTACCATCCCGGCAAGGGCATCTACAAGACGATCGGTATTGGTCTGCGGGCGCGGCGCGGCATGGCCCAGGTCGGCTTCTGGGGCTTCGTGCTGGAGGACGGACGGCGTATCAATCATGACTTCTGGCTGTATGACCGCGTGCTCGAGCTGGAGGGACAGGGGAAGTATCCGCTCGACCGCAAGACGCTGGAGGAGCGGATCGGCGCGGGCGGACAGGTCGTGCAGGAGCAGCGTGCGTATCGGGATCTTGTGAACCGGTCGCTGTTCGGCTACTACGACAAGGAGGCATATACGGACCTGCTGCAGCTGCTCGTACAGCTGCGCAGCCCGAAGCTGTCCAAGGACGTGAAGCCGACTGCTATATACGACATTCTCGTGCAGGCACTGCCGCCTCTGCAGGAGGAGGAGCTGCGTCCGTTGTCCGAGGTGATGGAGGATATGGACCAGCTGTCGGATCGGCTCGAGGAGCTGAAGCTGCACCGCAACGAGCTGGAGAAGCTGAATCGCAGCTATGAGCAATATAATCGGTTCCTGTTGTATCAGAGCGGCGAGCAGCTGCTGGCGGCGAGCGCAGAGCAGGAGACGGTGCAGCGGCAGCTGTCGTCTCTGTCGAAGGAGCTGGATGGTGCGCTGCAAGGGGAGACAGACGCCCAGCAGCAGCAGCAGGCCGTGCGCGAGCAGCAGCTGGAGGTCGAGACGGAGCTCGAGCTGCTCGGCCGCAGCGAGGCGATGGAGAAGCAGAAGGAGCTGGAGCAGGCGGAGCAGCAGCACCGTGATACGGAGCAGTATGCCGATCAGGCGCAGAAGCGGCTGACGGCGGCGCTGCGCAGCTGCGAGAATGCGGAGCTCGCAGCGGAGAAGGCGCGTAAGCTGCAGGGTGAGCTGCTGGAGCAGCAGAGGGAAGGTCTCGAGGAGCTGGAAGGCTTGGCCGGCGATATCGAGTTCGGGTACCACGGCGTCTATGCGAAGTACTGGAGTCCGGATCCGCCAGAGGACGTCGCCTTTGCAGCCGCATGGCGCAAGGATGCCGAGACGCACCGCAGCGAGCTGCAGGCTGCGATTCGGCTTGCCGAGCAGGAGCGCGAAGCGGGCGTGCTCGTCGCGGAGTATGACAAGCAGCTCGGCGCGATGCGCGCCGAGCGCGACCAGGCCGAGCGGCACATGCGCGATTCAGAGGAGGCGTCCGAGTCGGCGCTGCACGCGTGGAAGGAACGCATGCTCGAATGGAAGCAGTCGCTGCGGCAGCTCCAGCTGAGCGAGCAGGCGGTGCAGGCGATGTTCGCCGCGAGCAGTGGGCTGTCGTACGAGCAGCAGGCGGTCGATGCCGTGCTGCAGCCTGCCCGCGAGGCGGCAGAGCAGCAGCGGCAGGAGCTGACGACTGCGAGACTCGAGCTGCAGCAGCAGGTGAAGCTGCTCGAGGCGGAGCTGTCCGCGCTCGCTGCAGAGAAGCGCGCTTGGGAGCAGTCGCGCGAGCCAGAGCCTGCGCGCACAGAGGCGCGGGCAAGGACGCGCAGTCGGTACGCCCCGGGCTACGGTGCGCCGCTATATGAGGTGTGCGAGTTCCATGCGCATATCGGGTCGGAGCAGCAGGCGAGCATCGAGTATGCGCTGCTGCAGAGCGGCATACTCGATGCGTGGATTCGGCCTGACGGCCAGCAAGCGGCTGTGCAGCTTCAGGGAGACGCAGAAGAGGTATGGATCACCGCACAGCCGCTCGACTGGGGCTACACGCTGGCTGATATGCTGAAGCCGCTCCCTTCGCCGGAATGTGGGCTGACCGGGCAGCAGATTGAGGCAGTGCTGCGCTCGTTCGCATGGGGCGAGAGCTACAGCCCGCAGACCGTTGCGACGGACGCGGCTGCGATGGTCGTCGGACGGGATTATTACCAGCTGGGCGCTGTCGTCGGGAAGGTGGACGGCACAGCGCATCAGGCGCAATATATCGGCAAGGAAGCGCGGAAGCGGTTCAAGCAGGCTGAGATTGCGCGTCTCGTGCAGGAGATGCAGCGGTGTGAGGCGGAGCTGGCTAGCTTGCGCGAGCGTATCGGCGAAGTGGAAGCGAAGGCCGCAGCTGTGCAGAGCGAGCTGGCAGCGTTCCCGATCAAGGATAGCTACCACGAAGCCCTTCGCAAGGCGTGGGGCGTGCAGTATGAGGCGACGGCGAGGTTCCGGCTCCTGCTGGAGCAGGAGAATCGGATGGCCGAGCAGCTGCGCAGCAAGGAGCAGCACTGGTCGCAGCTGAAGCAGGCGCTCATCGCCGCCTGCGCGGACTGGTCGCGCCTGAAGACGCTTCGCGACCTGCAAGAGGCCGTTCAGTCGCTCGCCGCGTACATGGACGGCGTCTCGACGCTCATCTCCGACTGGCGAGAATACCGCCAGAAGGCGGAGGAGGCGAAGCGGTATGAGGACGAGGCCAAGTCTCATGCCGAGGTCGTGGAGCTGGAGGAGGAGAATCGCGATACGCTGCTTGAGAAGCTGCTCTCGCTGCGCGTCAAGGTCGATCAGCTGCGCAAGCTGATGGAGGAGCTCGGGATCAGCGATCTGCACGCCCGCATCAGCGGGCTGAAGGATCGTCGTGTTGCCTTGCAGACGGCGCAGAAGCAGCTGGCAGACGATCTCGTCGCGCTTGCGAAGCGGGTCGGTGTGCTGCAGGAGCGTAAGGCAGCACTCTCGACGCAGGTGCAAGAGGCATCGGACAAGCTTGCGCGTCGCGTGCGCCTGTTCAGCGAGGAGTGGCGCTTGCAGCTTGTGCCCGAGGTCATGGGGCAGACGCTCGGAGACGAACGCGCCGAATGGCTCTCCGCCTGCAAGGCGATCGTCGCGCAGCTGGAGCCCTCTGCTTCTCGCCAGAACCGCGAGCGGCTCAGCGGCGTACTGCAGGATCAATACAATGCAGCCAAGCATCTGCTCGGCGAATATGTGCTCGAGCAGGAGATTAGCGAGTATGGTCGGATCACGCTCATGTCGCTGCGCGACCGGACGCGACCGCAGAAGCCGGCGGCGCTGCTCGCCGAGATGAGCGATATTTTAACCGAGCAGGAGAATCTGTTAAGTGAGAAGGATCGGGAGTTGTTCGAGGAGATTATACTGCGAAGCGTGGGTAAGTCGATCCGTCAGCGCATTCAGCGTGCGGAGCTGTGGATGAAGACGATGAACCGGCTCATGGCTGAGCGCGATACGTCGAGCGGACTGAAGCTGCAGCTGCAGTGGCTGCCTAAGGCGGCTCAGTCGGAGTCGGAGCTGAACAGCGACGAGCTGGTCGCGCTGCTGCGCAAGGATGCGCATCTGCTGCATGACGATGAGGTGGAGCGGCTCGTCGGACACTTCCGCTCGCGGGTACAGTGGGCGAAGCAGGGAGCAGCTGAGGAGCGCGAGGCGCTGCGCAAGCATATTTACGACATGCTGGATTACCGGTCGTGGTTCCAGTTCTCTCTGCGCTACAAGAAGGGCGAGGAGACGCAGTACCGCGAGCTGACCGATGCGCGCTTCAACGTGCTGAGCGGCGGCGAGAAGGCGATGTCGATGTATATTCCTCTGTTCGCGGCTACGTATTCCCGTTATGCGGATGCGAGCCCGGATGCGCCGAAGATCATCTCGCTCGACGAGGCGTTCGCCGGAGTCGATGATGAGAATATCCGCGATCTGTTCGGTCTGCTGACGGAGATGGACTTCGACTACATGATGACGTCGCAGGTGCTGTGGGGCTGCTACGATACGGTGCCGAAGCTCGGCATCTGCGAGATCTACCGTCCGAAGGATGCGAGCTATGTGACCGTATTCCGCTACCGCTGGAATGGAAGACGGCTGGAGTCGATTGCGGCGGCAGCTGAAGGGGCGGACGCGCAGTGAGCGAGCTGGAGGCGGTACAGCGCTACTTCGGACGACCTGAGTTCCGACGGTTCCTCGCGCAGCTGGAGCGGCAGTACCGCTCATCGACTGCGGGCGCTCGCGGGTATGTAACGCTGGTGAGCCTATCCGAAGAGGAACGCCGCGTGCTGGACGAGTTTTATGCGACGTATAGCGTTCCTGTGCCGAATGAGACGAAGCGGTATTCGATTCGTAAGTTCGAGCAGCAGCTGCTTGCGAGTCGCTTCGCGCTCACCGTTGCTGAGCTGCTGACCGTGCTGAACGGCGGCGAGTCGGTGCGCACGCGGCAGGAGCAGCAGCAGCTGGAGGAGGCCGAGTGGGCGCAGGTCGTGACATCGGCGCTAGAGGAGTCGGGGCTGATGCTGCTGGCTGATTCGATCGGCGACGGAGACAGCGTCGGTAGCGATGGCAGTAGCTCCGGTAAATGTCGCTGCGACAGCTTAAGCGGCAGTGTGAGTATGAACACGAGCCAGAACATGAGTATCGGTGCAGCTCGTAAAGGTAAAGCCCCCTTGCTGCGCTGGGTGCAGGGGCTCTTGGACGGCACATCGCCGGGTGCCCGCACGCTGCGGCGCGTGTTCGCGAGGTCGCCGGAGGAGGCTCGTCATTGTCTTCGCCACTGCCTGGCTGCGCTCATCGAGGTGATCGGTCAACCCGATGGCTCCAGTCCGGTTCGGCTGCCGATTCTGTCAGCGGAGGTGACCGGTGATGCGCATGCGCTCGATTGGAAGCAGCCGCTCGGACGGTTGTTCTGGTGGGGGCTGACGTCGGTAAGCGGCTTCCTTTCGGGTCATGCGATGGAGGAGGAGGATGCGGCTGTGGAGCTGGCGGCGGAGCTACAAGACTCGCAGGCGATCTGGATTCGGGAAGGGTACCGACGCGGAGGTGTGGCAGACGATGATGTGTCCTCACAGGTGATGCTATGTGCGCCCGGTCTGTTCGGAGAATGTGAGGAGCGCGTTCTTACATTGCGACAGGTAGAGCGTCTGACGGAGCGGACAGGGGTTGAGATGGGGTTGCAGCAGCTGTACATGGTCGAAAATCCTTCGGTATTCGCCGAGCTCGTCGATGCGCTTGCGCTTCGGGAGCTGCGCGCCTCGTTAGGAGCCCCCGCAGCCTCAGGTCATGTGAGCTCGCAGGCTTCGATTGTCATCATCTGCGGCAACGGTCAGCCGACGACAGCCGTGTTGAAGCTGCTCGATTGGCTGACGTCAGGCCATCCTGACGTACGGTTTCATTATGCCGGTGATTTGGACCCGAGTGGTCTCGTGATCGCACAAGGCTTGCAGCGGCGGTATCCGGAAGCTTTTTTACCCTGGCATATGGATATGGAGGTATACAAGAAGTACGTGCATCGAGGTATGCGGATGACCGAGGCGGAACGGCTTAGAGTGCAGCAGTCCATGTGCAGCTGGGCAGAGGAGCTCAGTCGGGTGATGGCCGATACGGGGGTGAAGCTGCATCAGGAGCTGTGGGTGAAGTCGTTAATAGGCGATTTGGTATAAATGTAGAGAGCTATGACGCATGTGCTGCGGCAGGCTCTTTTTTTTATGATAGTCAATTATTCATTAAATATATTTAACATTACTGAGAAGGGATTAATTCCCTAATGTAGAACTATGTAAATGTATTGGTTTTGAGTGGGGCTCGTGTCATAGGGTGACGAATTTTCTAGTTCCACGGATAGGTTGGAATGCTTGCTTGTGAATGGGGCAAAGGGGTTGATGACGATGGTTGACTTCATCGAAGCAGGTTCGGAGCACGCATCCTTCCTATTTGAGCTCTATGCCTCAACTCGAGGAGATGACTTCACCCCATTAGGCTTGCCTAAGGGCGAGCTGGCGGCTCTGCTACGGATGCAGTATGAGGCGCAGCGTAGCTTCTATGATTCGAACTACGCCGATGCCGAGCATCGAGTCATTACGCATGAGGGCGAGCCGATTGGCAGGATGCTGGTGAGCCGGGAGGAAGAGTGGCTAGTGCTGGTGGACATTGCCTTGTTGCCCGCGTTCCGTCGTCGAGGGATTGGAGGGATGCTGCTGAAGCGGCTGCAGACCGATGCCAGTAAGCATGGCTTAGGGATTCAGTTGCACGTCAGGGTGGGGAATCCGGCACGGTCCTTGTATGAGAGGTATGGATTTGAAGCAGCTCCCGAGCAACACTCCAGTCCATTTACTGTCATGAAGTGGAAGGCGGGAGAGAGCACAGGCATGTCCGTGTAGCTAGGAATGAACGGAATTGAATCGTTATTTCATTCAATGTGAAGAAGGGGGACAAGTGAGATGGAAGCTTATTTAGGAACCATAATGCCTTGGACAGCAGACTTTGCGCCAAAAGGCTGGCACTTCTGTAATGGTGCGTTGTTGCCGATTAATCAGTATGAGGCGCTATTCTCGCTGCTAGGTGTCCAGTACGGGGGGAACGGGCAGACTACATTCGGTCTTCCTAACCTGAACGGGCGCGTGGCAGTAGGAGCTTACCAAGGCGGAGTACCCACAGGTACTACTCATTTCAATCCGGGGGTTATGGCTGGTACGGAAACAAGGACATTAATCCAATCTCAGATGCCGCAACATACTCATGCCGCGAGCACATCATCCAGCGGGGCGTACTATCAAGGGATGCATGTGCAGTTTCCGGCTGTTGCCTCCTTTGACGGGATGTCGGAAGCGCCTGGTGCGGACAAGATGTTCGCTAAAGCGGTTGATTCGAGTGGCGCTGAGATCCATATGTATGCAACAGGAGCTGTGGACACCTACCTGAAGGAGGCGGTGGTTGTTGGCGGTGACGTTGTAGGAGAGCTAAGCACAACACTGGGTGTGGCAGGACAGGGCATTCCGTTTTCATTACTCAATCCTTGTCAGGCTGTGAATTACATTATCTGTGTGCAGGGCTATTATCCTTCAAGATGGTAATAAAGAACGCTACATTAAAATATGAATGATGAAGGGAACTGATGAGATGATTGAATCTTACCTTGGAAGCATTGTGGCCTGGGCGCCTAATTTTGAACCTAGAGGCTGGCTCTTCTGTAATGGAAGATTGCTTAATATCAGCACGAATACGGCGTTATTCTCATTACTTGGAACTAGATATGGAGGGGATGGGCGAACCACGTTCGCGTTGCCGAACTTGAATGGACGCGTTCCTGTCGGTGCCTACATGGGGGGATCTTCCGCTGGAACCTCACAATATGTGCTTGGGGAAACGGGTGGAAATGAGCAAGTGACACTTACAAATAGTCAGCTTCCAGCTCATACACATGCAGCCGTCACAACAGGCCACAACTTGCAAGTTACGGGCATGCAAGTGAAATTGCCCGCCAGCTCGAACCCAAGCGGCGGTGATACGAATGTCCCAGGACCACTGGCAAGTCCTGCCGCTGTATATGACGGGAACGGCTCACCTGTGAATGCGTATACGACAGGTCCGACGGATACATATATGAAGGAGGCCGTTGTTACAGGAGGCACGTTGAGTGGAGCATTCACCACTACAGTTGGACTTGCAGGCGGTTCGATTCCGGTTGATATTAGGCAGCCGTTCCAAGCTGTGAACTATATTATTTGTGTGGAAGGGATCTTCCCTTCGCGCGCTAATTAAGAGATGCTGTAGTTGAACAAGTAGATGAGCTAGTTGACCCCTGAGGGCTATTAGCTCTTCCTTTATTTTCAAGCAAATAAATAGGCGTGTCTGGGGCATGTCTGTGGTGTAAGGAGAAGTGATCCATGTTGGTATCAAGAATACGAGGTAGCTATCTTGCTTGGCTGATCACAGTTGCATTCAGCTTGCTGCTAGCCGCGACGCTAGTGATGCCTCAGCAAGCCTCCGCGACGAGCGCGAGCTTTACTCGTGGGGTAGACCCGTTTCCCGATGTACAGTTTGATTTAAGAATCGTGTTCGGTGACTTCGATCATGACGGAGATATTGATGCGCTGTCCCAGAGCAATAATGTGATGGGACAAGGGTACGTATTCACGAGAAGGAACAGTGACGGAACGTTCACGAACTTCAGTCAAGTGGGTACGTCCATTCCAGATTCACCGTTCGCGAGTGTAGATTTAAGCGGACTGAATGGCACTGGCGGCTTCTATGGTGCCAACACCATCGTCCTCGACTATGACCAGGACGGGGACGTCGATATCATCAGCCGCTCAGCCCATCAAACCGGGGGAGCAAATTTTCTTCTTCGCAATGATAATGGCGTATTTACACGAGTGGCTGACCCGTTCCCGGATGTACAATTTGATTCCCGCATTGAGTTCGGTGACTTCGACAACGACGGGGATATCGATGCGCTCGCACAGGATGGGAATGTGGTAGGACAGGGGTACATCTATTCCCGACGTAATGCGGATGGGACTTACGCGACCTTCAATCAGGTCGGTACCAGTATTCCAGGGACGCCGTTCGCAACCGTAGATTTAACAGGGATGAACGGATTATCTTTTTTTGTTGTTGATTACGACAATGATGGAGATGCGGATATTGTGAGCCGTTCGGGCTCCCATGGTGGTAGCAACTTTATTTTGAGAAATGATAACGGAGCTTCGTTTACGAGGATTGCCGATCCGTTTGTGGATACTTTATTCGACTTGCGGATGACCTTCGGTGATTTTGATAATGACGGCGATGTGGACGCGCTGCAGCAGGAGGGGAATACGGCTGGGGCAGGATATATCTTCATGAGACGGGAGGCGAATGGGTCGTATACTCGCTTCGATCAAGTGGGTGTGTCGATTCCATCAACGCCGTTCAGTTCTGTGGATTTGTCTGGTCTAAGTGGAAGTGCGATGTATACGATTGATTACGACAGCGATGGGGATTTGGATATTATCAATCGAAGCGGTACGAACTTTGTATTGCGGTCAGCAGGCTCACCTCCTTCGCTTGTAAGCTCGACACCGGCTAATGGTGCGACCAATATCGCTGTCGGTTCGAATATTGTGATGGAGCTGAGTGAGGTGGTGACCGCTGGCTCGGGGAACTTGTATGTTCGTAAGTCCTCTGATCACAGCATCGTGGAGACTATTGCGGTGAGTTCGGGTAAGGTGACCGTGAGCGGGACGACCATAACCGTGAATCCAGATACTACGTTAGAGGGGAATACGTCGTATTATATTACATTTGACCTGAATGCGTTCGTAGACTCTGATCTGCAAGGCTTCGGATATTTAGACGAGTTCGCGCGAAGGGGATATGATAAGCCGTACTTGCTGCGATTCACAACAGCGGCGTCTGTTCAATACACGGTCACTTACAACGGGAATGGACATACCGGCGGCAACGTTCCTCTTGATGGCGGCTCGTATGCAAGTGGGGCAACAGCGACCGTGCTTGGCAACACAGGAACGCTGGAACGAACAGGCTACACGTTCGCAGGCTGGAACACAGCGTCGGATGGCACTGGCACGGACTATGCGGGTGGTGCGACGCTGACTGTCAGCGGTAATGTGACACTGTACGCGAAGTGGACTGCGGACAGCTACACGGTGACGTATGCTGGCAACGGCTCGACAGGCGGCACAGCGCCAGCTGTGGTGACGCAGAGCTACAACAGCACGGTGACGGTAAGTGGGAATACAGGAACGCTCTCACGTACAGGCTACACGTTCGCAGGCTGGAACACAGCGTCGGATGGCACAGGTACGGACTATGCGGGTGGTGCGACGTTCGCGCTGACTGGCAATGTAACGCTGTACGCGAAGTGGACCGCAGATAGCTACACGGTGACGTATGCTGGTAACGGCTCGACAGGCGGCACAGCGCCAGCTGTGGTGACGCAGAGCTACAACAGCACGGTGACGGTGAGTGGAAACACGGGCACACTGGTGCGCACAGGCTACACGTTCGGAGGCTGGAACACAGCGGCGGACGGTACAGGTACGGACTATGCAGGCGGCGCGACCTTCACGTTGACTGGCAATGTGACACTGTACGCGAAGTGGACTGCGGACAGCTACACGGTGACGTATGACGGCAACGGCTCGACCGGCGGCACAGCGCCAGCTGTGGTGACGCAGAGCTACAACAGCACGGTGACGGTGAGTGGAAATACAGGCGCGTTGATACGCACAGGCTACACGTTCGCAGGCTGGAACACAGCGTCGGACGGAAGCGGAACGGACTACGCAGGCGGCGCGACATTCGCCTTGACTGGCAATGTAACGCTGTATGCGAAGTGGACAGCGGACAGCTACACGGTGACGTATGATGGCAACGGCTCGACAGGCGGCACAGCACCAGCTGTGGTGACGCAGAGCTACAACAGCACGGTGACGGTGAGTGGAAACACGGGCACACTGGTGCGCACAGGCTACACGTTCGCAGGCTGGAATACAGCGTCGGATGGAAGCGGAACGGACTACGCAGGCGGGGCGACATTCACGCTAGTTGGCAATGTAACGCTGTATGCGAAGTGGACAGCGGACAGCTACACGGTGACGTATGCTGGCAACGGCTCGACCGGCGGCACAGCGCCAGCTGTGGTGACGCAGAGCTACAACAGCACGGTGACGGTGAGTGGAAATATAGGCTCGTTGGTACGTACGGGCTACTCGTTCGCAGGCTGGAACACAGCGTCGGACGGAAGCGGAACGGACTACGCAGGCGGCGCGACATTCACGTTGACTGGCAACGTGACGCTGTATGCGAAGTGGACAGCGGACAGCTACACGGTGACGTATGATGGCAACGGCTCGACAGGCGGCACAGCACCAGCTGTGGTGACGCAGAGCTACAACAGCACGGTGACGGTGAGTGGAAACACGGGCACACTGGTGCGCACAGGCTACACGTTCGCAGGCTGGAACACAGCGTCGGACGGAAGCGGAACGGACTACGCAGGCGGCGCGACATTCACGTTGACTGGCAACGTGACGCTGTATGCGAAGTGGACAGCGGACAGCTACACGGTGACGTATGATGGCAACGGCTCGACAGGCGGCACAGCACCAGCTGTGGTGACGCAGAGCTACAACAGCACGGTGACGGTGAGTGGAAACACGGGCACACTGGTGCGCACAGGCTACACGTTCGCAGGCTGGAATACAGCGTCGGATGGAAGCGGAACGGACTACGCGGGTGGTGCGACATTCGCCTTGACTGGCAATGTAACGCTGTACGCGAAGTGGACGGCGGACAGCTACACGGTGACGTATGCTGGCAACGGCTCGACAGGCGGCACAGCGCCAGCTGTGGTGACGCAGAGCTACAACAGCACGGTGACGGTGAGTGGGAATACAGGCGCGTTGGTACGTACAGGCTACACGTTCGCAGGCTGGAACACAGCAGCGGACGGCAGCGGAACAGACTACGTAGGCGGCGCGACCTTCACGCTAGTTGGCAATGTAACGCTGTACGCGAAGTGGACGGCGGACAGCTACACGGTGACGTATGACGGCAACGGCTCGACAGGCGGCACAGCGCCAGCTGTGGTGACGCAGAGCTACAACAGCACGGTGACGGTGAGTGGAAACACGGGCACACTGGTACGCACAGGCTACACGTTCGCAGGCTGGAACACAGCGTCGGACGTAAGCGGAACGGACTACGAAGGCGGCGCGACATTCACGTTGACTGGCAACGTGACGCTGTATGCGAAGTGGACAGCGGACAGCTACACGGTGACGTATGATGGCAACGGCTCGACAGGCGGCACAGCACCAGCTGTGGTGACGCAGAGCTACAACAGCACGGTGACGGTGAGTGGAAACACGGGCACACTGGTGCGCACAGGCTACACGTTCGCAGGCTGGAATACAGCGTCGGATGGAAGCGGAACGGACTACGCGGGTGGTGCGACATTCGCCTTGACTGGCAATGTAACGCTGTACGCGAAGTGGACGGCGGACAGCTACACGGTGACGTATGCTGGCAACGGCTCGACAGGCGGCACAGCGCCAGCTGTGGTGACGCAGAGCTACAACAGCACGGTGACGGTGAGTGGGAATACAGGCGTGTTGGTACGTACGGGCTACTCGTTCGCAGGCTGGAACACAGCGGCGGACGGAAGCGGAACGGACTACGCGGGTGGTGCGACATTCGCCTTGACTGGCAATGTAACGCTGTACGCGAAGTGGACGGCGGACAGCTACACGGTGACGTATGCTGGCAACGGCTCGACAGGCGGCACAGCGCCAGCTGTGGTGACGCAGAGCTATAACAGTACGGTGACGGTGAGTGGGAATACAGGAACGCTCTCACGTACAGGATACTCGTTCGCAGGCTGGAACACAGCGGCGGACGGTACAGGTACGGACTACGCAGGCGGGGCGACATTCACGCTAGTTGGCAATGTAACGCTGTATGCGAAGTGGACGGCGGACAGCTACACGGTGACGTATGACGGCAACGGCTCGACAGGCGGCACAGCGCCAGCTGTGGTGACGCAGAGCTACAACAGCACGGTGACGGTGAGTGGAAACACGGGCACACTGGTACGCACAGGCTACACGTTCGCAGGCTGGAACACAGCGGCGGACGGTACAGGTACGGACTACGCAGGCGGCGCGACCTTCACGCTAGTTGGCAATGTAACGCTGTACGCGAAGTGGACGGCGGACAGCTATACGGTGACGTATGACGGCAACGGCTCGACGGGCGGCACTGTACCAGCTGTGGTGACGCAGAGCTACAACAGCACGGTGACGGTGAGTGGAAACACGGGCACACTGGTACGCACAGGCTACTCGTTCGCAGGCTGGAACACAGCGGCGGACGGTACAGGTACGGACTATGCAGGCGGCGCGACCTTCACGCTAGTTGGCAACGTGACGCTGTATGCGAAGTGGACGGCGGACAGCTACACGGTGACGTATGACGGCAACGGCTCGACCGGCGGCACAGCACCAGCTATGGTGACGCAGAGCTACAACAGCACGGTGACGGTGAGTGGGAATACAGGCGTGTTGGTTCGTACGGGCTACACGTTCGCAGGCTGGAACACAGCGGCGGACGGCACTGGAACGGACTACGCGGCAGACGCGACATTCACGTTGACTGGCAATGTAACGCTGTATGCAAAGTGGACGGCGGACAGCTACACGGTGACGTATGCTGGCAACGGCTCGACAGGCGGCACAGCGCCAGCTGTGGTGACGCAGAGCTACAACAGCACGGTGACGGTGAGTGGGAACACAGGCGCGTTGGTACGTACGGGCTACACGTTCGCAGGCTGGAATACAGCATCGGATGGAAGCGGAACGGACTACGCGGCAAACGTGACATTCACGTTGACTGGCAATGTAACGCTGTACGCGAAGTGGACGGCAGATAGCCACACGGTGACGTATGACGGCAACGGCTCGACAGGCGGCACTGTACCAGCTGTGGTGACGCAGAGCTATAACAGCACGGTGACGGTGAGTGGAAATACAGGCGCGTTGGTTCGTACGGGCTACACGTTCGCAGGCTGGAACACAGCGGCGGACGGCACTGGAACGGACTACGCGGCAGACGCGACATTCACGTTGTCTGGCAATGTAACGCTGTATGCGAAGTGGACGATAAACACGTACACGCTGACATACACAGCTGGAGCCAACGGACAACTTGTAGGGGCAGCTGTTCAGTCGGTGAGCTTCGGAGGGAGTGGAACAGCGGTGACCGCCGTTCCCGATACAGGCTACACGTTCACGGGATGGAGTGACGGATTGCAGACAGCAACACGGACGGATGCTCAGGTTGCGTCGAACCTCCAAGTGACAGCGAGCTTTGCAGACCTAACACCTCCAGGCACGGTTCAGCTTCAACTGAGCCATACAACATGGACGTCAGCTGACGTGACAGCTACGCTGACTGGCGAGCCTGATGCAACGATCGAATATCGAATTGAGCCCAGCATAGTCTGGCTGTCCTATTCGGGACCTGTTACGCTGACGGAGGAAGGTAATTATCTGCTGTATGCAAGACAGCGTGACTTGAGCGGCAACGTGAGTGCGGAGATTTTCAGTCGAGTACAGATCGACAAGACGAAGCCGATGATCCAGTTAAACGGCGATTCGTCCATGAACTTGTACGTGGACAGTGCATATGTAGAACCGGGTGCTGTCGTGACGGATAACATAACCTCGCAGCTGCAAGCGACCATCACAGGTTCAGTAGATACGGCCAATGTTGGAAGCTACACGCTTCGCTATAACGCTGTTGATGCAGCAGGGAACGCTGCTGAGGAGATGACAAGAACGGTTCACGTCATGCCTAAGCCGATCGGCCTGTACTTTGATTCCACATCTTACTCCGTCTCGCATGGGAGCACTGTACCGTTCTCACTGAAGCTGAGGCTCTCGGATCATAACGAGGTGGATGTAACAGCGAAGAGTCAGTACACCTTCAATGTAGCCGGGGTTGCGGGAATTGTTGCCCCTGGCACGATCACAGGACAATTACCAGGCACAGCTGTTGTGAATGCTGTATATGGTCAGCAACCAGCGAGTGCGACCATTGTCGTCAACGCGGTACTGTCGAAGCTGGAGTTCAGTCCAACCGAGCTGACGATTAAGGAGGGAAGTACGGCCTCCATTGCGCTCGAGGGAACATACTCAGATGGAAGCACAGCGGATGTTACCGCTGCTGCGCAGTATCAATTCTCGCCTGACCAAGTGGCCGAGCTGGAGTCCAGTGGCAAGGTCAAGGGACGTATGACCGGCGCAACTGTACTGCAAGCAACATACGGCAATCTATCAACTCAGCTGCAGATTCAAGTAACCAAGTCCGCTTCACAGGAGCTGGAGGATGCGCTGAAGGCTCTTACAGTTGGTTACGCATCGAGCGATTCATGGGAGAGTGTTACGCAGAATGTCACCCTTCCAACATCGGGGCTTCATGATGTGAGTATCAGCTGGAGTTCCAGTCAACCTGGAATCGTAAGCTCCACAGGTCAAGTGACACGTAGCTTGAGTGGGGATACGGTGATCCTGTTGACGGCTACAGCTATGCAGGATGGCGTTGAAGCGAAGCGAACCTTTTTATTAGTAGTCAAGCAAGCCAATCTGTTCGTCCTAGGTGAATCATCACGTACAGTCCCTATACGGACAGGTGAAGGCAGTGTTGATGTGGAGCAGACCACGATTGTGCGTAAGTCATGGTCGGATGGTACCCATGTAGATAAGGCGAAGCTGGACCCTGGCAAAATTCAGTCAGCCCTCAATGAGGCGCTTAACAGCAACAAGACTTCTGTACGTGTCGTTGTTACCGACCTTCCGGAGGCTCCGGCAGATGAAGTAGCCATCGAGGCTCCAGCCGCGGCTTATAAGCCGTTAGCTGGTAAAACGGACTTGTCCTTGGAGACAGATGGAGCTAGCGTCATTATTCCGAAGAGCTCTCTGACCGAGCTGAGCGTTGAAGGGCAGGATCTATTCTTCCGCTTCATCCCAATCCGTAAGCAAGCAGAGGTTGCACAGGTTACACGTGAAGCGCTGAACGATCAGCGGGTCAAGCAAGAGGCTGGTCAACGATCGGTGAGCTATGTCGGTACTCCGATGAGCATCGAGACGAACTACCGTGCTCACGCAACGAAGCTGCTGTTCCCATTAAGCAAGCTGAATGCTCCTTCCGGGACAGCTGCTCAAGAAAGCTATCTCGCTAAGCTGTACGTGTACATCGAGCATAGCGATGGTGACATCGATCTGAAGAAAGCTGCAATTGAGCGTGATTCGACAGGAGGAATTATCGGTCTGTCTATCCTGATTAACAAGTTCAGTACGTTCACCATTCTGAAGATGGACACGGTCAATCCGAGCAACGATGGCTCAGGCTCAGGTGATGGAACAACGGAGACGCCAGCTAAGAATGTTGATCCGAAGCAGGAGCCAGAGGAGAAGCCTTCAGATGCGAATAAGCTGAAGCACTACCCTTATGTTCAAGGCTATGCAGGAGGCTTCTTCCAGCCTGAGAAAACAACAACGCGTGCCGAGCTTGCCTCCATGCTGTGGCGCATATTGCTGATGGAAGGCGAACAGGCAAAGCAGGCAGTCCCAAGCTCATACCTCGACGTACCTTCCAGTCATTGGGCTGTTGAAGCGATCGAAGGTCTGCGAGCTAAGGGCATCATGCTTGGAGTTGGCGAAGGAAGCTTCCAGCCGGATCGAGCGATCACGCGTGCTGAATTTGCTGTGCTGGCTGTGCGCTGGAAGCAGCTCCGCGGAACGGAGCCTGCCGCGGTCTTCTCGGATTTAGCCGGACATTGGGCGGAGGAGTCGATCCGCATTCTGTACGCGGCTGGAGTAGTCAATGGTTACGACGGAGGAGTGTTCCAGCCGGATGCTGGCGTAACGCGGGCAGAGATGGTGAAGATGCTGAATCGTCTCCTGAAGCGAGGTCCGTTGACTGGCGTGCAAGCAGCGACATGGCAGGACGTCAGTGCGAGTCACTGGGCATTCGCTGATATAGAGGAAGCGTCCAGAGAGCACCGCTACGAGCTCAACTCCACTGGAGAAGAACGGTTACTACCTGAATAAGCTTCATGTTCCACCAACACGGTCTTGTTGGGTCGATGTCAATCGATCCGAGGCCGTGTTGTTTCTCCATGTGCTGAATCCAGACCCTGACGCTCCCATCAGTACCGACGATGGATAAGAAAAAAGGCATGAGACCGATAACAACCGGAATCATGCCTCTTTCATGTGTCCAACATTAAGCTTGCAATGCGTCTCTGCTTACTTTAACTCGACATTGAAGGACATGTAGTCAACTTCATACTGTTGCCCCATCCAGTTATACTTCAAATCGAATAAGGTATAAAGAGTGAACCTGTTGGCAGTAAGATGCTCCTTAAGAGGCTTAAATAGTAAGTAAGTCGCTCCTTCAATCGTGATGAAAGATCCTTCCATCTTATGATGTAAAGGCTCGTTAACACCCTCTGTCCAACTGAGGCTGGACACTTCAAATGTCCCAGGCACAAGTGCTCCCTTCGTGAGAGTCTGACCCGAGCTGTAGGTAGCATCCGCGACCTGTACAAGCAGAGCATCCGGCGATTCTAAATGAGCAGGGAAATTATATTTAAGCGACTCTGCTTGTGTGTCGGGCTGTAACGGAGCGTACACGGTCTGACTCACGGAATCATAGGGTCTAACATTGATTATTTTCAATTTGGTAGGCGTCGTGTAAGTAACTGTCGTCTTAGCTGAGCAGCCAGCCACATTGCACGCCTCGACCGCGAATGTATAGGTCGTCATGGGCTCCATGCCTTCAACGGCGATATAGAACTGGGACGTTTCAATCGCTAGCTCCCCGTTTTTATAAACCTTGAACGTAGTCGGTGTCAAGCCGTAGCCTGAGGGAGGTGACCAGAACAAGCTCACGCTACGCTGGGCCGAGTAGTAGTAGATATTGATATAGGAGCTGACCGCTTCTGGTGGCGAAATGAGCCACAAAGGCGGCGCCCACAACGGTTGACCCGAAGCGAGATAGAGGCTCTCCGAGCTTGCTTCCGCATATCCCGACTTGTTTACCTTGACCGTGTACGTTACGCCGGAAGGGACTTCCTCGAATCTGAAGTAGCCGTCATAGCCAGTTGTCGTGGTCAGATTCGTACCAGACAGCGTGACTGTCGCTCCTTGTACTGGTTTGGAGTTAATGTCTTTCACTTGGCCATAGATGATTCCTGGTACCATCACTCCCGGCACAGGGATACCGATGTTTGAGTTCGGGATTACACACAATGAAGCCGAGCATACGCTGGATGTGCTCCCTGTGAGCAGCTTCCCTGTTGCCGCTCCATTCCATGTCAGCGCGTACGACTTGTCATTCGTCTGTTCTGACACGTTCAGCACCACGAGGTTCGGGTATTGCGGATAATGCGTAGCCTGCAGTACTTGTAATCCTCCATCGAACGAATACTCGGCAGCAGTCGGATTCGCCACAGCGTCGTCGAATACGACCAGCACAAGGTCACTACGCAAGCTAATTAATTCATGTGGCTGACTCTCCAACTCTTTCACCGTTACGGTGAATGACTTAGAGCCTACGTATGGTCCGTTGTATACTTGAGCAGTTAACGTGACTTCGGCATCTCCTTCACCACGAGCAGGACGGTGTAATGGACTCCAGTACGATAACGCAGGGTGTGAAGAGGACCATGCGACGACAGCAGTTGTTGTTGTTGGAGCAATAAAAGTAGGCTTTTGAGTAACGGATGAGGCAGAGTCTCCTTCCGCGAACTTGAGCTTTACTGCTGCTAGCGTATCTCGGATCCCGTACACGTAGCCTCTAGACAGCTTGTAGGATATGAGAGAGCCGAATGTGGATTCGGATGCTCCAAGGCTTAACGCTTTCGCAATTAAGGAGTCTGCAGCAATGTATTTCTGTAACAGCTCGGAGTAGCCGGCATTGCTCTGGAGCGCAGCAGACATGGCTTCTACAGCAAGCAGGATCGTCTTGTTCTTCACCTCAAGCTCGAACGCTTCGTCCATCGCAAGCGAGCCGCTTCCTTCGAGGATGACCTTGGCTGCTGCTTCGGTATCGCCTGTCAGAGCGACAGGAATGCTGGTGTGGATCTTCGACACATTGGAGCCAGAGCCCAGCTCGATCGATGCCCCTGCAGCTGCGTCAGACACCTGAAGCGCTTGAACAGCTCCCGGTCCATCCACCTTGAAGGCTATTCCTGCGGCATTCACGTACACTGACTCGAGAACTGTTCCGGATTGCAGCTTCAGGTCAGCTGTAGCATTTAACTTCAGCTTCTTAATATTCGTCTGAACGCTGTTGCCTACGCTTGGCGGCTCCATCGTGACGGTCGCTCCGGCTGCTTCGACAGTGATCTCCGAATCAATTCCGCCGCGAAGAGTGATTGGCTTACCAGCCGCATCGGCTGTTACCGTAATCGGACCGAACGATGAATCCGAGGCCGCACCTTCCAGGATTGCTTTCGAACGCACTTCGGTAGCATTAACGTTAGCTCCGGCTTGAAGCGCTACGCGCACCTGGTGCTGCTGGTTGTTTTCGGCGACAGTAAGCTTACCCACCGTAGCGGACTGCAGCTTGACAGATTGCGCACTTCCGGAGCGAATCTCCAGCACTTCCGGATTAATATTGAGCAGGGTCACCTCGCCTGTCGGGCCTGGATCGATAATGAGCCGCTGCACGGTCGTTCGTGTGCCGCTCTCTGGGCCATACGTCCCGGAGCTGCTGACGGTAAGCTCCGTCTGCGGTGTTCCGCTCGCGAGCTGCTGCGCTACAGTAGGTGAGCTGCCGCCGCCGCCACCGCCACCGCCATTGCTGCCGCCACCGTCATTGCTGCTGCCGCCGCCATTGCCACTGCTACTGCCACCACCACCACCGCCAAAGAAGCTGGCTGCACCGGTAACGCGAATGTCGGTCGAACGCCCCAGATACGTCAGCGTATAGGAGGTGCCTCCTGTTTGAGTGCTCGTAGTCAAGACGACGATGCGCTTGCTGCCTGATTTCAACACAGCGTTCGTCACCTTCAGATTATGATCAAAGGTAAAATCTTCGGCCTTCACCTTGTCCACATCTTGCTTGAAGGTGACCTCAACCGTAGTGGAGCTTGGGGCTGTCATAGATTCGACGGAGCTACCGACTTGCTGCGATTCGGTCGGCTTCGCATCGAGCAGCAGCTTCGCCTTCGCTTCATACGCCGCACGGTTCGTTCTGAACTCGTACGCGAGTCGAGCCAGCGCTTGCCGCTGGGCATATGCACGAGGCATGAACCGAACAGAGCCGTCTTCACTGCTCTTCGAGCCTTGAATGAAGCCGATCTGAGACGCGAGTGCTACAGCAGGCTTCGCCCATTCCGCCACTTCCTCCCAATCAGCGAATGCCGTCGATTGAAGCGCAGCTGCCTGCGCCTTCTCCGCAAGTCCCATCGCCCGGATAAAGAAGACGACCAGCTCCTCGCGCGTTACTTGATCATTCGGTGAAAATTGGTTCGAGGAAGTGCCCTGCGTAATGCCAGCGGCCACGAGCGCTCCTACGAATCCGCGGTACCAGCTGTCGGTGGCGACGTCTGTATACGACGAAGCTTGGTCGGGCTGCTCGGTCAAGCCAGCCGTTAGGGCGATGATCTTGGACAGCTCGGCACGCGTCATGTCAGCCTCTGGCCGGAAGGAGCCGTCCTCGTATCCGCCGACGATACCGGCCTCTACGAGCGCTTGAATCTCCTTGTGAGCGTAAGAGTCTGCGATGTCCTGCAGTGCAGCTGGTGCTCCATAAGCCGCGCTTGCCGGCAGCAGGCTGCTGAATAGCATCGTGCCGGATACAACTAATGGAAGTAGTCGTTGTGGTAATGCGAGCCTCATTTGGTAGTGACCTCCGTGTTCATAACTGGATTAATAACAAGCCATTACCATTATAGAGTAAAGCTAGTAAGTGGGGCTAGTAAAAAAATAATAAAAGAAGCCCGGGTGCCACCACCCGAGCTTCTTGCTGAATAAAGCAGCTTGTACTAGCCATATGTTTACTTCGCGTCTGGATCTGGCTGATGAATGCCGAAGATGTTGCCTTCCGTGTCTACATAGTAGCCTTGCCAAGCCATGCCAGGAAGCGCGTGCTTTGGCAATGCTACCGTTCCACCCAAGCTCAAGATTGTAGCCTCGGTCGCATCGTAATCCGCTATTCCCATCGTACACGTATACCCGTTCATCGGTTGGCCGGGCTGTGGGGAAGCCCCCTGCCGCTGCATTAGAGCACCGTTGATACCCATTTCCTTGGAATCGCCTGTAATGGCCCCGAAGTAAGGCATACCGGCGAACTCGCTCCAATCCTCATAGGTCCATCCGAACACTTCTCCGTAAAACTTCTTTGCACGCTCCATATCGTCGACATGAATTTCGAAATGCAACACTCGACCCATTAGATTCGCTCCTTCTTAAGGTAAAGTACGTACACAGTCTACAGGAAAGTTCTGTAAATGGCACACTCTTGTCTAGTATATCAATATCTAGGGTAGATAAACGATGAACTATTTGTAAACACTAACAAGCGCACCTTCTGCGTTATAGAGCTGGGCTTCATCCTCTGCGCTGTCAGACCAGATGGGCTCTGCAGACCAGACAATGGTACGCGCATAGTCTTGGAAATCGGAGCGTCGACCCAGGGCCCCATCGCTTCCGCTGGTTAAGAATACGTAGCTACCGGCTCCGAGCAGGAAGCTTTGTTGGAAGGTGAACGATTCTTGACCGTCCGTGCTCTCAACGCGCCATCCCTTCAGATCAACGGGCGATGCGCCACGATTGACGATCGCTACGAATTCGGCAGTACGGTTGCGGCTTACGAGCTGCACGTCCGATGCAGCAGTAACTGGAGAGGCGGCCACCGCAGTTGAAGCTGCAGCGGTCAGCTCGGGATTAATGAACAGCATATTGATGAGACCTTGTCGATCTGAGTTGAATTGAATGCGAAGCGACTGAATGCCAGTTACATCAACTTCTACAGGCTTCGGGGACTCACCTGTACGAATACCGGTAACGACAGCTAACTCCTTGCCGTCTCCGATGATGGTCATATTGCCTGTTGCGGTGCTCTTCAGTGAACTGTCTGCGGCGCCTACAAGTCCAGTGAGACGTGAATATTTACCGGATAGCGTGTATTGTGCACTGCCGCCTGTGCGCACATTCGGGGGATAAGGGCGATCGTGTAGATAGAGTCCGAGACCTGTGCTGTAAGACGTTTTATTTATTTGAAAATCCTTTGTAACAGCGGTATTATGACCTCTGGTGCTCCAGCTATCAATAGCCAGCAGACTGGCTTCGTCTTGCTTGGTTGCCTTCAGCGAAGTTAAGGGGATTTCCTTACGGTCGGCTGCTGAGGTGGAGTTCGTTGGCTGGACCGGCTGCTGTCCGATCCAGATGGTCTCGGTGTCACCTTGCCACGAGACTTCTTTACCGAGCGATTCTGCAATAAAGCGTAGCGGTACATAGGTAGTACCTTCGTAGATGAAGCCTTTTGACCCGGTCTGCTGCTTCTCGACACCATCGAACATGTAGCGTAAGTTTTTGAAATAAACATCTATTTTCGTGCTTCCTGCAGCATAGGCCACGGATGCTCCTGTGAGTAGCAGGGTGGTACATACCCCCCATATGAATCCTCGCAAGCTCGCGCGTCTAGTGTTCAATTCCGTTCAACCTCTCTCTGTCATAGTGTAAAATCAAATGGAATCATACCATTATCTAGTACTACTGTACATCTTCCATTTACAATAATTCTATCAATAGTTGGAATATTGTAGTAATATAGTCTCAGTTATTACTTTATATCGTTAAGGAGCTGGGTTGGTTGAGTAGTCTTCACTTTCGGATTACAGTCATATTTTCATTATTAATTTTGTTATCCGGTTCCCTATTAAGCTATCAGATCTATACGTCATCGGTGGAGCTCATTACGCAGTCGCTTGGCGAGCAGGCGCGCAGCGTTGCTGAGCACGCCGCGAAGCAGATCGATCTGGAGAAGTATAAGGAGATTACGCCTGAGAAGGGGGAGACCACCTACTACACAGAGCTCCGTCTTCGGCTGAACGAAATACGCGAGGCGAACAGCCTGAAATATTTGTATACGATGGCAGAGCGGAAGCAAGGAGGCAGCACGCAATATGTGTATATCGTCGACGGGATGCCGCTGGACGCGAAGGGAGACGACTTCTCACCACTTGGGAAGGTCGAGGAGGAGCTCGGTGAGGAGCAGACAGCGGCCTTCACAGAACGGAAGGTTCAGGTCGGTGATCTGGACGAGGATGAGTCCTACGGGGCGCTCGTATCGGCCTATATACCCCTTGTAAGCTCATCTGGGGAGATGCTTGGAATCATTGGAGCGGATTTCGACGCGACGAAGGTGCATGAGCTGCTGGAGCACAACCGGCAGACGACGCTTGTGACCACCGGGGTCATCTTCATCGCGGCCATTGTATTGACGTACCTGTTCTCTCGATTGATCGTTGCGCCGGTACGGCGTCTCACCGAGCAGATCGAGCGAGTGCAGGGCGGTGAGCTGCAGCTCCATGAGCAAGCAGTCTCTCGCAGCAACGATGAGATCGGCAGGCTGGCTCAGTCGTTCCAGCTGATGGTTGAGGTGCTGCGCGGTATGATTGTCGAGCTGCAGCGAAGCGTGCTGGACATGCGTCAGTCCACTCACGTTCATGCGGAGAGCACAACAGCTACGATGACCGCTAGCCGATACATTACCGACAACGTCCGTCAGGTGACGGAGGCGGTAGAGAAGCAGGTCAAGTACAGTGAGGAGACCGTTCGATCTATGGGCGAGGTCGGTGCCGGGGTGCAGCGTGTGGCTACGTCGCTGTCAATTGCGGCGGACGCCTCACAGGAGGCATCGGCGACGGCACAGGGCGGCTATGAATACGTACAGGAGGCCGTCAAGCAGATGGAGAATATTGAGACTTCCTCCCGCGGTATGGGGCAGGATGTCGCACGATTGGCCGAGCAGTCCGAGCATGTCAGTCAAATTATCGATGTCATCAAAGCGATCTCGACGCAAACGAGCCTGCTGGCGCTGAATGCCGCCATCGAAGCGGCGAGGGCGGGGGAGCACGGCCGCGGGTTCGCGGTCGTTGCGGACCAGGTACGGAAGCTGGCCATCCAGTCGGAGGAGTCAGCCGCTGCTATCAGCGAGCTGATCGAGGCAATGCTGGCCAGCACGGATAAGGTCGTCCAAGGCTTCGATGCGAAGACGCAGCAGATTGAGTCAGGTCGTATGACGGTGGCGAAGGCCGGGCTTGCATTCGAGAGCATCGTAGCGGAAGTACAGAGAGTGTCCGCACAGGTGCAGGAGGTATCTGCGGTCTCCGAGCAGATCGCAGCCGGTGCTGAACAGGTGATGGCCGCAGCCGACGAGACGGACCGCTTGTCCCGCTATACGTCCGAGCAAGTCGTAAGCATATCGCGCGCCTCCGGAGAGCAGCTGGACGCGATGGAGCGAATGGCCGGCTCGACAGAGCGGCTGAGAGAGATGTCGGAGCGGCTTGAGCAGCTCATTACCCAGTTCAAGCTATAGGCTCTCTAGCATACGTGGCGAATGCCAAGCGTCAACATACACAAGAGCAGATCGGGACTTCCCGTCTGCTCTTATTTGCTACAGCTCGAGAAGGCGAGCGTGTGCCGTTCTGTGCGCGAGACGATCATTTCGGGCGCTTGCGATTTTTGAAGAAGAAGTAGCAGTTGCGAATCATGCCGAATACGACACCGGTGCGGATGCATACAGCATCTGTTGATTTTTTAGAATCGGACATACTCGATCACCTCAATACCTAATATGAATAGGAGCTCGAACGCTCTACGGCAGCCCAGTGAAGCATTTACAAGATCGTTACAAAAAAAACAATGTCCAAACTGTGCCGAATTACCTATAATTTAGATAAGAACTGTGAATGACGTGAGGTAACTATGCTCCCAAAACATCTTGCAAAAACGGACCGCATCCGAAGCCTGATCGTGATCGGTCAAATTTCGGTCTATTTCGGGTTACTTATTTTGGCACTTCGACACTATTTTGTATTTCCTGCCCAGCACTTCGAGCTTGTCGCTGCCATTATGCTGATCGGTTTTTTGCCTTCGCTCGTATACCGGTATGCTCCGGAATCGACGCGACCGTACATCTTAATGGTGAACGCGTTAGGGCTCGTTTCCTTCATTTTTTCATTCATGCAGGAATGGGCTCTTGCGGGCGTTTTCATCTTAGTGCCGGTGTTTTCCCTGCTGTTTCAGAATCGCGTCATCTATTTCGTATCCGTCATCAGCTCCCTGCTATTACATATTATGCTGGCTGTGCTGTTTATGTTCGACGTGGGTGAGCCACAGGAGCAGCTTGTCATCGTGCTGGATGTGCTCACGGTATTCCTAATCTCTGTCTTTATTATCTATTTCGTCGTACGTGACGTTCTAGGGCGCAACCGTATGGAGACGAAGCATCTGCAGACGATCTTGACGCTGTCGCAAAGTGTGGAGGCGAAGGACCCGTACACACAAGGCCATTCCAGACGTGTCGCGCAGCTGGCCAAGCTGATCGCTCTAGACGTGCCAGCCCTTCACCCTGACGTCGTCTACAATTGCGGACTCATCCATGATGTAGGCAAGCTGTCGATCTCGGACGCGATCCTGCAGAAGACAAGCCGTCTGACTCATGAGGAGTTCGAGATGATGAAATCACATACGACGTCAGGAGCGAGGATGTGCGCGAATCTCGACGTATCCAAGGATCTGATCGACGGTGTACTGCACCATCACGAGCGGTATGACGGCAAGGGCTATCCGCACGGACTGAAGGGAGAGGACATTCCGCTTATTGCCCGCGTCCTGTGCGTGGCCGATTCGATCGATGCCATGTGCTCCAATCGCTCGTATCGCACCGCGCTCGGACTTGATTTCGTCGCACAGGAGCTGGCCAGATGCAAGGGGGAGCAGTTCGACCCTGCGATCGTACAGCTCGTGCAGCGGCGGTGGCAGCAGGTCGTCTCGTTCTATGAGCAGGAGGAGAAGCTTCACGCCGCTGAGGAGAGATCGTAATGAGCATTGTAATGGGCAGTTAGGCATGTGACGTATAGGCTGGGAAATACATGAATAAGCTGTCGTGCAATCACGCATCCTAGGGACAAACTAGGAGAAGGGTGATCGCCGATGGCGCTCGTTACGTTTTTTTTCGCCTCGTGGCTTGCAGCAGCTCTGTTGTATGTCATCCCACGAAGGCTGACCTTCATGGAGAATTGTCTGCTGTTCCTCGTGGCGCTCGTCATCAGTATTAATGTGTCTTGGATCATCATTGAGGAGCTGAAGCTCATAGAGCTTACTCGTGAACCGCTTCAGTATACGGCGTACCTGCTGTATCGCAGTCTGCTCGTTCCGTTGCTCTTCGTCCTGTGGTTGAACGTGCTCAAGCTCCAGCAGAGCATTGTTCAGGCCGTACTCGTCACAGCCGGACTTACAGGCACGGTGCTTCTCTGCAACGGTCTGGCGTTGTATGAGGGTATCTTCACGTATGCCGGCTGGAATGTGCTGTATGATCTGGTGGCGGTGGTGCTGCTGCAGGCTGTGCTGTACGGCATCTACAGGCTAGCTGCCAAGTGGATGGTATCGGGGGCTGAGCGGGTATGATGCTATGGGAACGATTTGACCTCAACGAGTGGTTCGTGCTTCTCATGCTTGCAGTAGGCTATGGAGCGATAGGGCTGCTGCGCATCTCGAAGCGTACGGTCGTCCTGTACATAACCGTTTGGAGTGCGGCAGGTCTCTTTGTACAGGGCGTGGCGGAGTGGATCGGAATGACACATTATCAGCATGGCTACAGGCTGGAGTACAACCTCATTGTGTTTTTGATCGTACAGTCGATTACGGCATTGTGGTATATGTATGTGAAGAAGCATCGATTGTACGACAGCGGGGCTAAGGAGCTGCTCGTGCGGATCGATTCGAGGAAGTCACGTAGGTGAGTGATTGTCATGTGTATTTGCCAAAAGCAAGGACCGGCTCTAGTAGCCGGTCCTTTTCATCATGGAGCACAGGGGTGCGGTTAGTTCGACTTGCCTGCGGCTGCTTCATCGCCGCTCTTGCGCGCGGACTCCACGACCTCGGCTTCGACCTCGATAATGTCTCGGTCATCGACAGAGACGGTGCCGAACCAATCCTGCATTTTGTTGCGAGCATTCGTTCGCACCTCATCGTTAATATAAGTGGCGACTTGCCCGACTGCGAGCAGCAGCGCAGCCAGATCATCACCGAAGCCGACCACCGGAATGAAGTCCGGCACCAGATCGATCGGTAGAATCAAGTAGCCAAGCGCTGAGTAGATCGTTAGCTTCGCCTTTGTCGGCGTCTTCGGATTTTCAAGTGCATAGTAGGCGAGAAGTGCGGTGTATACGACCTTTTTGCCTGCTTGACCAGCGTGCTTCTTCAGCTTGTCCCAGAACGATGGGGCGGAGTAATGTTGATCATATTTATCCATAGCGGCACCTCGATTCCAGATAGTTACCTCTTGTCCATTATATCGTACACTCTCCGCATGTAAAAGCAGCTGCGAATCTAATTGTTCCATCGACCAACGGAATTAATGATGCAGCGGAGGTAGCGGCAGCCCCTCGTTATCCATCGTAATCTCCAGCTCCCGCTTATGGTTGATGGTGGCGATGAACACATCCTCCAGTCTGATCTGTCGCTGCGACAGCTGCTCCAGCAGCCAAGGCTCCTTCAGATGCAGATTCGTCATGATGTGACGGTCAATGCGTCCTTCCTTAATGATCGGATACGACACACTTACTGAATCCGATGTGAAGCTCTTCTTCATGACGCTAATCGAGCCGTTCGCCTCGATGACGGCGAGCTGGACGTCGCGGATGTCGAAAGCCTGAGCCTCACGCAGCATACCTACGATATTGTCAATGGAGTACTTGCTCTTCTTTAAGTTTCGTTTCAGCAGCTTTCCTTGGTAGACGACGATGATCGGCTCGAAGGTGACGAGCTTGCCGAACCAGCGGCTTTTGATCACCCAGATCGAGAATATTTTCTGAATAACGGCAATGACGGCAATGGCGAACGCCGTAGGGAGATGCTCAATGTTCGGGTCGGCAATATCGGCTCCAACGACAGCCCCAAGCGCCAGCACGACAAGGAAATCGAACACAGGCAGCTCTCCAATGGATCTTCGTCCCATGAACAGCGTGATGAGGAGCATGAGCGGGAAGATCGTAATGATTCTGCCGAATACGACTGCGAAATCTTTGAACAGCTCGAGAACAGACTCCATGACAGACAGCCTCCACAGAAAGCTTGAATATGGATATGATGTGCATGATTAGTTATTTCCATCCATATACGGAGCTTGTGTCTCGTATACTGCTCTATCTATAGATTGAAAAAATCCCTTTCAGCCCCAACAGGGCCAAAAGGGATTCAAGCATAGCAGCATCACGCGAGCCTACCCCCGCAGCTTCCCCCAAGTCGCGGCTCCGACGACACCGTCGGACGCTAATCCGGCCTGCTGCTGGTAGGTGCGGACGGCACGCTCTGTGCCGGGACCGAAGACACCGTCAGCGGTAAGTGGGATGCCGTACTTCGTCAGGAGACGCTGCAGCATCTTCACCTCGTCTCCGGTGTGGCCGACGCGCAGCACGACCGTGCTCGCGGCAAGCGAGCTGAGCCTCGCGTTCGTCGCAGGTCCAGCGATGCCATCGGCGGTGAGGCCATGCGCGAGCTGGAACTGCTTCACAGCGAGCTCTGTACCCGGACCGAACACGCCGTCCGCGCTCAAGTGGTAGCCGACGCGCTGGAGCTTGCTCTGCAGCTCGGCTACGGCAGAGCCGCGCTGGCCGATGCGCAGCACGCTGGGGCTCACATGAGCGGCCGAGGCGGCGGGTCCCGCGGTAACTTGTCCGCTGAACGCAGGGTCCAGCTCGTGATGGACGCCGTCAGTGGCCGTATGCGGGAAGCGGAGTCCGGCCTGCTTCGCCAGCTCGACCAGCTTCGGGCTGACGAAGGTCATGCCGTTCAGGGCAACGCCTCGCTCATCTCGAACGACGGCATCGAACGCGGTGCCTGCGGTATGCGGCGCCGTATGGGAAGGCTTGGCAACGAGTGTGCCCAGCCCGTGCTTGGACATTTCATACGCACAGACGGACCGGTTCTGTACCACCTCGTACAAGTGCTGCTGGTACGCATATGGACGGTACGCAGAGGTGTAGGTGATGCTCCAGCCGTGCTGCTTCAGCAGTGACGCATATCGATCCCTTGCTTGGAGCAGCTCCGGCTTGACCCCTTCCCAGATGACAGTCTGCCCTTGATCCATTCGAAGGGCGAGTGGATCTGTAAGCGGTGTCAAATAGGTTTCACACGTAGCCGCATGAGCGGCAGGAGAGGGCACACTGAGCAAGGTGCAGGCAGCAAGCAGCGTCGCAACCATACCATAGGACATCGGGCGCTTCATAACAGGTGACAAGCCTCCTTCGAAGTATATAGCTCTAGATAGTAGCCATTATACATTCGGAAGTTTCTATTCGATATGATTAAAAGATAGATATATAGGAAGAAAGAGTAAAAAAGGACAAGCTGCCGTTGAGGGCTCGCTTGTCCGGTTATAAGCTTTAAGCGGTGGCGGATTGCTGAGGGGGCTGCAATAAAAACTGGTACGCTTCTTCGTAGGTCGCCCATTGCGTTTCCGTCGAATGCTCGGACTCCTTCGCGACCCGGTTCAGCTGCATCTTGGCAACCGCGCCGCCGACGGCTACGCTTGCGCGCTTCATGCCCCAAGATTTCAATAGACGTTGGTGCTCAACGATCTTCATCTTCGTATCCTGCGGGAACGCCTTCACCTCGCGCATATCGACGAGAAGATCGAAGTCGAAGCCGAGCTGCGCGGCGTATTGATACAGAATACGGTTGACTTCCTCTACCTTCTCGGGCTTGACCAGACCACTCCATACGAGCTCAATGATGCGTTTCTCCTTGTTGATGATGTTGACGGACATGTTCAACAGCTCCTTAGAAAGTTTATACAAACCTTATACAATAGTTATACACCCATGGCGGCATAAAAGCAATACCTTTTCTGCAAAAATGCTGCGTAATGACAAGTCTGCTAGACGTGCAATTAATATTTTTACAAAGTGTGTGAAAACCCACTAGAACGAATAAGAACATCGCCGTTATACTGATACATAGCGTATCAGAAGGAAAAGGAGTAGATGTTACAATGCTACATAGCTGGAAGCGGAAGGGCCGCAGCGCAATTGCAGGCATGCTGTCTGCCGCGCTGCTTAGCGGTCTGCTGCCGCAAGCAGGGGCAGATGTCCGCGCAATGGGCAATGGAAGTCAAGTAGTAGGAAGTGGAGGTGAACCTGCGGTTCAGCAGGCGGTCTATGGGATAGGCAGCCCGGCCGCAGCACGACTACAGGGGGCATTGAGCACAGCTGCATTATCTTGGGGACTGTTGAGCAAGGTGAACAAGGGGCTTGCCACCTCAGGCTTCGCTTCGCTGGATGATCCGGTGACGCGTATGAGCGCGGATGAGCGGTATGTGGCGCTGCTGCAGTTCCAGATTGGCACGGAGACGCAGCCCGCCTCAAGGAAGATCGTCACCGTCTATGATCGACTAACCGGCTCAGGCGCCGTTGTGCGCACGCCGGATACGCAAGGCTCTATCGTTCGTTACGACATGACGCCGGATGCGCGCTATGTCGTGTATTCGTATGCGGAGAGCCTCGCTAGCGGCAAGGTGAAGGTCTATGTGTACGATCGACAGGACGATGTGCTGGAGCCGATCAATGAGAAGGTATCGACGTCGTCGTACAGTCTTCGTGAAGGTGATTATGTATCGATCAGCGCGGACGGCCGTTATGTCGCCTTCGATACCGAGGCGAAGGGCGTGACGGCTGACGACCAGAATGACAGCCGGGACGTATTCGTATACGACCGGCAGGCGGGCAATGCCGGCTTGCGTGTGGAGCGCATCAGCGTTCCGATCTCAGGCAGCCTTGGCTATAGCCAATCCAGCTGGGGGCCGACGATAAGCGCCGACGGGAGCAAGCTTGCCTTCGTGTCGGATGCGCAGCTGCTGGAGGAATATGATCCTTCCTCGATCGAGCATATTTATTGGTACGATCGTCAGGTGAGCGCGGGCGCGAAGCTGAAGGTGCTGGCAGAGGGGACGCATCCCGCGATGGATGCAGCCGGTCAGCGGGTGGTGTTCACGACGCATGTGACAGAGTTGGACCCGAATACAGTTGATACGAACGATAGCACGGATATTTATGTGTACGATGCTGCCACGAAGGAGTACCGTCGCATCTCGATGGAGCCGAACGGTCAGGAGCATCAGGTGGACAGCCGACATGCTTCGATCAGTCCGAATGGTCGCTATGTCGCTTACGAGACGGATGAGGAGCAAGGGGAGTTGGACCTGTCGGAGGCATTCGTTGCCGACCTGCTGAACGGCTCTGTCGCCAAGGTGCACGTGCCGAATGCGTCGAAGCCGCTGCTGACGCCGACGCTGCGACCAGACATCGGGGACGGCGGCCAGAGCGTGTCGTTCTTCTCGAAATATAGGGAGAGCTTCGCGGGTGTTGAGTTCGACTATTATGATTATTTCGTTGCTTCAGCCGGTACCGCTCCGCAGTGGCCGGGCGGTGCGTCGATTACGGCAACGGCGGCAGGAGCGGGCAGTGTGACGGTCTCCTGGCCGGAGGCGTCTGACACGGAAGGAATCGCAGGCTACCAGCTGTACCGCGATGGCGTCTATGAAGCCTTCGTATCAGCCGGAGCTCCCCGTACGTATACGTACACGGGACTGGAGGGTAAGCCGGGCATCGACGTCGTGCTTGCGGTCGATGCCGTCGATCACAAGTACCATGTGAACGACATGGGCTTAACGCATACGTGGAAGCCGCAGGGAGGAGGCGGTCCGGTCGAGCCGCAGCTGCTCGTGAGCTGGGAGGCAGAGAGGCGCAATGCTGTCATCTTAGCCGGTACGGACGTTGTGCTGCAGGCAGTCGGCGCTTCCGGGCGTACCGCGCAGGCGGAGGTTAGAACGCTCGGCTGGGAGAACGGGCAGCAGACGATCAAGAACGATACGGTAGGCATGACGGAAGTCGCAGGCACAGTCGGTCGCTACCAGGGGCGTTACCGGCTGCCTGACGGCACGGCCCAGCTGACTAGCATACAGGTGAAGCTGACCGATGGCAGCGGCAGCTCGCAGTCAGCTGCAGCGCTCGGCTTGCCCGTTAATGTGAGCGGCTCGCTGAAGCTGAGCTTCACTGGCGCCACAGGAAGTGAGCTGGCAGGGTCTATGCTGACCATCAGTCATCCGAGCTACGGTCAGGAGACAAGAGCGCTCGATCATACAGGGGAGGTTGTGCTGGACGGCCTGCGTGATGGTGAAGGCTATACGGCAGTCCTGCGCACATCCGATTATCGCTTCGAGCTCGGTCGGCTCGACCAGCTTCGCATACATCCCGGATTAACGACGGATGCGGTGATGCCGATCGTCATGACGGCGTCGCTCCGCGTGAAGCTCGTGGACTCGATGGGACTGCCGATCAAGTATGTGTCGGTCGAGCTGTGGGATGGAGAGCAGCGTTACTTGACGACGGTGTCGACGCAAGAGGACGGCAGGACGATGCTGATCGATGATTTGCGGATGGATCAGGAGCTCACCTTGAAGGTTAATCTCGAGGGGCTGGAGTATGAGCTTGTGCCTCCTGTGAAGGTGAGGCTGGGTAAGGGTGTGAATGAGCATGTGATCACGCTCGTGGAGCCTGCGAAGGGCGATCTCGTGTTCAAGGTCGTCAATCCGGCCGGACAGCCGGTATTCAATGCTCATGTGACAGCTGTGCAGTCCTTCCGTGGCAAGCAGGTCGTGACGAAGGCTAAGACGAGTCTGGACGGTACGTACCGGCTTACCTTGTTCGAAGGAGAGGTTACACTGGAGGCGGCGGAATATTCGAATCATTATTCCTCCGTTCCGGTGATCGCTCATGTGCAGCAGGGCAAGACGACGTATCTGGACATTCCGGTACGCCAGCCAGAGACGGGCATCATTAACCTTAAAGTGTACGAGAAGGCGCTGGATACGGAGTGGGAGGGACCTGTCAATCTCGAGCAACGGAACTATTTGACGACCGTTCACACACGGACCGGCGGGTGGATGCGCAGTTATTTTTCCAATGCGATGGCATTCCATGGGCTTCCCGGTCATCCGGTCGAGGTGTGCGTCACCGGCTTCATCTATGCGACCTACACGGTATGTCAGGAGGCGACGCTCGATGCGCAGTCGAATGCGACCGCAGAGCTGCGGCTGGAGGAGAAGGGGGCGCGCATTCAGGGGCAGTTCGATACGTCCGGTCCTACGCGCTTCGCTGCGTCGATCTACGAGATTAAGCCGAACGGCGCCAAGACATGGGTAACGAACGCGTGGGACGATAGCTTCACGGGCAATGCGTTCAACCTGAATATTCCGCGGGCCGGAACGTTCCGGATGGAGGTCACGAAGACGATCCTCGATAGCCGGGGGAATAAGTACGAATATGCGGCTGTCGAATTCTCGGTTGCAGATCGCGAGCTCAAGCAGCTAGGCGAGCTGACGTTCAGCCCGTCGCTGTACTTCACGAACCGAAGCGGCAACTATGTGACGGCGCTGCCCAATGAGGTCGTACCGGGCGCTACGGTCGTCTTCCGGGTCGGCTACCGCAACAGTCATGCGGCCACGGCGCAAGATACAAGGCTGCAGCTTGAGGTGCCGGAAGGGATGTCTCTTGTGACAGGCATGGGCGGAGAGGCAGCGGTGACGGGCGGCAGTGGACCCGCGGTCATCGAAGCGGGGCGCGTCCTCGTGCCGCTGGGCGATCTGAAGAAGGATCAGTCGGGCGTTGTCACCTATAAGCTGCAAGTGTCGTCTACGTTCCAGAGCAGCACGCTGTCTGCGGCTGCGCGCATCCAGGCGAAGCTTGACGGTGTTCAGATCGAGGAGACGATCGGTACGGTCAATCTCGACGTGCCGGGCGTGACGATCCAGGCGCCGGAGCGTCTGTCAGCGCCAAGCACTGTCGTGAGCGGCTTCGCACCAGCTGGCAGCAAGGTGATGATCCACGACTCGAAGGTGCTCGTCGGCAGTGCGACCGCAGCTGCGAACGGCTATTGGCAGGCCGTCATCGAGCTGACCGAGCTCGGCAGTCCGAGCGTGCATGCGCTGAGCGCGAGCACAGAGCTGGGAGGCATCCAGCTGCAGTCGCAGACCGCTTATGTTGAATATGATGCGGACGGTCCACAGCTGCTGCGTATGGCGATGGCGCAAGCGCCGAACGGCAGATGGATGACCATCGAGGCGGGCAAGACGATATCTCGGCAGCCGTATACGGTGGTGCCTGGTAACCCGTTCCAGTTCGATCTTGAATTCACGAAGCCGGACGATGTGAAGTCGGTGCGGGTGTATGTGGACGGCCAGCTCGGAGAGCCGGTGACAGCGGTGCGAGAGGGAGCGCTGTTCCGCGCTATATTGCCTACCTCTCACGCTGCGCTGGGCGGTATCTATGTCGATTATGATGTGAAGACGAAGCCTTATGCATATGACGGTACGATGCCGAGCCTCGACGAGGTGCGTCAATCGCTGCCGCTTGGGATGCGCGACTTCGTCGTAGAGGAGGTCGAGCCGTATGCGCTGAAGGACGGGGTGTATACAGGCAGAACGGTGCTAGCGTTCCCGCAGCAGCAGGCTCGGATGACGTTCACGATGACGGTGAAGCCGCAATCGTCTTACGTGCCTACGACCGATGATGTGGCGGCGGTCGAGGTAAGCGGTCTGCCCGTATTCGGCAGCAGCTACACGACGGAGGAGACCGAGCAGTCGATCGCAAGCCGCATTACCGGCTATATTCCAGCGAAGCTGCTGTTCGGCGACAACCCGTCGCTCGCGGGCCTGACGGAGAAGTCGTCGTCGAAGGTGCGTGCGCTGTCCTGGCAGAGCAGTGAGGGCTGGGGCGCGATGTCGGAGTTCGCCATGGACGTGAAGGTCGACGTGATGGAGCCGCACGGGAAGATCAAGGATATTAAGGGTCAGTACGAGAGTTATATGGGCTATTCCAAAAAAGTCAACAAGCTCATGTACAACGTCGAGAACGGACTCGATTGCTTGGCCGAAATGCCGACGACAGCGAGAGAAGCAGGTAAGGCACTGGCCGCATTAGTTCTCGGCGAGGTGGCGAAGACGGCCATTGGTGCGGGCACGGCGGCGATGTCGCTGGCCGGTCCGGCCGGTGCGGCTGTCGGTGCGGCAGCCGGTGTCGTGACCGGGAAGATCGATAAGTACGTCGATGAGCAGATCGATAAGGTCGGCTCCGGCTACAACGAGTGTAACGAGGAGGAGCTCGAGAAGAAGCGGAAGCTGCGGGACAAGGGGCGCAAGGTCGCAGACCCGCGCTGGATCTACGATCCGAGCGGCTATGTGTATGAAGGCGTAAGAAGCAACAGGGTCGAGGGCGTCAAGGCGGTCGTGCTATTCCTGAATCCACAGACGAATCAGTGGGAGACGTGGAACGCTGCTGAATACGATCAGGTGAACCCGCAAGCAACCGATGAGGCCGGGCGTTACGGCTGGGACGTACCGCCGGGCCGCTGGAAGGTGCAGTGGAGCAAGGAGGGCTACGAGCCGAAGGAGAGCGCCGAGCTCGATGTGCCGCCGCCGCATACCGAGGTCGATGCGAATCTGATGCGGCTGTCGCCGCCGCAGCTGGAGTCGGTGACAGGCGTCACCTATGCAGGCGGCAGCTATGTCGATCTGAAGCTGTCGACGTATGTGCAGGCCGGCGTAATGCCAGAAGGCGCAGTGAAGCTGCGGACGTTGTCTGGGGACGGCACGACGTTCGTGGAAGGTACGGCGAGCTTCCTGCTGCCGGAGCCAGACCCGGATCATGCGGGCGTGATGCTGACCCGCGTCATCCGATTCACCCCGGTAACGCCTCTGGCTGCAGGTGCGAGCTATGAGATGATCGTGAAGCCGTCGTTCAAGAGCTATGCGAATCGGACGATGACGGCGGAGGCGAAGCAGAGCTTCACGGTTACCGAGCTGGATACTGCTGGTCCCAAGCCGTTGAAGGCGACAGTGGAGGGAGCGGGCAGTCTCATTCGCATTACGTTCAATGAGCCGGTGATAGGCTCGGGCGATACGTCTCATATGCTCGTGAACGGCGAGGCGAATGCGGTGGCGTCAGCGGTCGTACTGGCACAGCAGGGGCAGACGCCTGCGGAGGCGAGCTCCATCGTGCTGACGCTGAACGAGACGGTGCCCGCTGGACAGACGGCGGCTGTGAAGCTGCTGTCTGGTGCTGTGACGGACCGGCTGGGCAATGCTTCAGTCGAAGCGGTGCTTACCGCGAGCTGGCCAGGGCAACAGGAGCCGAAGCCAGTGCCGCAGCAGCCGGATGACGAGTCATCCTCTGGCTCGGGAGGTGGGGTGCCGAATGCTCCTGTCGACCCGCTGGATGTTGGCGGCGGTGTGAAGCCAGAGCAGCGCAAGACAGCCTCCGGCGGTACGGCGCTCGTGCTGACGATCAGTGCAGCTGCAGTCGAGAAGGCGCTGAAGACGGAGGGGCGCACGAAGCCGCTCTACGTGCAAGTGACCGAGCAGGCCGAGGAAGTGTCCGTGGAGCTGCCGGTACAGGCGCTTCGCCTACTGACGGAGGCGAAGGCGGAGCTCAAGCTGCTGACGTCTGAGCTGGAGCTGCTGCTTCCCGCTGGTGCTGTCGATCTGACGACGCTCACGGACAAGGCGCGTGTGCAGCTTACGGTTGTGAAGGCTGCAGGAGAGCAGGAGAAGGCGTACGTGGCGTCGCTGCGGAAGCAGACAGACGCGCTGAAGTTGGAATCTTCGATGCTGCGAATTCGTCTGAACGGCTATGCGGCGGAGACCGGAGCTGAAGCTGTGCCAGTGAAGCTGGCCTCTGGCAAGCCGCTAACGGCTGTCTTCCGCAAGCAGCAGGCGAATGCAGCGCCTGGCACGGTCAAGGCGGCTTCGGTAGCCGCTCATGGTACCGAGTGGGTCGCAAGCTCGCACGCGCTGTATCGCTATGCCGAAGCTGCAGACGCTTGGGGCTACAGCGAGGCCCCGTACGCATCGGACAACAGCGGCAGCTTCACCGTTCAGCTGACGGAGCTGTCACCATCGTCCCAGCTGTCCGGGATCGCTGGAGCTGGTCGAGCGCAGCAGCTGGAGTCTGCTGTCTACGCAGTGATGAGCTATACGAATCGATTCGCTGATACGCTCGGTCATTGGGGGCGTGCGGACATCGAGTGGATGGCGCGAAGGCTGCTCGTCAAGGGCGCTGCGCCAGACGCCTTCAAGCCGGATGCATCGGTCACGCGTGCGGAGTTCACCGCCATGCTCGTACGCGCACTCGGCAGCGCTGCGGCAGCGGGCGTAGGCTCTGCTGCGAGGCCGGAGTCAACCTTCGCTGATGTATTACCGGATGCTTGGTATTACAGCGAGGTGATGAGCGGTGTCGCTCTTGGCCTCGTGAATGGTCTCGAGGGCGGTCTCTTCGCACCGGATGCGACGATTACCCGAGAGCAGATGACGGTCATGATCGGCAGGGCGTATGCATACCAGCAGGCAAAGAGCGGTCAGACTGCACCAGTCGTCGGCAAGAGCGACCTGTCCGTGCTTGAGGTGTTCGCGGACCGCGAGCACATCGACAGCTGGGCCGCGGAGCACGTCGCGCTCGCGGTGAAGCTCGGCCTCGTGCAGGGCAAGTCGGCCGAGGCGTTCGTGCCGGACGGCAGCGCGACTCGCGCGGAGTCGGCGGCGGTGCTCAGTCGCTTGCTGCGGCGCAAGAGCTGAAGCCAGTAGGCAGGACTCTTCTCAAGAGCGCAGGGGCTCTTGGGGAGAGTCTTCTTTTTTTTCACGGAGAGGGGCGGTGGGGAAAGATTGATGAAACGAATGCTCTTCCTTCCCGTAACCAATTAATGTTAAACTATTCATAACGTTGTACTTATGGGGAGGTCGATTGTCAATGTTCGGTAAGGTAGCGTCAGATCTGTTGGGGCTTAGCGATGTAGGTTCAGTGATCAAGAGGCAGGACTACGATAAGGTCGATGCGGACGATTATGTGATGCATGAGGACGGGGAGAAGATCTATTTCCTCATCAAATCGAAGACGGACGAATACTGCTTCACGAACAAGGCGCTCATCCACCTGGACGGCACGAGCGCGGTCAGCAAGAAGCGGATGCTGCGCCGCTACAGCTACAGCTCGAGCACGATCTCGAACGTGCTGCTGGAGACGGCCGGTACGGTGGACCTTGATGTTGAGATTAAGTTCACGATTGGCTCCTCTGCATTCTCCATCGACGTACATAAGAAGCATCTGGAGGAGCTGAAGGACCTCTACAAGTCGCTGATCAAGATCTCCGAGCTGACTCATGAGAACGAGCAGACGCTTGATTATGCCCGTCTCAGTCTGGACCTCGCTTCTGCAGCGCTCGGCCGTGCATCCGTGAAGGAAGGCGATGCCGCGCACCAGTTCAAGTCGATCAACGAAGCGGCGTTCCAGTGGCTCGTCGATGCCCGCAAGCAATATGCGGTGAAAGACTTCGGCTTCGTATTCGAGAGATATATCAATCAGTAGAGCATTACAGAAGGTCCGGCTTGCCTACGGCGATCCGGGCCTTCTTATGCGCTTATCTTAGTGGAAGGTTGGAGACGAATGAAAGCATTAACTGTGGCGGCGATCTGCGCGCTGTTATTCATCATACTGGCTATTACCGTGCCGGAGGAAGGAGCGAACGGCCTCGATGCGGCGGTGCAGCAGCTTGTGCGGCAAGGGGGAGAGCCTGAGCAGCATATGCTGTGGAAGAGCATCAATGAGCTCGGCTCCACGACTGGCTTCGCCGCGGTGACCTTGCTGATGACGGCGGCGGTGTGGCTGCTCGGCAAGCGCAAGGATGCAGTGCTGCTAGTCAGTACAGTCGTCACCTCGCTGCTCTTGAACCAGGTGCTGAAATCAATGTTCGCCAGGGTGCGTCCCGTGCATGACAAGCTGATTGAGGCGGACGGCTACAGCTTCCCGAGCGGCAACGCGACGGTCGGCATCGCTTTATACGGCTTCCTTATCTATATCATTTGGCAATATGCGCCTGTGTGGGCCAGAGCGCTGGCTCTGCTTGCGGGAGCTGTCCTCATCGGGATGATCGGCTACGCTCGTTTGTACTACGGTGTTCATTACGTCACCGATATCGCCGCCGGCTATGCGGCTGGACTGCTCTGTATTGCCTTGGCTGCGTATGCGCGTGGTCGGCTCGGCAAGCGTGTGCCCGAGTCTGGTGACTGCGGAGCATAGAGCTGGGCTGAGGGAGGGTCGTCAGCCGAATGATGTTCGGCTGATTTTCTTTTTCCGTGCTGCTGACAATCCTTTGTATGAAAAAAAGGAATGGTCTCCTGTGTGTCGAACTCGATAAGATACGACAACATGTAGTCATTTATGGCTTTCATAGATCAGGAGAGTGCAGCCTTGAAGCAACGAACGATTTCTTTAACCGAACATATAGATGTATCCTCCGGTGCGCACATCCTGTACACATACGAGTCGAAGGAGGGCTATGCGGACAACGCAGCAGCCTTCCTGCTTACAGGTATTCAGCTTGGGCAGCATGTCGTGCTTGTAGATAGTGAGGAGCATCGTGACATGATTCTGCAACGGTTGTCGGCGAAGCTGGATGAAGAGCAGCTATCACTTATTTATTTCGTAGATAGCCGTGATTTCTACTGCAAGTATGGCCGGTTTGACTCCGACAAGGTACTGGCTAATCTGGAGGAGCTGTTCGAGCCGTTGGTGCTAAATAAGAAGAAGGTCCGGTCATGGGGGCATGTCATCTGGGAGGACCAAGATGATATTTTTCGACAGCTGGAAGTGTATGAATGCGCGTGCAGACAATCTGTGAAAGAGATGCGGATGCTTGCTGTATGCGCCTATAACAGCGACTCGCTCTCCGCTTTCGTACAAAATCGGATGCTGCGAAGCCACGAATATTTCATGACGGATGAGGCGCTCGTCCGTTCTCCTCTATACGCGAATAAGGAACGCCAAATCGTATTTCCTTCGCTGTCCGTCCATACTCGGATGCAGTCGGAGGTTGACTTCTACAAGCAGAAGCTGGACTTTGTGCATGTGGTGTCGCACGAGGTGCGTAATCCGCTTACGGTCATTAAGGCTTATGCTTCGATGCTGCTGCCTCAGGAGTTGGACCCAGCGAAGGGAGACAAGCTGCGGGCGATCATGGATTATGTCGAAGTCATCGATAACGAAGTGACGCATATCATTAATACTGAGCAGATGCTATCCTCGGAGGCGCTGTGGACGAAGTCGATGATCGAGATTCGTCCGATTGTCGAGCAGGTAGTAGCTGTGATGGAGACGAAGGCACGTACGCAAAGCATCCAGCTGCAGTCGGAGGTACAGCTTGTTTCAGAGCGTCTTCAGGGCAATCGGATCGGCTTGAAGCTCATCATATCGAACCTGCTCAGCAATGCGATCAAGTACAGCGAGGAGGGCGGTGCTGTTCGCTTGAGCGCGTTCCACGAGGGGGGGCGCATACGTCTTGTCATCGAAGACTCAGGGGCGGGAATGTCGCGGGAGCAGCTGGACAAGCTGTTCCTCAAGTATGAGAAGACGAATACGGATAAGAGTGGACAGGGCATTGGTCTGTACATGGTCAAGAAGCTGCTCGATCATATTGGGGGTACGATTCGAATAGAGAGCGAGCTTCATCGGGGGACCATCGTGTACGCAGACCTGCCGCTGGAGCTAGCGGCTGACGGCGAAGAGGCAGTCTAGTGACGTATCTTCTGCCGCCCTTCGTTAAGAATGTAGCTGATGTCAAGATGCCACGATCAGGAGGATTCCGATATGAAATCAGTAACGGTGCAAGATTTAGTAAAGCGCTTTAATCTGGAAATATTGGCAGGAAATACTCAGCTTCATCGGGAAATACCGCATTCGCGTGCGAACCGTCCGGGCCTGGAGTTCGTTGGTTATTTCGACTACTTCCCACACGCCCACGTTCAGGTGCTCGGCCGCAAGGAGATCACGTATTTGCACAAGATGAGCGAGGAGGACCGCAACCTGCGCATTGGCAATATGGTGAAGTATCACCCGCCTTGCTTCGTCGTGACTCGCAATCAGGAGGGGCTTAAATATTTGACGAAGTATTGCGAGGAGGAGGGCATCCCGCTGCTGCGGACCTCCCATCCGACGTACCGCTTTCTCGAGCTGGTCGATTCGTTCCTTGCTAAGGCGCTCGCTCCGGAGATCGCGATTCATGGCGTGTGCGTGAACGTGTCGGGAATCGGCATTCTGCTGCGGGGCAAGTCAGGTGTAGGCAAGAGCGAGACGGCCCACACGCTCATTCGGCGCGGACACCGGCTCGTAGCCGACGATATCGTCGTGCTGAAGAAGATTGGGCCGGAGACGATTCTCGGCACGCACAACGGCAAGACGAAGGAGTTCCTCGCACTGCGCAGCATCGGGCTCGTTAACGTCTCGCGGCTGTACGGGCGTAAGGCGTTCCAGGACGAGACGCGCATCGTGCTCGATATCGAGCTGTCGAAGTGGCAGGACGATGCGTTGAACAACGATCTTGAGCTGGAGCCCAAATTTACCGAGTATATGGATATTAAGATTCCACATATCGAGATTCAGCTGCAGCCCGGAAGGGACGTGGCCGGCTTGGTCGAGGCGGCGGCGAACAATTGGTACCTGCGGCAACAGGGCTACAGCGCGGCTGAAGATTTTATGAAGCGACTACAGAGCGACGACTGAGGCACGGGCGATGAGCTCGTGTTTTTTTTGTTGTATTGATTTCTTTCTGCCCCCTGTGCTGATATAATGTTAGGAAACATGACATACACAAGAGGTGACGCTATGGGGACAACGATGTCGATCCGAATGGCTGGAATATGGGGAATTGTGCTCGTCGCAGTGATGCTCGTACCAATGATCTGGTGGTACAAGGCGCTGCTGGCGGCAGGAATGCTGCTGCTCGGACTCTTGCTGCTGAAGCTGGCTGGCAAGTGGCGACAGCTCTCGGGCGAGCTCGAGCAGTCGAAGCAGAGGCTGCGCGCGATGAGCTACGATATGCAGGTTGCCGCAGATCGTCTCGGCGCGGCGATGGAGGAAGTGAACCGGCATAGCCAAGGGTTGCAGCGAACGGCGGACGATACGCAGCGGCAGGAGGGGCGATTGCGCGCACGGAGTACGTCGGCGATGCACCATATTGAGTCAGCGTTCGTTATGATGAACGATGTCACCGAGCTCACCGCGCACATTCAGCGTCTGTCTGATGGCATGCAGCAGCAGGTTGCGGGGACGAAGGATGTGGTGATGGAGATTGTGCAGGACTTGCAGAGCACGGATCGTGTAATGGGTGAGATGAAGCTGTCCAACGAGATGATGTGGGACAACATTCAGGATCTGCTCCGTTACATTAGCCATATTGAAGCGATGAACGCGGATCTCGTCGGCATCGTCGAGGAGACGTCGCTGCTCGCCTTGAACGCCTCGATTGAATCGGCGCGTGCGGGTGAAGCGGGGAGAGGCTTCGCCGTCGTCGCAGGGCGCATTCGTCAGCTTGCCGATCAGAGCAAGGGGGCGGTAGCCCGTTCCTCGCAGTTGCTCGACAATGTCACGCAAGGCGTCAACCAGGTCGTCGCCTCGGTCGAGAAGGAGAAGGAGTCGGTGGCGCAGGGCTTGGATGAGATTATGGAAGTGAAGCAGAGGCTAGAGCTCATCTACGACAAGGTGATCGACGTTCATTCGATCGTCGGGCAAGCAGTGGACTTCGCCCACCGGCAGGCCGAGCTGATCCATGTGACAGCGGACGGGCTGCAGCAGGCGGTTGGGACGATCGGCGAGACGATCGGCGACCTCGATCATACGCTCGAATATGTGTCGAAGCAGAGAGAGCAGATCGAGGAGCTGGGAGCAGTCAGCGACAATTTGCTGAAGGATGCGGAGGAGCTGAGCAGCGCGCTGCAGGAGAGCGGAGAACTCGGCGAAGGCAGTGGACATTCCTCGCAGCAGGTCGAGGCGCTCGTCGCGCTCGTGAAGAGCATTGCAGCGGAGCCTGGCATTCAGTCCTTGGAGTTGCATCTGCATGAGCGGCTGCTCAAGGCATACATGATGGGCAACGCTGGTATTCAAGCGATCTGGTCGAACCGCGAGGACGGGACATTCATCTTCTCTGAGCCGAAGGCGGGCTTACTCAATGCGAAGCACCGTGATTGGTGGCAGGGCGCGATGCGCGAAGGGACGTACGTCTCCCGCATCTACATTTCGGCGATTACGAAGCGCCCGTGTATGACGATTGCCGCTGCGATCACAGATGCATCGGGTCGTCGGATCGGGGTTGTTGGATTAGATCTGTCAGTGGAGTAGAGTGGTGTCTGGATTAACGTCACGTCTCGGAGGGTCTTGGTTTAACATGCTGCATCGAAGTCACGTGTAAGCTCCCCTGCTGTAGGTACATGGGGAGCTTCTTTGCGGTTCTTAGATGGTCGCCTCGACCATCTCCCAGAGAACTATTTGACAAATACATTAGAAGGTACTAATATGATGAACATATTAATAGGTACTGATATGTAGACGGAGTATTTGAATAGACTGAAGGGAGGTGAAGATAGAGCATGATCATTACTTCGGCAGCAAGAGATGCAATCCAGGCGTTACTGGACGAGCATCAAGTGAATGGAATGCGGGTAGTTTTTGACGGTATGGGTTGCAGCGGACCTAAGATGGGACTTGTTCTGGAGCAGCTGGAGCAAAGTGATATAACGACAGTGATTAATGGTATACCTGTTGCAATTGAACGGAAGATTATGGAAGAAAGCAAGAAGCTCACGCTTGACGTGGACAATGACCAATTGGTAATGGTGGGGGCGGATAGCTGCTGCTAAAAAGAAGGATGAACCTCGCATGTGGGTGCGGAGTTCATCCTTTTCGCTTCGTCATGGCTAGGCGGTCACGTACTGCGTCACGCTGCATCTTGATCATACGGCCAAATGCTTGCGCATCTGCTCCTCACTCAGCTCCGCGCCCTTGCCCTCAGCAACGACCGTGCCCTTGTCGATGACGTAGTAATAGTCTGCGATCGACGTGGCGAAGGCGAGGCTCTGCTCGATGAGTAGAACGGACGTTCGACCAGCCGCCTTAATGGAGGCGATCGCATTCTCGATGTCCATCACGATCGATGGCTGAATGCCCTCCATCGGCTCGTCGAGCAGCAGCAGCTCGGGATCGGAGACGATGGCGCGGGCGATGGACAGCTGCTGCTGCTGGCCGCCGCTCAGGTCGCCGCCCTTGCGATGCAGCATCTCCTTCAGCACCGGGAACATCTCGTAGACGTGAGGTGGTATGCCAGCCTTGCGCTTCTCGGCGGAGGCGGCCTCGAGACCGAGCCGGATGTTCTCCTCTACCGTTAGCTGCTGAAAAATGTCCCGCCCCTGCGGCACATAGCTAATGCCGCGCTTCGCCCGCCGGTCGGGCGGAGCTGTGGTAATGTCTGCGTCCCCGTAGACAACCTTGCCGCTGCGCGGCTTGATGAGACCCATAATCGTCTTCATCAGCGTCGTCTTGCCGACGCCGTTGCGGCCCATCAGGCAGACGACTTGACCGGGCTCCACCTTCAGCTGTACGCTGCGCAGCACCATACTCTCTCCATAGCCAGCCTCAATTCCAGATAACGTCAATGTTTGTCCTGTTCCTGTTGCGTTACTCATGCCGCTCACCTCGCCGTCCCAAGTACACCTCTGCTACCTTCTCATCGTTCTGAATGTCCTCCATCGACCCTTCGCGAAGAACAGAGCCCTCATGCATGACCGTCACCGTCTCGGCGAACTGGCGCACGAAGTCCATGTCGTGCTCGACGACGATGACCGTCTGCTTGCTGGCGATACGTACGAGCAGCTCACCTGTCTTCTCGGTCTCGCTATCGGTCATGCCGGCCGCTGGCTCGTCGAGCAGCAGCAGCTCCGGCTCCTGGATGAGCAGCATCCCGATCTCGAGCCACTGCTTCTGGCCGTGGGAGAGTGCGCCTGCGCGCTCCTGAGCCTGGCCGGTCAGTCCGATCATGTCGAGATAATAATGCAGCTTTTCCTTCTGCTCTGGACGGGTCTTCGTAATGAGGGAGCTGAGCAATCCGCGCTTCTGCCGCATAGACAGCAGCATATTCTCTTGGACCGACAACGTGCCGAAGATGGATGGAGCCTGGAATTTCCTGCCCACCCCTTGCTGAGCAATCTGATGCTCCTGATACTTCGTCAGATCGATATGTCCCTTGAAGAGGACGTGCCCCTTCGAGGGCTTCACCTTGCCGCACAGCACGTCAAGAAGCGTCGTCTTGCCTGCTCCGTTCGGTCCGATCAGGAAGCGGAGCTCCCCTGAACGGACAGAGAAGTTCAGGTTCCGTATCGCCTTGAACCCGTCGAAGTCGACCTCGAGCTCCTCGACTCGAATGAGCGGCGCTTCGGCACGAGCTTGTGCGGACGGTGTAGACGTATATACCATTGCCATTTCGTTATTCCCCCTTCCGAGAACCTATGATTTACGCGAGTCGGTCGTTCCGTATGCAGCGGTGGAAGCTGAGGCTCGTGCGCCTGTCAGACTGACTGCGGCAGGAGCTTGCAGCTTGCGCGGCTTCCAGCGCTGGAACAGGTCGGTGATCGTGCCGACAATGCCTTTGGGGAAGAACAGAACAACGATGATGAACAAGCCGCCGAGCATAATCGGCCACCATTCCGGGTACGCCTCACTGAACATCGTCTTCGCTGAATTCGTCACGACTGCGCCGATCAGAGCGCCGAACACAGTTGCCCGACCGCCAATCGCCACCCACAGCACCATCTCGATGGATGGTACGATGCCCATCTGCGCCGGCGATATGATGCCCTCCTGCAGTACGAACAGTATGCCAGCGAGTCCGGCGAACGCTGCGGATAAGCAGTAGATGAACACCTTGAACGTCACCGGATTGTAGCCGATGAAGCGGACGCGGTTCTCAGCGTCGCGGATCGCGACCAATATTTTACCGAGACGGCTAGAGGCGAGCCACAGACACAGCACAAGAGAGATAGCGGCAATGCCGACGGTTGCGTAGTACAGTCCCAGCTTCGTTGCGGGATCGCCCAGCGGAATGCCAAGGAACGTATCGAAATTCGTCAGTCCGTTCGTACCGCCGGTGTAGCCCTGCTGCCCGATGAACAGTGTGACGGTAATGATGACGAGTGCCTGAGACAGGATCGAGAAGAACGTTCCCTTGATCCGGTTGCGGAACGTCAAGTAGCCGAGCACGAAGGCGACCGCCATCGGTACGAGTATGGCAAGCAGCAGTGCGAGGGTGGCTGATTCGAACGGTGCCCAGAACCAAGGCAGCTTCTCGACGCCGCTCCAGGACATGAAATCGGGGAGCTCGCCGCCCGAGGCGGTCAGCTTCAGGTGCATCGCCATGCAGTACGCGCCGAGGCCGAAGTAGACGCCGTGACCGAGGCTTAGGATGCCGGTATAGCCCCAGATGAGGTCTAGCCCCATCGCGAGCACGGCGTAGGCGAGGAATTTGCCCAGTAGCGATAGTCGGAACTCCGACAGTACCGTCGGCGCCAGCAGCAGCAGGCCGATGAGCACGACGCTTAGTACAATTTTGATCTTCACATTAGAAGGTGCAAGCATCATAGTAGTGACTCCTTTCCTTGTAAAATTCTAATCCAGCGCTCGCGACTTGATCGTCACAAGACCGGATGGCTTCCATTGGAGGAAGGCGATAATTAAGGTGAATACGATGACCTTGCCGAGCGTGGCGCTCGTGCTGTACTCGAATGCGGTGTTCAGCACGCCGATGCCGAGTGCGCCGACGACGGTGCCGATCAGCTTGCCGATGCCGCCGAGTACGACGACCATGAAGGCGTCGACGATGTAGTAGGTGCCGATCGACGGTCCAATCGGACCGAGCAGTGTCAGCGCGCAGCCTGCGATGCCGGCCATGCCAGAGCCGAAGGCGAACGCCTGTGCGTCGACGCGGCGTGTCGAGATGCCGAGGCAGGCAGCCATGCCGCGGTTCTGCATGACGGCCTGCATGTTGCGGCCGCCCCGCGTACGGTACATGTACAGGTAGATGACGAGAATGCTGATCGCGACGAGTGCGATGATGAATAGTCTCTTGTACGGGAGCATGAGCTCGTCGTTGATCGCAAGACCGCCATCGAGCCAAGCTGGTGCGGTGACCGCGACGTTCGGTGCGCCGAAGATCGAGCGCGCCACCTGCTGCAGCACGAGGGAGACGCCCCAGGTCGCGAGCAAGCTGTCGAGCGGGCGACCGTACAAGTAGCGGATGAGCGTCGTCTCGAGCAGCCAGCCGATTGTGAACGCGACGGCGAAGGCGACACCGAGCGATAGAATGAAATAATAGCCGAAGGCGGATTCCGGAAGCAGCTTCTGAAACAGCTGCTGAATCATATACGTCATATAAGCGCCGATCATAATGAACTCGCCGTGTGCCATATTGATGACGTTCATGAGTCCGAACGTAATGGCGAGTCCGAGCGCGATCAGGAGCAGAATAGAGCTAAGCGAGATGCCATTGAATAGCTGTAAGAGCAATAGGCTCATGAGGCTGACCTCCTTTGTTCACAAAATAAGCAGGGCTGCCCGTATTCCCATCAGGCAGCCCAGCCGACATGATTGCTACGTTCTTAAGATGTAAGGAGTGCGATTATTTCTTGGTCACTTCGGCGCCCCAAGGGTACGTCTTGAGGAACGGGTCCGGCTTCACAGGGCTGCCGGAGTTCCATACTTCCTTGAACTGGCCGTTGGCCATAATTTCACCAATGCGTACTGTCTTGTAGACGTGCTGGCTTTCGCCGTCGAACTTGATTTTGCCGCCTGGCGCGTTAATCTCGATGTCCTTGGCAGCAGCCTTCACCTTCTCGACGTCGAAGGAGCCCGCCTTCTTCACTGCTTCCGCCCATACGTAGACGCCGAAATATCCAGCCTCGATCGGGTCGTCAGTCACGCGGTCTGCGCCATACTTCGCCTTGTACGCCTCGACGAACTTCTTGTTCTCCGGCGTGTCGGTCGTCTGGAAATAGTTCCACGCTGCGTAGTGGCCTTCGAGGACGGAGGCACCGATGCCGCGAATTTCTTCCTCGGCGATGCTGACAGACAGTGTCGTCAGATCCTTCGTCGTAATCCCTGCGTCCTTCAGCTGCTTGAAGAAGGCGACGTTGCTGTCTCCGTTCAGTGTGTTGAAGACGACGTCAGGTTTTTCTTTCTTGATTTTGCTAATAATAGTATTGTAGTCCGTATGTCCAAGTGGTGTATATTCTTCAGCAATCAAGGTACCGCCTTCAGCCTTCAGCTGCTCCTTGATGATCTTGTTCGCCGTTCTAGGGAAGACGTAGTCCGAGCCGAGCAGGAAGAACTTCTTACCCTTGTTCTCGAGCAGCCATGTTACGGCAGGGACGATCTGCTGGTTCGTTGTTGCGCCCGTGTAGAAGATGTTAGGAGATGATTCCAAACCCTCATATTGTACCGGGTAGACGAACAATCCCTTGTTCTGCTCGACGACCGGCAGCACCGCCTTACGGCTTGCGGATGTCCATCCACCGAAGATGACGACAGCCTTATCCTTCTGCAGCAGCTTCTTCGTCTTCTCAGCGAACGTCGGCCAGTCGGATGCGCCATCCTCGACGATTGGCTTCAGCTGCTTGCCGAGCAGGCCGCCTGCCTTGTTGATCTCCTCAATCGCCATGAGCGAAGCGTCGCGGACAGATACTTCACTGATGGACATCGTGCCGGTCAGCGAGTGGAGGACGCCTACAGGTACGGTGTCGCCTTCCGGTGCGGCTTGCGAGGAGGTGGCTTCACCTGTTGATGCTGGCTTCTCTGTAGCGCAGCCTGCCAATAGTGCAGTGAATGACATGCTTACGGCGAGTAATGCGGTGAGACCCTTCTTCTTGTTGGTGCTGTTCATACGACCACTCCCTGTCTCTCGAATTTTGTCTAAGGGTGCCTGCTGCCGCTAGGGTATGTGCGGTAAGGAAGCTTACGCTTCTGGCATGTTGCCTTGTGGCTTGCAGGTGTTGAACTGAGCTTCACATGACTCATCATATTCAAATGTCACTGTTGTGTCAATATACTTAACATATAAATTTTAAGCACACCTGAATTCGTGTTAGGTTTTTGAGATGTTGAACGTTGGGGAAGGACTGAGTAGACATATTCAAGTAGTGTGATGCGTGAAACATACATAAAACGATGGATTATCTGTCAGAAATATTGACATTAAACATTTACTTTTGGTCTAAAGACGAATATAATCAGTGTCAAGAAACTTAATTATTCGTGTTTGGGGGGTGTGACATGAACCTGACAGAAAGGGAGAAGGAGAAGCTGCTCATTACGGTGGCGGCCGACCTCGCCAGAAGACGTCTGAACCGGGGCGTGAAGCTCAATTATCCGGAGAGCGTTGCTCTGATTACATCCGAGATTATGGAGGGCGCCCGTGATGGGATGACCGTTGCCCAGCTGATGCAATACGGGACGACGATATTGACCGCGGATCAGGTGATGACGGGCATACCGGAGATGATCCATGAGGTGCAGGTCGAGGCGACGTTCCCGGATGGGACGAAGCTCGTGACGGTGCATCAGCCGATTCGGCATGCCTAATTGAAGGGGTGAATAACGATGATACCAGGCGAAATTAGAGCGGCCTCCGGGACGATTTCAATAAATGCAGGCAAGTCGACGGTACAGCTGATCGTGACGAACATGGGAGACCGTCCCGTGCAGGTCGGTTCCCACTACCATTTCTATGAGACGAATCGGGGCTTGCGGTTCGACCGTGCGCTGGCGTTCGGCAGACGGCTCGATATTCCGGCCGGGACGGCTGTGCGCTTCGAGCCGGGCGAGGAGAAGGCGGTTACGCTAACTGAGCTAGGCGGCAGCAGAGTCTCCTACGGACTGAACAGCTTGACGAAGGGCGAAGCGCTGCCTGGGCAGCAGACAGACGAACTGCGTCGCAGGCTCGAGGCTTGGGAAGAGGAAGGGGGCTAGAGCGATGGCGGAGATGGAACGAAGCGCATATGCGATGATGTTCGGCCCGACGGTCGGGGACGCGGTGCGTCTGGCGGATACTGACCTGTGGGCGGTCGTCGAGCGCGATTATACGGTGTACGGCGACGAATGCAAGTTCGGTGGCGGCAAGGTTATCCGCGACGGGATGGGGCAGTCGAGCCACCACACGCGTGCGGATGGCGTGCTCGATACGCTCATTACGAATGCGCTCATTATTGATTATACCGGTATTGTGAAGGCCGATATCGGTCTGCGGGACGGAATCATCGTCGGCATCGGCAAGGCGGGCAACCCGGACATTATGGACGGCGTTCATCCGAATATGATCGTCGGGGCCTCAACTGAGATTATTGCAGGTGAAGGTAAAATCATTACCGCTGGCGGCATCGACGCTCACATTCATTATATATGTCCGCAGCAGATCGAGACGGCGCTGTCGTCCGGCGTGACGACGATGATCGGCGGCGGTACGGGTCCGGCTGCAGGCACGAATGCAACGACGTGTACGCCCGGCAAGTGGCACATGAGCCGGATGCTGGAGGCGGCCGAGGCGTTCCCGATGAACCTCGGCTTCACGGGCAAGGGCAACGCTTCGTTCCCCGAGCCGCTGGTCGAGCAGGTCGAGGCCGGGGCGATCGGGCTGAAGCTGCATGAGGACTGGGGGACGACCCCCGCGTCGATCGATACGTGTCTTGCGATCGCGGACCAATATGACGTTCAGGTGGCGATCCATACGGATACGCTGAATGAGGCGGGCTTCGTAGAGGATACGATCCGTGCTATCGGCGGGCGTACGATCCATACGTATCATACCGAAGGGGCGGGCGGCGGCCATGCGCCCGACATTATTCGCATTGCGTCGGAGTTGAACGTGCTGCCGTCATCGACGAATCCGACACGTCCTTTTACCATTAATACAGCGGAAGAGCATCTCGATATGCTGATGGTATGTCACCACTTGGACAGTCGCATTCCGGAGGATGTTGCCTTCGCGGATTCGCGTATTCGTCCGGAGACGATCGCGGCAGAAGACATTCTGCACGATCTGGGCGTGTTCAGCATGATCAGCTCGGATTCACAGGCGATGGGACGAGTTGGCGAGGTCATCATCCGCACGTGGCAGACGGCAGATAAGATGAAGCAGCAGCGCGGCGTGCTGGAGCCTGTGAATGCAGACGAAGTTGCTGCGCACCTTCCCGGTACAGATAACTTCAGAATTAAGCGCTACATTGCCAAATATACGATTAATCCGGCGATTACGCACGGCGTCTCTCATCTGGTCGGCTCGGTCGAGGTCGGCAAGGTGGCTGATCTGGTCGTCTGGAGTCCAGCGTTCTTCGGGGTGAAGCCGGATATGGTGCTCAAGAGCGGCATGATCGCCTTCGCCCAGATGGGCGATCCGAATGCTTCGATCCCGACGCCGCAGCCGGTATTCGGGCGTCCGATGTTCGGCGCCTTCGGCAAGGCGGTGCTCACGAGCAGCATCACCTTCATCTCACAGGCGGCATACGATCTGGGTGTGCATCAGGAGCTGAGCCTCGAGAAGCGTATCGAGCCGATTCGCGGCTGCCGCAGCGTGACGAAGAAGAGTATGATTCTGAACGGGGAGACGCCGAAGCTCGAGGTGAATCCGGAGACGTATGAGGTGAAGGTGGACGGCGTTCCGATCACGTGTGAGCCAGCGAAGGAGCTGCCGATGGCGCAGCGGTATTTCTTATTCTAGCGGTGGCTGTATCCAAGGTTCAAGCGGCGGCTCGCTGCCGCCAAGTCTTCGCATGCGCGAGCTAAGGAGGGGGCTGATCATGAAGCAGCGAACGGACAACCGTCCGGCAAGCCCACTGGAGGAGGTCGGACGCCGACATATCGGTAATGAATCGACCGGACCGACCGAATCGAATGTGCAGGCGGATTTCTCTTGGCTATCCTATGTCCAGTGGCTCGACTCGGCACTTCCAATCGGTGGCTTCTCCCATTCCTTCGGGCTGGAGACGCTCGTGCAGGAGGAGGTGATCGTCAAGCCGGAGCAGCTGCGTGACTACATCGTGACGATGCTTCATAGCAGCTGGGCGCCGTCTGACGCGCTGCTCGTGAAGGCTGTGTATACGTACGCGCAGCAGGGGGCGTGGGAGGAGCTGTGGCAGCTTGAGCGGCGGCAACACGTCCAGCGGGCGGCGTTCGAGACGAGGGAGGGTGTCGCCAAGATGGGCCGCAGGCTGTATCAGCTGGCGAGCTCGGTGTACCCCGGCTTCGAGTGGGAGCCGCTAGCATCTGCGCTTCGGAGCGGCCGTTGCCTCGGCACGCATCCGCTGCTGCACGGCTGGGTGAGCCGCAGCCTCGGTGCACCGCTCGAGGCTGCGGCCGAGGGCTATCTGTACACCTGCACGATGACTTGCATTAACAGTGGGCTGCGCCTCATGTCGATGGGACAGACCGAGGGGCAGCGGCTGTTCGCGGCGCTGTTCCCGGTCATCCGAGACGCTTGGCGGGAGGTAGCGGCGCTCGACCCGCAGGAGGCTGGCTTTGGCAACACACCGTATACGGACATCGCTATGATGCGTCATGAGGCACTCTATTCACGATTATTTATGTCCTGACGCTGCAGAGCAGCGTCAGGGGGTCATTTTCACGCCGAGGTCGGCGGCTATATATTACAGAGGAGGAATAGATATGTGTCAAGGTGGCGCGCATCATCATCATGAATGGGAACAGACCGAGGTGGCGAGCTTGAAGCGGCCGATCCGGTTCGGAATCGGAGGTCCGGTCGGCTCCGGCAAGACGGCTCTCGTTGAGCGGCTGGCGCGAAGGTTGAACGGACGGTACAGCGTGGCGGTCATTACGAACGATATTTATACGAAGGAAGATGCGAACATCTTGATCCGCTCGGAGGCGCTTCCCGCAGAGCGCATTATTGGGGTCGAGACGGGCGGCTGTCCGCATACGGCGATTCGCGAGGATGCCTCGATGAACTTCGAGGCGATCGAGGAGCTGGAGCGGAGGTTCACCAACCTCGACATCATCTTCATTGAGAGTGGCGGCGACAACCTGGCAGCGGCGTTCAGTCCGGAGCTGGTTGATCGGTTCATCTACATTATCGACGTGGCCCAAGGGGAGAAGATTCCGCGCAAGGGCGGACCGGGCATTATGCGCTCTGACATGCTCGTCATTAACAAAATCGACCTTGCACCGCACGTCGGCGCAAGCCTTCAGGTGATGGAGGACGATACGAAGCGGATGCGCGGCGATCGACCATATATTTTCACCAACCTGTTCAGCGGTCAAGGGCTAGATACGATCATCGATTGGATTGAGCATGAGAGCGCCCGCTCTTAAGCTGACCGGTCATCTGGCTGCGCAATTCACAGCGAAGGACGGCGTTACACAGCTGCGCACGCATCACCAGTCGTACCCGCTCAAGCTGGCGAAGCCGTTCCGTCTTGGTCAAGACGAGCAGCTTGCCGTATACATGATGGATGCTTCGCCAGGTGTCTTGGCGGGAGATCGATACGAGCTGAGCTGGTCGTTCGGCGAGCAGACGAGCGTGCTCGTGACGAACCAGTCGTATACGAAGGTGCATCCGGCCCGCACGTCGCCGGAGGCCCCGCTCTATCCGAGTGCGCAATGCGTCTCGCTCGTGCTGGAGACGGGCGCGTACGTCGAGTATATGCCGGAGCCGCTTATGCTCTATAAGGATGCAGTATTGCTGGGCGAGACAGAGGTGACGATGGCTGCGGGGTCGCATCTGTTCTGGAGCGAGATCGTCTGCCCGGGAAGGCATCAGCGGGGAGAGCTGTTCCAGTATGACACGTATCGCAATGCGATGGATGTGACGTACGACGGGGAGCTGATCTACAGCGCCCGGCAGCTGGTCAGACCGGGTCTTAGAGCGCCGCAGCGAATCGGTAGCTGGGACCGTTATACGCATCAGGGTACGCTGTTATTGTTCTCCGATAAGGCGGACGGTCAGCTGTCCACCCTGCTGCGTGAGTGGCTCGCTGAGCAGTACGGCGATACGTCCGGTGTATATTGGGGCGTCAGCCATACTTATAAGCACGGAGTTATTGTTAGCGTGCTTGGCATGCGCGTGCTCGATGTGGAGCCTGTGCTGACGTCGGCGTGGCACTGGCTTCGTCAGGAGCTGTTCGGCAAGGCGCCGCTCAAGCTGGCGAAGTAGGCTATTATAATGAAGGAACAGGAAGAAGCGGCCTCCGTCTTTCCCTACATGGGACGGAGGCCGCTTCATTGTGCTTCACATCCTGCATTTGAATAATAAAATACATTGGACAACCTTCGTCGTCCCTCACTCATCCGCTGGATCGTGCCATTCACACTCACGAGCGCCATGCCGACCGCCGCATAATGGAAAGCCGCTGTGAATCGTTCCTCCACTCGCCAGCGTATCTCCGCGTGCAGCTCCGTTCGGGTTTGAAGATCTGCCCTTCTTCGTGAATATTTATGCAGTTCGGTTGACAGATCATTCATCTAAAATGACTTTACATATAAATCAAGAAAAATTTAGTGAATTAATCGTTTTAATACTAGGAATAACGTGGTACAATTTGTCGTAAATAATCGAAAACAATCGAATAATGTTAGTTGTGGTCATATCAACCATGGGAGGTTCATATATGAAGCTGGGTAATTAGTCGCCCGCGCTACTATGCAGGTTAAGAGCATTGCGGTCAAGTGAGTACACTACGAGGATAAGGGTGACGAACAATGAGATGGTTCATGAATGTAAAGGTAGCAATTAAGCTGATTTCCTCTTTTATTATGGTTGCTGTGATCCTCGCTTGTGTCGGTATGCAAGGCATGTCAAATCTCGGAATGATGAACCGGAACATCAATCATCTGTACAGCAACAACTTGATCTCGGTACAAAATCTGTCTCAGGCTCTCATCTATTATCAGGAAATGAGAGTGAACATCCGGGACCTGAGCATGACGGACTCGAAGGATGGTAACCGTAAGCGTGAATCCGAGCTTGAAGCGCTAACCAAGAAAATAACGGAAGAGCTGAATTCGTACCGCAATACTCCGCTGACGCAGGCGGAGAAGGATGAGATTAAAGTATTCGATGATGTGTTCGCTGCATACTTGAAGTCGCTCGATAAAGCGGTCACGCTAGCCTCGATGGAGAGCGAGACCGAGTTTAATACGTTTAAAGATACTGAATTATATGTGACAGGCGGCAAGGTAGTAGATAGCTTGAATCGATTGATCGAATTGAACGTGAAGCTGGCTCAAGAGATGAACAAGCAGGCTGCAGAAGATTACGAAAGCGCACGTCAATGGACGATTGCAGTTATTGTTGTTACATTCCTCATCTGTATCGTGCTGGGCTTGGTGATATCTCGAACCATCTCTCGTCCGCTCGGGTCGATCGTGACGCTGGTGACGAAGATCTCACAGGGCGACCTGCGGGAGAAGTCGGATATTGCAACGAAGGACGAGGTGGGTCAAGTGGCCTGCTCGCTTAATGTGATGATCGATAATTTGCGTCAGCTGATTGGTGGCGTTCAGCATTCTTCACAAAGTGTCGCGGCCGCCTCCGAGCAAATCTCAGCCAGCACGCAGGAAATCGCCTCGAGCAGCACGACTCAGTCGCAATCGGCTCAGGCGATCACCCAACTGTTCAAGGAGCTGAATATCGTCATCCAATCGGTCGCTCGAAGTGCCGAGCAGGCGGCAGAGCTCTCAGGTCAGACGGTCAAGACGGCAACGGAGGGAGACAAGGTCGTTCAATCGTCGATGCTGAGCATGAGGGAAGTGAATGCCTCGATGTCGAAGCTTCAGGAGGACTCGCTGAAGATTGGAGATATTATTAAGGTGATCGATGGCATTGCCGACCAGACGAACTTGCTAGCCTTGAACGCAGCGATCGAAGCGGCGCGGGCTGGTGATCAAGGGAGAGGCTTCGCAGTCGTGGCGGATGAGGTGCGCAAGCTGGCTGAGCGCAGCAGCGAAGCGACCAAGCAGATTAGCTCCATTATTAAAGTGATGCAGCACAATACGCAAGGCAGCGTGACGGCCGTGCTGGAGAGCGTCAACAAGTCCGGTCAGACCGGTGAGGCGCTGCAGAACATTATTCAGATGGTGAATGATTCCTCCAAGCGCGTGATTGATATCGCGGCTGCCTGTGAGGAGGAGGCTGCTCAGGCCGCCGAGGTGATGGGCTCCGTGGAAATGATCGCAGCATCGAGTGAGGAGTCTGCGGCTGCATCCGAGGAGACGGCGGCAACGAGTCAATCGCTGGCACAGCTGGCGGATGAGCTTAATCATTCCATTGCTGTCTTTAAGCTGTAGCTCAAGCTGAACGAGTCTACGTATGTCCATACAAGGAGCTCCTGCTTCCACAAGTGAAGCAGGAGCTCGTTTGTTTGTTAGGCTCCGCTTGCGACTACAAGCAGATCGTACGTGTGATAATGACCAGAAGGATGAACAAAACGAGAATGGTAGCTGTCGAAGTCCATGCGCCTGCACAAGACATGTACAATCAACCTCCGTCGTTTAATTTTCGGAAGCGGGATAAGATTACGGCTTCCTTATTCAACATATTAGATGAAGAGCAGATCGGATTGGGTAGCTGACCGTTGCTGGTGCAAAATAGGCATGCAGCTTGCGCTAGAATGACTATTGACGGAATCGCAGACCGCCTATACAATGTTGAATTATAATTAATCATACGGATTTAGTCGGATAAAGACTTAAAGCCCATTCAGGAGGAAGAAAGAGGTGTGGTAAGCAATGTGGATCACCTATGTGGCTGTGGCCATCGGATTGTTTTTTGCCATGAATATCGGAGCGAGCGGCGCGGCTGCAGCGATGGGTGTTGCGTACGGGAGCGGAGCGGTGAAGCAGAAGCGGACTGCGCTCGTGCTCGTCGCGATCGGGGTGTTCCTTGGCGCTTATCTTGGCGGAGGCGAGGTCGTGAAGACGCTCGGCTCGGGCATCATTCCTTCTAATTTACTTACCGTACATCTGGTCATCATCATCTTGCTGTCGGCGACGCTGACGCTGTTCGGTGCGAATCTGCTCGGCATCCCACTATCGACGAGCGAGGTGACAGTCGGGGCCGTCGTCGGCGTCGGGGTGGCGTACGAGAAGCTGTTCGTGAAGAACGTGGCGGTCATCGTCTCGTTCTGGGTCATCGTTCCACTCGTTGCCTTCGCGATCTCCTGGTCAGCCGGATATTTCATCCGCTGGCTGGAGCGCCGCGATGCGCGCTGGAAGGGAACAGGGAGCGGGAGGCTGCACATCGTGCTGACTGCGCTTGTAATTATTGCCGGCTTCATCGAAGCGTTCTCGGCGGGGATGAACAATGTAGCCAATGCGGTAGGGCCGCTCGTAGGTGCTGGCATTATGTCGACGGACAGCGGCGTGCTGTGGGGCGGACTGTTCGTGGCGCTGGGCGCCATATTTCTAGGCGGACGAGTGCTGGAGACGAATGGGAAGAAGATTACGAATATGTCGTTGCTGCAAGGAGCGACTATATCGTTCACGGGCGGAGCGCTCGTCATCGTCGCCTCCATATTCGGTCTTCCGGTTCCGCTCACTCAGGTGACTACGACCGCGATTCTGGGGATCGGCACGGCCGAGCATGGCTTCCGACTATGGCAGAAGGGGATCATCTCTAAGATTATGAAGGTGTGGATCGTATCCCCTGTGCTGTCGCTCGTCGTTTCTTACACACTCGTTAAGCTGTTCTTCGAGCCGTCGCCCTATACCATCGTCGTGCTGGCCGCTTTGCTGATTGCCACGCTCGGCGTGCGCAGCCTGTACCAGATGATTCAAGAGGAGAAGCGGACGACCATTGAGGATGGTGGCGGTATCTAATACGGTTAATAGGGTTGAAAATAGAGAAGGATGCACGCCCAACGGGGCTGCATCCTTCTTTTTGCACGAGCGAGCGTACTTGATGGCGTGGTGCTTATCTCGTGTCGTTATCTCACGATGGTCTTGTTCTTGCCTGTCCGCTTCGCCTCGTAGAGCGCACTGTCGGCAATGTGGAATATCGAATTCTTCGTATCGCCCGGCTCGAACTGGTGCAGTCCGACGCTGACGGTGACCGGCAAGTGATCCATCTCGGCAACGGGTGAGGTGGCGACGCTCTCGCGGATCAGCTCCAGCTTCTCGAGCGCGTGCTCGGCATGGGTAGCCGTAAGCAGGATGACGAACTCCTCTCCGCCGTAGCGCGCTGCGAAGTCGTCGTTCCCGATATGCTGCCTGATGCAGCTGGCGACCTGCTTCAGTGCGATATCGCCAACCGAGTGTCCGTACGTATCGTTGACCTTCTTGAAATTGTCGATGTCCAGAACAGCAAGCTGAAAGGTGAAGGGAGAGGATGCTTGTTGGTCGACGAATTTTTCGATATATTCATGAAACGTCTTGTGATTGTATAGCTCTGTCAATGGATCAATCTTGGACATACGGTCCATCATAATATTTCGAATGAGCAGCTCCTGCTCCGACTTCATCGCCTTCTCCAGCGATTCGACGAGCTCACGGCCGCGCATATACATGCCGAAGCCTGTCAGCACGACGGCCGCGAACGTTCCCATGATGATGACCTGTGTCGTAATAGAGAAGAACTCGACCCGCGGTGTCAGCATGTAAAGTCCCATCATATATAGGAAGCAGATGCTAGCTGATAGGACTAAATATTGCCGCTTCATGAACAGCATCGTTACAAGTATAGGCAGGATGAGCAGCACGGATCGAACGATGAGCCGCTCGCTGATCAGGGCGACAAGCGCCATCAGCACGACGTGAGCGATGACAATAATGGCGAGCTCCGTTCTTGCAGGGAACTTGCGTCGAATGAACTCGATTACACCCATAGCGAGCACGAGAAAGACGTCGGGAGCGGCGGTATACCAAATGAGAAACCTCGGTCCATCGAAGTCGGCATAGCTGTAGTTAAGTATGAAATAGAGCGTCCATTGGCAGATTAACAGTATGAGCAGGGCGATCCATAGTAAGGCTACAATTTTTCTGGACCATGTCTCCGAATTTGAGAGTGATGAGCTTGCGTATTTCATGGAGAAGTGCCCCTTCCTGATGCAGCTGCGCACAACTTCGTGAAGTGTATATATTCGACAGCTCCATCCCACAATCCTTTGGTAAATAACTGGACAATCGAGTAAGGGGAATCGTCATCTGGCGAATATCGAGCGGTTGAGGTTCACGATAGCGCATGGTAAAATGAAGCAAAGATTGAGTGCCGCAGCTTGCAGCTGCAGCACCATAACTGGCGCACATGTCGTCGAATGATGCTGGCTAACGGCTCGTTCGAGGATATTCATTATATGCGACTAATCGATACAAGGGGCGTGAGTGCATGCTGAGCGAACAATTGCTTGCTAAGCTGAATGAACAGATGAACTATGAGTTTTTCTCCTCCCAGGTGTACTTGGCGATGGCTGGTTATTGCTCCTCAGAGAGCTTCGACGGCTTCGCTAACTTCTTCATCGTTCAGGCGGAAGAGGAGAAGTTCCACGCGATGAAGATCTTCCACTTCATTAACACGCTAGGTAAGCGGGCGCATGTAACGGGTATGGGCGATCCGCAAAATAACTACGAGTCGATGCTGGATGCGTTCGAGCATGCGTACCAGCATGAGCAGTCCGTCACGAAGCGGATCTACGAGCTGTCGGACCTCGCTTGGGATGAGCGCGAGCATGCGACGATGAACTTCTTGAAGTGGTTCATCGACGAGCAGGTCGAGGAGGAAGCAACCTTCGACAGCATCATCCAGAAGCTGCGCCGCATTGACAAGGATAGCAATGCGTTCTACATGCTCGATGCGGAGCTCGCGAAGCGCACGTTCACGCCGGAGCCGGCTGGCGGCGAGGCGTAAGCAGGCAATCGCGCATCGACGGAAGCTGAGCATGGCAGGCTCGAACACGATAAGAGGACGGCTTCCCCAAGACGCACAGAATGCGTCAAGGGGAGCCGTCCTCTTTATTTAGTTCCGGAGATCGAGCTGTATGCTTGAATATGCTAGTTCATAGACCGCTTAGCTGAGCTGCCCAGCTTGCTCTAGCGATACCGGCGCGGCGAATTGCATCGTGAGCGTCGCCTCGTCAATGAGCGCCATCCCACGAGCCATGCAGGAGCTATGCTGCAGCTTCTCGAACAACGCATTGGCCGCTTCTCGGCTCGTATAATGAATGACCTCCAGCCACTCACCGGTCGTGTCGTTGTACCCGACCTCGCGGGCGATGAAGCCCGGCGACGTCTGGAGTTCGGCTGTCATGTCGACAATGACCTGCTCGTAATCGGCTCGATTCGCCCCATCCTTCAGCTTGAAGCGCACGACCTCGACGCAGGCTCCCTCTACTCTTCCTTCTCCCTGGCTGCTCGTTCCGAGCCCGAGCGCCTCCAGCTCCGTCAGTCGCATATAGTGGTTCATGTTGACGGTAGGTCCGTCGAGCGCGGCGATGAGATCGCTGGCGGCAGGGTCATTGCCGAATGCGGCGGCAGCCTGCTGGGCGGCTTCTAGGCTGGACCACCCGACTAGATCGAGCCATTCTCCGCTTTCTTCGACATGCAGCAAGGTACGGCTCTCGTAGCCTGCGTAGTGCTGGACTGCTTGCTGGGAGCGGTGGGCAGCCTGCAGGAACGACTCGCGCTCCGTGGATGGTTGCAGCTGGAACGTGACGAATTCAATCGCTTGCTGTTGATTCATAGAATATTCCTCCTTGTGTTGGCTTACAGATCTAGCATACGATACGAATAGTGACAACTACTGGCACATTTATCCGATACACTGTTCAGTAAACAGGAGGTCGAGTCGTTATGCATAAGGCGCAAAGGCTCATCCAGCTCATCATGCTGGTCAATGAACGGCAGCGATTCACGATCCAGGAGCTCGCAGACGAATGCGGCGTATCGCGACGAACGATGATCCGCGACCTGATGGAGCTCGGCGAGCTGGGCGTACCGCTCTACTCCGAGGTCGGAGCAGGCGGCGGCTACCGGGTGCTCCGTGAGAAGGTGCTCCCACCGATCAGCTTCACGGAGAACGAGGCGCTCGCGCTCTTCTTCGCGTGTCAGTCGTTACGCAATTACCGCTGGCTGCCGTTCCGCAACGAGGTCGATATGGCGCTGACGAAGTTCATGCAGTACGTGTCCAGTGAGATGAGACAGCGAATAAGCCGCATGAAGCAGCGGCTCGTGTTCTGGGTGCCGCCGCACCAGCTTGAGGTGCCGTACCTAGAGCAGCTGCTGGAGGCCGCGCTTGCACAGCAGCTCATTCGGATCGACTATGCTTCGAGCTCTAGCCGCAAGGAGCGCACCGTTCAGCCGATCGGGCTGTATACGATGAACGGGCTGTGGTACTTCCATGCGTACTGCTGGACCGCCCGCGATTATCGGGTATTCCGCGCGGATCGGGTAGGTGCGCTGACCGTTGAGTCGGATCAGAGCGCCAGCATGGACCTCAGCGATACGAGGATCGACAGCTGGATCTTGCCGGAGGAGACAGCAGCTGATGCTGCAGGGGAGTCTCAAGCTGAGGAGCTGGTCGTGGAGCTGACGTCTGCAGGCGTGAAGCGCTGCGAGACCGACCTATGGCTCGCCCGTGCCATGCACGTACATAAGGACGGTCGCGGCACGATTCGCGCCTCTATGCCAGCCTCATACCGTCCATGGGTCGTCCGGTACATGCTCTCGCTCGGGACGGATGCGCACGTGCTTGCCCCTGCTTCCGTTCGCGAGCAGCTGCGCTCGGAGCTTCATCAGCTGCTGCGACAATATGAATGATTATTCAGATAACTGACGAATTACAGTAATGGTATGGAGAAAAGACAAACGTAATTTAATATTATCTACCCAGAAGCCAATACCATAATATCACTTGAGGGTAAACCTACGAATCGGTAAGGATCTGGCACGATACGGGAGGAATAAGGAGAATGCCTCGGGTAATCTCCCCTCAGCCCAAGAGAGGTGGGATTAACTGGGATTAACCGAGCTGAGCCGCAATGACGGTTCGGCCTTTTTCGTGTTAGCATTATTAGTGTTCGAGTCATATTAGCTAAAAAGTGGAAAGGTTGTGGGAGCACGTGAGAAAATTCGCGATGGTGCTGTTTCTATCGCTATTCACATCAGTCGTCGGTTGCGGTCAAGTTGAGGAGGTCACAAGCGGCAGCGGGGCAGAGAACGGCGGACAGAAGTCTGCATCGGCATCTGCGGAAGGGACGCTGGCGAAGGCCAAGGAGCAAGGCTACGTCACAGTAGGCTTTGCCAACGAGAAGCCGTACGCTTACAAAACGTCCGACGGTCAATTGACGGGAGAAGCGGTGGAAATTGCACGGGTCGTCTTGAAAAATCTCGGCATTAACGAGATGAAGGGCGAGTTGACCGAGTTCGGCTCCCTGATCGGCGGCTTGCAGGCGAAGCGCTTCGATCTCATTACCGCGGGCATGTTCATTAATCCGAAGCGCTGCGCGGCGGTACGCTTCGCAGACCCGGAATACAGCATCGGTGAGGGGATCGCGGTGCAGAAGGGCAATCCGCTTAACCTGCACAGCTACGAGGATATCGCCAAGAACAAGGATGCCAAGGTTGCTGTTATGACCGGCGCGGTCGAGATCGGCTATCTGGAGAAGTCGGGCGTTCCGAAGGATCGCATACTGCTAGTGCCGGATCAGGCGTCCGCACTGAGCGCGCTGCAGGCCGGACGGGCGGCTGCGATGACGATGACCGGTCCGTCGCTGCAGGCAATGCTGGAATCGGCCAAGGATGATAAGATCGAGCGGGTCATGGACTTCACCCAGCCGGTCATCGATGGCAAGAGTGTGCGCGGCTACGGCGCGACGGCGTTCCGCCTCGAGGACGAAGCGTTCCAGCAGGCGTTCAACGCTGAGCTGAAGAAGCTGAAGGAATCGGGCGAGCTGCTGAAGATTCTTCAGCAATTCGGATTTACGGAGCAGGAGCTTCCGGGCGATGCGACAGCCGAAGCTCTGTGTAAGGGCTAATGCCGACATCGTGGCTTGACTTCATACCGCTCTTCGGTGAAGGCCTTCAGGTGACGGTGCTCGTCGCCGCGCTCGCCTCGGTCGTCACGCTCGTCGTGTCACTGCTGGCGGGTCTCGCCAGACTGTCCCCGTACCGGCTGGTACGGGGAGCGACCGGGGTGTATGTCGAGGTGTTCCGGGGCAGCTCGCTGCTCGTCCAGCTGTTCTGGCTCTATTATGCGCTGCCGTTCCTCGGTGTTGAGCTGCCGAAGCTGGCGGCGGCTGTGCTGGCCGTCGGACTGAACTACGGCGCGTACGGCTCCGAGATTGTGCGCAGCACGATTCAGGCGATACCGAAGGGGCAATGGGAGGCGTCGGTGGCGCTGAACCTATCACCGATGCAGCGGATGGTGCGAATCATTTTGCCGCAGGCGTTCACACGGATGATTCCGCCTCTTGGCAACCTGATGATCGAGCTGCTGAAGTCGACGTCGCTCGTTTATTTCATCACATTGACTGACTTAACGTACCAGGCGATGGTGCTGCGTAATAACTACGTTTCATTCACACCGGAAATCTTACTGATGCTCCTCGTCATGTACTTTGTCCTTGCGACGGCGATCTCCTTCGGGATGCGTGCGCTCGAGCGTAAGATGACAGCGGGGAGGGCTTAATTCATGTGGAGCTGGAGCTACGTATGGGAAATTATGCCGCAGCTGCTGGAGGCACTCCAGATGACGGTCGCGGCGACGCTCGCCGGCTTCGCGGCGGCGTGTGTCATCGGGCTGGTGCTGGCGCTGCTGGGCCGATCGAGCTGGCGGCCGATCGCCTGGACGACCCGGGCGGTCGTGGAGTTCATACGCAATACGCCGCTGCTGATTCAAGTGTTCTTCTTGTATTACACGCTGCCGGTGCTGACCGGCCTCACATTCTCGGCGTTCGCGATTGGCGTGTTCGGCCTTGGGCTGCATTACGGCACGTACTTGTCCGAGGTGTACCGTTCAGGTATTGAGGCGGTGCCGAAGGGGCAGTGGGAGGCGTCGTCGGCGCTTAATTTTTCGAAAATTCAGACATGGACACGTGTTATATTGCCTCAGGCGGTGCCGCCGATCATTCCGGTCATGGGTAATTACTTGATCACGATGTTCAAGGAGACGCCGATTCTATCCGCGATTACACTCGTGGAGATGCTGCTAACAGCCAAAAATATCGTGTCCGAATCGTACCGGGTATTCGAGCCTTATACGATCGTCGGGGTGCTGTTCCTCTTGATCAGCTATCCGGCCTCCCTGCTCGTGCGCTCATTGGAGAAGCGTATGAGCTTCACGCCGAAGGTGCGCAAGGAGAAGCCAGCACGCCGCATGCGCGGGACGATTAGCGGCTGATAGATCGTAAGGAGGAGGAAGCATGGAGCCGATTGTGAAGTACAGCAAGGTGACGAAGCGGTTCGGGGAGCTAGAGGTGCTGTCCGAGCTGGATCTGACGATTGCCCCGGGGGAAAAGGTGGCGCTGATCGGGCCGAGCGGCTCAGGCAAGACGACGATTGGTCGTCTTCTGATGACGCTCGAGCAGCCGACCAGCGGTACGATTGAGGTGAACGGCGAGCATCTGTGGCACATGCCGAGGAACGGCAAGCTCGTCCCTGCCGATGAGAAGCATCTGCACCGGATGCGCGGGAGCATCGGCATGGTGTTCCAGCACTTCAACCTGTTCCCGCACATGAGCGTGCTGCGCAACGTGACCGAGGCGCCCCGGCTTGTGCTGGGCTTGTCCAAGGACGAGGCCCGTGAGCAGGCGGTGGCGATGCTTGAGAAGGTCGGCCTCGGCGAGAAGCTCGACGCGTATCCGTCCCAGCTATCTGGTGGACAGAAGCAGCGTGTGGCTATAGCGAGAGCGCTCGTCATGCGTCCGCAGGTGATGGTGTTCGACGAGGTGACGTCGGCGCTTGATCCGGAGCTTGTCGGCGAGGTGCTCGCCGTCATTAAGGAGATCGCCGAGCAGGGCGACATGGCGATGCTGCTCATTACGCATGAGATGGACTTCGCGCGGGATGTCGCGGATCGCGTCATCTTCAGCGCAGAAGGCAGCATCGTGGAGCAGGGACCGCCAGAGGACATCTTCGGCAATCCGCAGAGCGAGCGGCTGCAGTCGTTCCTGAAGCGGTTCCGCTCGTAGCGCCCAAGGTCCAGTGGCGCGGAGAGCGGTACGGAGGTATAGGTGCTGAGGTATAGAGGTACAGACGCACAGTGGTGCGAAGCTGAGGGGTACAGTAATGCCAAGGCACAGAGGTTCAGCATCATAGAACGTAACCGTAAGAACAAATACAACTGTGCATCAGCTAACGCTGGTTTGAGATAAAGGAGGAGCAGCATGAAGACGAAGGAAGAGATCCTCGTAAGACTCAGGCCGCCCGTGAAGGAAGACGGAGCGGACGTGTGGGAGCTGGTACGTCGGTCGGGTACGCTCGACTTGAACTCGTCGTATGCTTACATCATGCTCTGTGACGTATTCCGTCAAACGTGTGCAGTGGCGGAGGCAGGCGGCCGCATCGTCGGCTTCGTCTCCGCATTCATTCATCCGAGTAAGCCCGATACGCTGTTCGTCTGGCAGATCGCGGTAGACAGCTCGCAGCGGCGCAAGGGCCTCGGCCAACGACTGCTGCAGGAGGTGTGGCAGCGCGAGGCGTGCCGCAAGGTGAAATATATCGAGGCGACGGTTGGACCTGACAATGTCGCGTCCCGAAGCCTGTTCTCGAAGTTCGGCAGAGCGCGTGAGGCGGATTGCCGCCTGACGCAGGGCTACAGCGCGTCGATCTTCCCGGCAGCTCCGGGAGGCAAGGCGCATGAGGATGAGCTATTGCTGCGTGTCGGGCCGTTCCCGGCTAGAGCGGCACACGTATAGATTTGGGTGCAGGAAGGCTCGCGTGTGAGCGAGCTCGAGATATAGCATGACTTGACGAATGAAGTAGAACAACGATTACAGGCGGTGAGAGCCGTCAACACCAAGGAGGAGAAGTATATTGAAAACGCTCGTGCAAGATAAACCGTCGTTGCAGGTGTTTGAGAAGCTGGAATCCGAGGTGCGCAGCTATTGCCGCAGCTTTGAGACCGTATTTGCCAAGGCGAAAAATGCGAAGATCTGGGACGTCAGCGGTCGGGAGTTCATTGACTTCTTCGCTGGCGCCGGTGCGCTGAACTATGGACATAACAATGACCGCTTGCGCGGCAAGGTCGTCGACTATATGCTGGCCGACGGCGTGACGCACAGTCTCGATATGGCGACAGCGGCGAAGGAGAGCTTCCTGCTGCGCTTCCAGGAGACCATACTCAAGCCGAGAGGCTTGTCTTATAAAGTCATGTTCCCCGGACCGACCGGGACGAATGCGGTGGAGAGCGCGATGAAGATCGCACGCAAGGTAACCGGACGAACAGGTATTCTCTGCTTCACGAATGCGTTCCACGGCATGACGCTCGGCAGTCTGTCGATAACGGGTAACTCGTTCAAGCGGATGGGGGCAGGCGTGCCGCTGAGCCAGTCGGTCTTCATGCCGTATGACGGCTACTTCGGTGAAGGCGTCGATACGACCGCCTACATCGAGAAGCTGCTCGACGATCCGGGCAGCGGTGTCGATCTGCCGGCGGCGATCATTCTCGAGACGGTGCAGGGCGAGGGCGGTCTGAACGTAGCGAGCAAGGAATGGCTGCGCAAGGTCGAGAGTCTGTGTCGCAAGCGTGGCATTCTGCTCATCGTCGACGATATTCAGATGGGCTGCGGCCGTACGGGCACATTCTTCAGCTTCGACGAGGCGGGCCTCGCGCCGGATATCGTCTGCCTGTCCAAGTCGATCGGTGGCCTCGGACTGCCGATGGCGATAACGCTCATTAAGCCGGAGTTCGACACATGGGCGCCGGGCGAGCACAACGGTACGTTCCGCGGCAACAACCTCGCGTTCATCGCGGCAGCAGAGGCGCTTCACTACTGGGAGAACGAACAGCTTGAGCAGGAGATTAAGCGCAAGGCAGAGCTCATCCGCGTCACGCTGGAGCGTCTGGTGAAGCAGCATCCCGAGCTGAAGGGTCGACTGAAGGGCAAGGGCTTCATTCAGGGCATCGCCTTCGACAAGCCGGAGCTGGCTGACAAGCTGTGCAGTCTTGCGTTCGCGAAGGGGCTCATTATGGAGACGAGCGGCCCGCGCAGTGAGGTGGCGAAGCTGATGCCACCGCTGACGATTGAATTCGATGTACTGGAGAAGGGGCTCAGCATTCTGACTGAGAGCATGAAGGAGCTGGCACTTACAGCAGGAAAGGAGCAATAAGCATGATTGTGAAGCAATTGCATGAGCTTGTAGGCTCACAGGACGATATTGATACGCAGACATGGAATTCCCGCAGACTGCTGCTGCATAAGGACGGCATGGGCTTCTCTATGCACGATACGATTATTAAGGAAGGCACCGAGACGATGATCTGGTACAAAAACCATCTCGAAGCGGTGTACTGCATCGAAGGCGAAGGCGAAATCGAGGTCATCGGCGGCAAGACGTACCCGATTCAGGCGGGTACGCTGTATGCGCTCGATGGCCATGAGAAGCATTACTTGCGCGCCACGAAGCAGATGCGCATGATCTGTGTCTTCAACCCGCCCCTCGTTGGGCGGGAGGTTCATGACGAGGAAGGCACGTACCCGCTGCTGGAGACGGAAGCGGCCCAGAAGTAAGTAAGCTCTACGGCTTTATATAATGGAAGGGAGAGATGATTCATGAGCAATGTGAAAGTAACATCCGAGGTGCAAGGGGTGCAAGACGTATACCCGTCCCGGGTAGCAGCGCAGCCGGAATTTATCGAGCGCAAGGACCCGGTCGTCTATTCAACCTGGACGCCGGACAGCCCGCTGACGAAGGAGCATTCGGACTTCTATGAGAAGAACGGGTACTTGTTCCTCGAAGACTTCTTCAACGAAGCTGAGGTCGAGGTGCTGAAGGGCGAGCTGAAGCGGATGTGGGCTTCGGCTCGTGATGCGGAGGACGAGGAGATTGTTCGCGAGCCGGGTGGCACGGACGTTCGTTCGATCTTCGCGGTGCACAAGCTGAGTCCGATCTTCGAGAAGCTGTCGCAGCATCCCGAGCTGACGAGCATTGTCAACTACTTGCTCGGCGGACAGACGTACATTCATCAGTCCCGCATTAACTTCAAGCCCGGCTTCAAGGGGAAGGAGTTCTACTGGCACTCCGACTTCGAGACGTGGCACGTCGAGGATGGTATGCCTCGGATGCGCGCGCTCAGCTGCTCGATCGCGCTCGAGGACAACTATGCGTTCAACGGTCCACTCATGGTCGTGCCAGGCTCGCACCGTACATTCGTCACATGCGTCGGCCAGACGCCGGACGACCATTACAAGAGCTCGCTGCGCAAGCAGGAGTATGGCGTGCCGGACCCGGACAGCCTGACGGAGCTTGTGCGCCAAGGCGGCATCGATACGCCGGTCGGCCGCGCCGGCTCGATCGTCCTGTTCGACTGCAACATTATGCATGGCTCGAACAGCAACATTACACCGATGCCGCGCAGCAATGTATTCATGGTGTTCAATAGTATGGCGAACAAGCTCCAGGCGCCGTATTCGGGTCAGAAGCCAAGACCGGAATATATTGCGACCCGCAGCTAGGACCGGCAGATGACTGCCTGGACATTGATCGGCTCGATTATCGCGATTAATATGGCCTACGTCTCTACCTTCACACTGAGGCTCATCTTGATGATCAAGGGACGTACGGCGCTTGCCTCCATGCTCGCGATGGTCGAGGTATTCATCTACCTGATGGGCCTCAATCTCGTCCTGCAGAACATGAGCGAGCCGCTCAATATGGCGGCTTATTGCCTCGGCTTCGGCCTCGGTGTCTATCTCGGCAGCCGCATCGAGGAATATCTCGCGCTCGGCTACTCGGTCGTCCAGGTCATCGTCGACTCGCTCGAGCTGGAGCTGCCGATTCAGCTGCGCAAGCAAGGATACGGCGTGACGTCGTGGCCTGCTGATGGCCGGGACGGCAAGCGGCTCGTGATGCAGGTGCTCGTGAAGCGGAGCAACGAGAAACGGCTTCTCGAGGAGCTGAAGCAGCTGTCTCCGAAGGCGTTCGTCCTTTCGCATGAGCCGAAGTACTTCAAGGGCGGCTTCTGGGTGAAGCTGACCGGAGGGTCGAGGCGATAGCAGCAGTATTTGCCTGTAGGCAGTAGGCATTAGCTGTAACTGGCAGCCTGCAGCTGCGTATGATCACATATATATAATGAAGAAACACCCCTTAACTGGCAGTCTACGCCTTCAAGTGCGTCGGCTGCCCGTGTTAAGGGTTTATTTATTTTTCGTTGAGTGTATATTACATATTGCTAGAATCGCTCTCCGTGTGATAGATTCTAGTGGACATGGAAATCAATGGACCACAAGATTCGTGACAGGAGACAGGAGAATACCAGATGAAGATGTTAAACAGGATCAGCAAGAAGGCGGCTCAGGCAACAGCAATCGTACTGCTCGCGTCCACCTTATCGGTACCGGCTGTATATGCGGCGAGCGCGGAGGAGCAGCGCCGGGTCATACCTGACGTTGTCGCCAAGACGACGTCGTCGGTCGTCGCGATTATCGGCAAGCCGTCGGGCAACGTGAAGCTGTGGGAGGCGAGTCGATATAATCTTGCTCATGGCACGGGTGTTATCGTGCGGAGTGAGGGGTACATTTTGACCAATGCGCATGTCGTGAAGGATATGAATAATATTACGGTCGTGACGTCGGACGGGAAGTCGTACTCCGGCAAGACGACGCACTACGATGAGGAGAGCGACCTTGCTCTGGTGAAGATTGAAGCGACGGGGCTTGCCGCGGCGACGTTCGCGAAGGCGTCGGACATCAAGGTAGGGGAGCCGGTTATGGCGATCGGCACACCGCTGTCGTTCACGCTCCGCAACTCGGTCACGTACGGCATTGTCAGCGGTATGGAGCGCTCGGTCCAGTCCAAGTATCAGCTCATTCAGACCGATGCAGCGATTAATCCCGGCAACAGCGGCGGTGCGCTCGTCAATATGAGCGGGGAAGTGATCGGTATCAATACGCTGAAGTTCGTCGAGTTCGGCGTCGACAGTCTCGGCTTCGCGATTCCGGTCGATACGGTGCAGCATGTGTTGGACCACTTCTTCAAGTATGGCAAGGTGAAGCGTCCGTACATCGGCACCGAGCTCGGAGAGAGCTGGGAGGCGGTCGTCGGCATTCCGAGCGCGAAGGGTCTCGAGGTGACGTACGTAGAACCGGAATCACCGGCTGCGCTTGCGGGCGTGAAGCAAGGGGATGTGCTGCTGTCGATCGACTCCCAGCCGACGACGACGCTGGTGCAGTATAACGAGGCGCTGAAGAAGTTTTTGCCTGAGCAGCGGGTGAAGCTGACGCTGCAATCCGGCGGCGCGCAGAAGACGGTCGAGCTCGTGCTCGGCGAGGATGAGTCCGGCGTGACGTCGCTGGCACAGGCCGAGGACGGCTCCTATATCGATGACGATCAAGGCAAGACCCAGATTGGGGACAGCTATTACGGCTGGTCGATGAAGTATCCTGCGGGTCTCATTAAGGTCGCTCAGGATGAGCAGGGCAACAAGGTCGCGTTCGCCGATGCCAAGGGTGAATTCGCGATTAAGATTGAGGTGCAGGAGAAGCAGACGCCGAACATGTCGCCTCTAGGACTGCTGCGTCGATTGACGGATTCGAGCTATGTGAGTACGGTGCTGGAGAAGCAGGTCGTGAACGGGCAGCCTGCCACGTATGCCAAGCTCGTCGGTCAGGGCGGCCATGGGGAGGAATATTACCAGACCCGCTTGTATCAGAAGGGGGATAAGCTGTACTTCGTCACGCTTGCAGTGCTGAGCGAGGATCTGTACCAGAACAGCTTCAAGCTGAACAGCTATAACGACCTGCTCGATTCCTTCGTGATGGAGCACGATGCAGACAACAAGCAGCTGAAGGACATCTCGGTCTATCAGAGCCGTAAGACGGTGGAGACGGAGTACGGTCTAGTCTTCGACGCTCCCGACCAGTGGACGGAGGATAAGTGGGGCGAGGAGCTGTCCTACGAGAGCGAGGATGGCGAGCAGTCGCTGACTGTTCGCATTACGTCCGCTGCGTCCGGCGACACGCTGCAGGCGTGGGCGGAGCGTGAGCAGAAGCAGTTCACCGATACGTATGCTCCTGCTTACCGCAAGGTGAAGGGGATCGTCAAGAGTGAGATTGCGGATAGCAGCGCGCTTGAGAACCGGTATTCGTACTCGATGGGCGACAAGTGGCAGCACGTACATACGCTATACATCTTGAAGGATAAGTACAAGTATGAGCTCGCGCTTACTTACTCCGAGGATGCCGATGAGCAAGAGGTGGATCAGGCGCTGGGCGAGCTTCGGGATTCGATCCGATTCCCGAAGGAGGCGTACAACCGATCGCTTGGTTATATTCAAGACGAGGACGATCTGCTCGATGCCAACCGTACGCTGACCTATACCAATACGAAGTATCGATACGCGATCAAGACGCCGGAGGCGTGGTTCGATTACGAGGATGATGACACCGACACGTACATGAAGCTGTTCAGCTTCGAGGGCGGCAGTCTGACGATTGCGGCTGATGATCAGATCGGACTGCAAGAGGAGATCAACAGCGTAGAGAAGAGCTACAAGAAGAACGCGGAAGCAGATGCGGAATACAAATATACGAAGACCGAGGAGCAGCTGTTCGGTACGAAGGTGACGAAGCTCGTCACCCACTACAAGAGCCGCAATGTTCCATATACCCAGAACGATTATGTGTTCGAGAAGAACGGTGTCGTGTATAGTGTAACGATCGAGATTAACGATGCGGTCCGGACGGAGGAGCGGTGGAAGCAGCTTCAGGACGCGTTGGCATCGATGACGTTTACAGACAAATCATGATCATGAGCATGCCTCTGACCTGCGGGTCGGAGGCTTCTTAATCTTGGGTTACTTGCTCGAACGGAAGCGATATGGTGAAGGTCGTTCCTTCGCCGACAGTGCTGGACACGTCTATGGTGCCTTGGTGGTTGCGGATAATGGAGTAGCTAACCATGAGACCAAGACCAGTACCCCGTTCCTTCGTCGTCACGAACGGCTCGCCCAGCTTGTCCATCAGCTCTTGGGTCATCCCAGGACCTTCGTCCTGAACAGAGACGTACACGCTTGTATCGTCCGAGCATAGCGTGATGCGAATCGTTGTATCCTCTGCCGATGCTTCCATCGCATTTTTGATCAAGTTAATGATGACTTGCTTGATCTGGTTCGGGTCGCAATAAATTTCGCTTCGAGCTGCCTGGGGGCAATAGATCAGCTCCATATTTTTGAGCAGCGCCTGCGGCTGAAGCAAGGAGACGACCTGTTGAATCGTCTCTGACAGATCAGAGAAGCTGAAGCAGGTAGATTGCGGCTTCGCCAGCATGAGCAGCTCACTTAATATATGCTCGATGCGGTGAAGCTCCTCGTCCATAATATTTAAGTAGAAGCGTTGCTTGGAGGGCGAATCCGAGCTTTGGATTAAGCGGATGAAGCCTTTAAGGGAAGTAAGCGGATTGCGGATTTCGTGTGCGATGCCTGCGGCGAGCTGACCAGCAATGGAGAGCTTCTCAGAGCGAATGAGCAGCTCCTTCGACTTCATACGCTCGGAGATGTCGGTGAACGTAATGACGGACCCGACGTGCACGTCGTTGTCTATAATCGGATTGACCGCAACCTCTACCGGGAAGCTGGAGCCGTCCTTATGCCAGAATAGCTCGTTAGGCAAGTAGAGGCGATCGCCCTGCTGAATGGCCGTGAAGATTGGACAGTCCTTCATCTCCAGGTGCTCGCCTTCCCAATTCGTATGGTGAATGAGATCGTGCAGTCTATCGAATGAGATCTCCTCCTTGCGAAAGCCTGTCATCCGCTCTGCTGCTTGGTTCCAGTATATCGAGCTTGTATTCGTATCGAAGCCGAAGATGCCTTCATTCACCGAATCGAGGATAAGATTGATTTCGGTATTCATGCGGTGAATTTTACGTTCATAGCTTTTGCGCGCGGTAATGTCCATAATTTGCACAATAAAGTGATGCGGCTTATGGGCAAGTCCGATCAGTGTAATGACCATCATGAGCCAGATGGGCTTGTCAGTAACTGGCTCAAAGTGAAGCTCCAGCTCGATATATTCATTATCGTTCTCGAATATTTCATTCAAGAGCCCTACCGACGGCTCCTTAAAGAAGAGTTCGTAGAAGTTGGTGTCCTGAAGCTCCCTCTCCGAATATCCAAGTAAACGGCAGAAGGAAGCGTTCACCTTGACCCAATCGCCGTTGTAATTGACGATAGCCTTGCCTACGGAGTCATATAAGAATGCATTCCTGTACAATTCGAGTTCGTTGTAGACGATGGGAGCCATACCGTTCTCCTGCTCTAGTTCTTTTTACCTTCTATTATCGCTGATAAATAGCAGGATGAGCAAGTAAATAACTGCGAGATAATAGAAGAATTGGAGAGAGATCACAGAGTTGATACGTTGTATGGAAGGAGAACTGAACAAAATAATTGAATTTTCCTTTATTTACTCTATAATTTAGAGGATCATGAGATGAAGACAGAGGAGGACGAACGATGGCTCTGCAGGCCAGCATCCCCTTGACGAACAAGCTGCACGTACAGAATGGCTCACACGTCTTGTATTTTTTCAAGCAGGTGGACAAATATATTCAGCATGCGGTTGATTTTATAGTGAAGGGCATTGAATTAGAGCATTATATCATCGTGATTGAGACGATAGACATGTACACCATTATGCTACAGAAGCTCGAATTGATGGTAGAGCCTGAGCTGATCACGCACTATGTTCGGTATATTAATCAAGTGGAATTTTATGAGACATACGAGGACTTCCGATATGAACGGGTGTTGAACAATCTGGGTGACATCATTGCACCGTATCTGGAGAAGCGCATTGAAGTGAGAATGTGGGGACAGGTCGGCTGGCAGGATCAGGAGGGAATGGCTGAGAAGATCTCTCACTATGAGGATAAGTGCGATATTACGCTCAGCGAGCTCGGCTTCATCACCGTATGCTGCTACAATGCGAACCATGTGTCAGCCTCGATCCAGCTGGCATGTATGGAGACGCATCCGTACTTAATGACAGACGATGCGCTGGTGCTCTCTACGCTGTATCGGCATAAGCACTCGTTGAGTCATTCCGTCCTGTTCCCGGAGCTGTCGGCCCAAGCGGAGCTGGAATCGCAGATGGACCTCTATAAGCAGAAGCTCGACTTCGTGCATGTCGTCTCTCACGAGGTGCGCAATCCGCTGACTGTCATTAAGGCGTATTCCCGCCTGCTGATGAACAAGGTGAGCGAGCCGCAGGACCAGGAGAGGCTGAAGCAGATCGGCGACTATGTGGAGCTGATCGACAATGAGATTTCACATATTATCAGCACAGAGCAGATGCTCTCGACAGAGGCGCTATGGAGGCGCAAGCTGACGCTTCCGAAGGAGCTCGTGCTGCAGGTGATCGAGGTCATGTCGATTAAGGCGCGTACGCAAAATATTCAGCTGCTGCACGAGGTGCAGCTTCAAGGCTGGGAGAAGCTGATGAGCAACGCGACCGGCTTCAAGCTCATTATCTCGAACATATTGAGCAACGCGATCAAGTATAGCGACGAGGGCCGGACGGTTCAGTTCAAGGCATATTGCGCAGGAGGGGAGCTTGTACTCGAGACGATCGACCAAGGCTGCGGCATGTCGGACGATCAACTCGTCAGACTGTTCCAGAAGTATGAGAAGACGAACGACCAGCGTGGAGGTCAAGGCATTGGTCTGTTCATGGTCAAGCAGCTTGTTGAGCATCATCAAGGTGACATCGAGGTACAGAGCGAGCTTGGAGCGGGGACGCGGGTCACGGTTCGGTTGCCGTTACATTAGAATACGTAAGGCGAGGGGATCGTGACAGCTCACGAGCTTCTTGTTACTCTGGGGCGTGCCGAGGCAGCTAAGCACTCCGCAAGCTATACAACACGAGCAAGCCGCCGTCTCCCGATTCGGGATGACGGCGGCTTGTTCAACTTATATCGCTATGACGACCTGTTCGGGCGACTTATCAGCTTGTTCGGCGTTGTACCGCGTATGAAGCTATCCGAGGTAAGCGGACAGCATCCACGTATGCTTCTCCAGGGACGAGTAGATCGCTAGGAACATGTCTCCAGTCGTCTCGTCTCCCTCTTGGTCTGCAAGCTCCATGCCGGCCTTCAGCTCGCCAAGAAGCACCTCGAAGTCCTTCACGATGCTCGCGACCATACCGTTCGCGTCCTCGCCGCCAGCAGCCTCTTGTACGGAGGCAAGCTCCAGACAGCCCTTCATCGTTGCCACAGGCTCACCGCGAAGCGCCAGCATACGCTCGGCTAGCTCGTCGATATGAAGCGCGGCTTCATTATATAGCTCTTCGAACTTGACATGCAGAGTAAAGAATTGATTGCCCTTCACGTACCAGTGGTAATTGTGCAGCTTGATGTACAGAACGGACCAGTTTGCAATTTGTTGGTTAAGTGCAGACAGCAATGGACTCATCGTTACCACCTCACGGAAAAAATTTGCAACCCTCTTTCATTTTAATAGTTTCGTGTGAGGATTACAAATTAGGGGTGCATATGCGAATACTTTTTCCTCAACTGGTAAATCGTACTAAGGATAAGCTAAAGGGGGATGAAGCGAGCTATGGAGAAGGATACGAAGGAGATGACCTTAACGAATCGGCAAGGTCACCCGATCTCGGACAATCAGCACATTCGCACGGTAGGCAACCGGGGCCCGTCTGTGCTGGAGAATTATCATTATATTGAGAAAATTTCACACTTCGACCGTGAGCGCATTCCCGAGCGCGTCGTCCATGCACGCGGCGCAGGGGCGCACGGCTACTTCGAGGCGTACGGCAAGGTCGGCAGCGAGCCGGTGTCGAAGTATACGCGCGCGAAGCTGTTCCAGGAGACGGGCAAGCGCACGCCGGTATTCGTTCGCTTCTCCACGGTCGTACACGGCGGTCATTCGCCCGAGACGTTCCGCGACCCGCGCGGGTTCGCGACGAAGTTCTACACCGAGGACGGCAACTGGGATCTGGTCGGCAACAATCTGAAGATCTTCTTCATCCGCGATCCGCTGAAGTTCCCGGACATGGTGCATGCGTTCAAGCCAGATCCGGTGACGAATCTGCAAAATCCAGAGCGTATGTTCGACTTCCTGTCGAACACGCCGGAGGCGACGCATATGGTGACGTTCCTGTTCTCGCCCTGGGGCATTCCTGCCAACTATCGTCAGATGCAGGGCTCGGGCGTCAATACATACAAGTGGGTCAATGCAGACGGTCAGGCGGTGCTGGTCAAGTATCACTGGGAGCCGATCAAGCAAGGCATTAAGAACTTGACGCAGCAGGAGGCTGAAGCGATTCAGGCGAAGAACACGAGTCATGCAACGCAGGATCTGTACGAGTCGATCGAGCGCGGCGACTATCCGGAGTGGGAGCTCTGTGTACAGATCATGAGCGATGACGAGCATCCGGAGCTCGACTTCGACCCGCTCGACCCGACGAAGCTGTGGGATCATGAGAAGTTCCCGTTCCTACCCGTCGGTAAAATGGTGCTCGACCGCAACCCGGCCGATTACTTCAACGAGGTGGAGCAGGTGGCATTCGGTACAGGCGTGTTGGTGGACGGCCTTGACTTCTCCGACGACAAGCTGCTGCAGGGGCGGACGTTCTCCTACTCGGATACACAGCGCTATCGCGTCGGCACGAACTATCTGCAGCTGCCGATCAATGCGCCGAAGACGCACATCGCGACGAATCAGCGCGGCGGTCAGATGGAGTTCACGGTGGACCGCGCTCCAGGTCAGAACCCGCATGTCAACTACGAGCCGTCCTCGCTAGGAGGCTTGCAGGAGGCAGCTCCGGGCGGCAAGCCGCATGAGCCGATGTACAACGCGAAGCTAGTACGGGAGAAGCTCAGCCGCACGAACGACTTCGGACAGGCGGGTGATACGTACCGCAAGCTCGAGGCTTGGGAGCGCGACGAGCTCATTATGAATCTGGTCGATGCGCTGAAGGTATGCCAGCCGCACATTCAACAGAAGATGATTGAATACTTGACGAATGCCGATGCAGACTACGGTCGCCGTGTGTCTGAGGGGCTCGTCGAGGCGAAGGCCGACATGGGACATCTCGGCTCGTCGGCGAACCGTGACGGTGCAGACATCGCGGGCAAGTCCGGGCAACAGACGGACGGGTATTAATCGGGAAGGGACTAAGGCCGGAAGGCTAGAGGAGCGGAGGGATTCCCCCCCGTTGTCTCTAGCCTTGTTGCGTATACGGCGGTGTGCGCAGACTGTGGTCCGTCTGAGGAACGCTGCTTGCTGGTCGGCGTAAGGTCGCGATGCAGGGGCAGGCAGCGCTGCAGCAGGACGAGCAGCGTGATCGTGATACAGGCGCCGAACAGGACGTCGGAGGCGAAGTGAGCACCGATGACGACGCGGCTGAGGCTGGTGAGCGACGCCCAGCCGATGGCGAAGATCCAAGCGGCCCAGCGGAAGGATAGGCTTGCGTGGAGCGCAGCTACCATTGCGGGCAGCGTCAGCAGCGCCCAGCTGTTCGAGGAATGTGCGGACGGGAATGAACGGCCGCCTGTCGGTCCCATCGGCACGTACCAGCTCGTGAAGTTCGAGTGATCGGGCAGCAGATCGCGGAAGCGGATGCGTCCCCAGCCGAGCTTCAGCAGGTGAACGAGCGCCAGCTCAGCGCCGAAGAGGAGCAGCGTCAGCCAAGCGGCCCGGTGAAGCTGCTTCAGGCGATCGGGCTGCACACGCGTCAAGGCGGCTTGCACGAGCAGAGTGAGCGTCAGTACGGCTAGCAGGACAAGTATCACCCCTATGATGGACAGATGAGCATGCATCGCGCGCTGGACGGTCATCAGCACGAGTGCATAGCCCGCTGCGAGGGAGACGGTGTACAGTAGCAGTCGGCTCGCGAGTCGAAGCGGCGGTGTCAGGAAGCGCGACAGGCTAAGCGGCACCTGTGCAGCCAGCCACACAAGGAATACGGTCGGATGCTCCCCGTACGTCTGGAGGAACAGTCCCCATTCGGAGGCTGGATTGTAGACGGCGATGGCGAGCGGAAGGTCGATTACAGCGAACACGGCGGCGAGCCCGGCCCATACTGCGGTGAACAGGATGGCGAGGCGAAGCGGGAACGGCTTGTTCATCAGAGGCAGTCCTCATTTCGATATGGTGGAAGTGTGCATATATGCTTTCATTATAAGCGAGCGGCATTCGGGCTGGAACCCCTGACCTGCATACGGATTGTGGAAACGGCGCATAGTAAGCGGGCGTTCCCGGTATATATGGCAGGAGGTGAGACGAATGTCCTCAAGCAGAAACCATCAAGGCGCACACGGCATCGGCCAAGCGGAGGAGCAGCTGAACCGTCAGGCAGAGGCAGCCGCACAGATTCAGGGCCAGAGCGAGACGGATCGCCGCGTGCAGGCGGAGGCGAACCGCCGCGATTCACAGCTGGATGAGATTATGGACAGCTAGTCTATAGGCGATGAAGAGACAGACCTCTGCGTGATCATGCGGAGGTCTGTTTGGCGTAGGTGGGTATGAGCTGGGCGTGCTGTGTCACGTGCTGGGCGAGTGCGTGGGTGATACCTCCATGCAGCAGGTGAGCACGTATGAGGCTGAGGCTTCGGGCAGCTGGCATAGGGCTATGGCTTGTGTTGGTCATCGACTGGCGCCTCGCGCATCATTCCGTTACGATAGGAGGAACATGTATCGTTCGAACTGGAGGTTAGCTGTACATCATGGAGTCCCAAAGTGACCTAATTCCCACCTACGTCTATACGTTCGCGTGCCATGAGGATGAGGCGCAGCTGTGCGCGCTGGAGCAGCGCGCGCTGTTCGGGACGGCGGCGAGCGAGGAGCCGCTGCGCTGGCTTGTGAGCGCGCGGCGCGTCGATGCGAGCCGCAGCCCGTTCGTGAAGCAGCGAGTCGAGGTGAGCCTTACGGCCGCAAGCCCGGAGGCGCTGGCCGAGGAGGCGAGCCGGCTGGAGCTCGCTGGCTGCACGTTCAAGATCGTCTTCGTGCCGACAGACGATCCGTACACATTCGACGAGCGCCGCCAGCTCGAGCGGCTCGTCGGCAGCCGGGTCCGCGGCAAGGCGGACATGCGCACGCCGGACCGCACGCTCGGGCTCGTGCGGCTCGGCGCGCGCTGGGCGCTGGGCGAAGCCGCGGACAACAAGGCGCTGTGGCTGCGGCACAAGGACAAGCCGCAGCCGTATTCGACCGCGCTCGGGACGCGCACCGCGCGAGCGCTGGTGAACATTGCGGTGCCCGAGCCCGAGGGCACCCGCGTCGTGGACCCGTGCTGCGGCATCGGCACGGTGCTGATTGAAGCGATGTCGATGGGGATCGAAATCGCTGGCATGGACGTGAACCCGCTCGCGGTGCGGGGAGCGCGGGTCAATCTTGTCCACTTCGGCTACACGTCGCCGAAGCTGGTGCAGCTGCAGGACATGCGCACTGCAGCGGGTCACTACGATACGGCAATCGTCGATATGCCGTATAATCTATGCTCCAAGCTGCCGGAGGCCGAGCAGCTGGAGCTGGTGCAGGGCGCGCGGCGTCTGGCCAGCCGCGCGGTCTTCGTCTCCATGGAGCCGCTGGAGCACGTCCTGCAGCAAGCCGACTTCACGACGATCGATCGCTGCCTCATCCGCAAGGGCAGCTTCGTTCGGCACGTTGCGGTCTGTGTCTGAGCCGCGGACACGCTGTACAAGCGTTGCAATATAGGCGAGCGTCCATGCGGGCGACCTCCCTTCATCATACAGTGAAAAGTGATTTCAATTTCACTTCAAGATAATGAGGAGGAACGTCCATGTGGTTATGGATGGTCGCGCTTGTGGCGCTTGCGGGCGTGGCCCTCGCTCTGTGGCTGTACGCCGAGCGTCGTGCGGATGCGCAATATGGTCCTCATGCGCCTAATGAGCTGATCGTCAAGTTTGTCGAAGGGACGAATGAGGTCCGAATGGATGAGCTCCATGGCTTAGCCAAGTGCCGGAGAGTCGGAGGCTGCGAGGAGCTGGGGACCCATATTGTCCGTTCCAAGCGGAAGATGCGCCATATGCTGCGAGCCTACGTGAAGCTCGCAGAGATCGAGTATGCGGAGCCGAACTATACGTTCAAGTCGTTCGCCATGCCGAACGACCCGTATTTCTCTAATTATCAATACGGTCCGCAGCGCATTCAAGCGCCTGAAGCATGGGACATCACGGCTGGAGCTGCTGAGGTGCGAATCGCCGTCATCGATACGGGCGTGCAGCTGAACCACCCGGACCTCGCGGGCAAGCTGACGAATGGATATGACTTCGTGGACGGAGACAGCCAGCCTGAGGACCGCAACGGGCACGGCACCCATGTCGCCGGTATTGCGGCGGCTGTGACGAATAACGGTGGAGGTATCGCAGGCGTCGCGCCGCTCGTGTCGATCATCCCGGTGCGTGTGCTCGGTGACGACGGCAACGGCTCGCTGAGTGCTGTAGCCGATGGCATCGTCTACGCGGCGAATCAAGGGGCGCAGGTCGTCAACCTCAGTCTCGGCTCTCCGTATTCGTCCTTGACGCTGCAGAATGCGGTTCAATATGCGTGGAGCCGCGGCTCGGTCATCGTTGCGGCCGCTGGCAATGACGGCTCCAGCGTGCCGAGCTATCCGGCTAACGATGCGAATGTGCTCGCCGTCGCTTCCACGAACGAGACAGACGTCAAGTCGTCCTTCTCGAACTACGGCACATGGGTTGAGGTGGCTGCACCGGGTGAGGACATACTGTCCACCTACACGGGGAGCTATTATGCCTACTTGAGCGGTACGTCGATGGCTGCGCCGCATGTGGCAGGCGTAGCCGCACTGCTGGCATCACAAGGACGCAGTCGCGATCAAATTCGCGCGGCGATCATCGGAACGGCTGAGCCGATTCGCGGCACTGGCACCTACTGGAAGTACGGGCGCGTCTCTGCGCTTCGAGCGGTACAGTCGCCTTATAGCTAACAGGGAGCGTCACCCGAGCGTTGCAGCCGCCAAGCAGCTAACGGGCAGCGTGCGGTGCGCGGTGTAGACGCCTGTTGGCGAACACAAGCACCGCACGCCCGTGTAGTAGCGCTGAGCACCGCACGCCCGTGTCGTAACGCCGAGCACCGCACGCCCGTGCAGTAACGCCGAGCACCGCACGCCCGTGCAGTAACGCCGAGGACTATACGCCCTGCGCTCTAACGCCGACCAATGAACGCGCTCAGCCCTAACGCCGACGACACAAGATGCACCGCAATAAGCCGGCTAGGCTCGAAGCCATTCGCTTCGGCCCCCGGCTTTTCGCGCTGAGCCTATACAAGACCTCATCCAGCTCCACCCTCCGTGCCTTCTGCCGCTCCGCTGCGTCGGCCTGACCGCAATCTCCGCAGCTTCTGTACGGTCAGCAGCACGAGCGGGATGAATAAGCCGTACAGTAGCACGCTCGGCGTCCAGATCTCAGCAGCGACATGCAAGAAGTAGATGGAGCTAGGCAGCAGCACGAGCGAGTTCACGCAGACGAGCAGAGCAAGCGGATAGACCGGCGTGTTCAGGCTTTGCAGCCTGAACATTTGCGCCATCGCCAGTGTGGCGGCGTAGAAGCATACCGTAATCTTGAAGAACAGCGAGATGAACCAGACTCCGCCGACCAGCACCTCGATGCGCTGAATGAAGTTGCCGATGCTCACCTTCTGTGCGAGACTGAACACCGGATATACGGCGTGTGCTGCGCTCTCCGGACCGATGACAACAATGGCATAGGTCGTCACGAGGAAGACGATCAAGCCGCCGACCACGAATGCTTGCAGGAACGCTTGCCCGACTCGCGCCTGCTCCTTCACATAGGGACAGACCATCAGGAAGATGACCATATCGAGGAATGGAATGCCGACGAGGTTCCAGGCACCCTTAATGACACGGGGCAGACCTTCCTCCAGAACAGGAAATATGTGCTTGAGCTCGATTTCAGGCACTAGCGAGACGAGCAGCAGCACGATGAACAGCATCACCCAAGGGAAAAAAATTTGCGAAGCCCGCGCAAAGCTCTCGAGCCCTGTCCTTACGGCAAATATAATGACAACCATCATCAGAAAAATAATGGCTTGAATCGGCGTCTCCGGCAGCACCAGCGTCGTGATCATATCGCCCAGCTGCCGCAGCAGCGCAGAGGTGAGAAGAATGAAGTACATCAGTAGCAGCAGATTCACAACGAAGCCTGCCGTTCTGCCGAGAACACGCTCGCTGTACTCTACGATCGACAGCCCCGCTTGCTTGCTTCCAAGTGTGACATACATATAGACAAGCGGTGTGGATGCAGTGAGTCCGAGCAGCACGGACAGCCATGCATCCTGCTTGGCATGTATCGTAAGCAGGGAAGGAATAAGCAGGGTGGAGCTGCTGATGATGAACATGACCAGCAGCGTCGTCAGCTGGAGCGTTGAGATGCGTCCACGCTCCATTACAGGTCCTCCTGTCCGAGAAGTCGATTAACCAGCTGACTAAGCGGCTCGTACAATGTGACCAGCCCGTCCATCGGATTGGGCAAAGGAAGGCGCATCGCATACACAATGCCCATACCCGCTGCACCGAGGAGCAGCGCGGAGAAGAATACAGCGTCACGCAGGTAGCGGTTGCGCCATAAGCCAGGTAGCTCGGCAGCGGCCGCGAATATGGAAAACATGGCGATAATGCCTATCGTCAGCATAAGTCGTGCTCCTTCGTATTACAGCTCATGGATGAATGAATTGTTCGTCGTTCCGGTCCGACGAATTTTGGCTTGAACGGATATGTCGACGGGCAGCTCGGCGAACCGATCGTCCCAGTGCTGCTTCATCGTTCGCCATTCCTTCGGCATCGAGCGACGGATCGTCTGGCCGAAGCCGAATATATCGGCGCGCAGCTTCTTCGCCTTCACGACGGAGCTGTTGATGATGCTCGCCACTCGTTCAGCTATGGCTCCCTCCAGCACTTGAATGGATTCCGTCTGCCTCAGGTCGAGTCCGCATTGCAGCTCTCCGACATTCGCTTCGACGAAGGCGCGTATCCGAATGCGCACAACGCCATCCTGTCGAACTGCCTCCACCTTCACATCGGGACGAATAACCTCGACGGCAGCTGTCCCCTGCTTCCCGCACGTAATATGGCCGACTGTATTTTGGACTGTTCCTTGGATATAGTTAAATCCTTTGCTTTCCTCCTCGGTTAGCCAGCCCGCCAGCTTGTCCTTCTTCAGGACGGCTAAGTATGCATATTTCAGCTTGGAGGGCGGGTCAATGGCCGTGACGTTCTCCTTGCTCTGACCCTTCTGTGTGTCGCCTATAATTTGTACACCTGTAAGAACGGGAGACGTGCTCGGGCTCGACATATCGGTGATGAGCTGGTCCAGCTCAGTGGTGTAGGTGGGTGCCCATACTTTTTCACTCGTATCGAGTGACTTGAACAGCTGCTGCGACGGAATCTTCTCCAGCGGAGACACCTACTTGAGAATGTCTGACGCCTTCGCGTCCTTCGCCAGAATGACGAAGAAGTCGCTGCGCACCTCGTGATCGCGGGATAAAAACTCCAGCGGCTTCGCAATACCACGCTCAGCCAGCTGCTGACCGAGCACGACGATGCGTAGGTGAGACAAGTAAATTTTGCGCGGAGAAGAGGTCGTCAGCTTGCGAATTGCCTCGAACACGGACGGCGCGGTCGCCTCAAAGGTAAGGACTGGACTGCGACCGCCGCCTCCCTTGCGCGAAGCGACCTCGCTCGGATCGACAACCTGTACGGTCACCTTGTATTGCGACGCATCGGCCTGATCAATGGCAAGGCCTCCAGCGATGGCGAGGTCGTTCAGCTCCTTACGGTTCCAGCAGCCGGTTAGCGGGATAGCGAGCAGCAGACATAAGACACATGTAATCACCGGTTTGAGCATCATTATCACCTGTAATTTCAGCATCGATTATCACGCATTCGGCTTGGGCGGTGGTGTCTGATCACGATGCGGGTTGCTCGGGCTGATGGAAGTCGGTCGTTGATTGAGCAGCCAATGAGGTAGCCGAATGACCATATCCTTCTGTCCCTCCGAGTTAAATGGAGCGAACGGTGTCATGTACGGAACACCGAACGAACGCAGCGAGCATAGATGAATGACGAGCGCCAGCAGGCCGATCGTAATGCCGAACAGTCCGAACGTAGCAGCCAGTGTCATCATGCTGAAGCGCAGGATTCGCACCGATATGGCCATGCTGAACGACGGGAAGACGAAGTTCGAGATCGCGGTCATCGACACGACGATGACCATCGCCGCTGATATAATGCCTGCTTCCACCGCAGCTTGTCCGATGACGAGCGCCCCGACGACTGAGATTGCTTGTCCGATGGAGCGTGGCATGCGAATACCGGCCTCGCGCAAGATTTCGAAGGCAAGCTCCATCATGAGCGCCTCGACGAACGCCGGGAACGGAATGCCCTCCCGCTGCGAGGCTAGGCTGATCAGCAGCTGCGTCGGGAGCATCTCCTGATGGAACGTCGTGATGGCGATATATAGCGACGGGGCGAGCAGAGAGATGAAGAAGCATAAGTACCGAAGTACGCGGAGTAGACTCGAAATATCGCTTCGCTGGTAATAATCCTCCGCCGATTGGAAAAACTCCCCGAACAGCGACGGGGCCAGCAGCACGACCGGCGTTCCGTCCACGAGGATGGCGATACGCCCTTCCAGTAGTCCTGCGGCAATTACGTCCGGTCGCTCCGAGTTAAACATAGTCGGGAAGACGGTGTACGTCTTGTCCTGAATGTACTCCTCGATGTAGCCGCTCTCGAGGATGGAGTCCGCCTCAATGCGCGACAGCCTGCGCCGCACCTCCTCGACAATGCTCGGTTGAGCGATTCCTTCTATATACATTACCGCAACGTCGGTCATCGTTACCTTGCCGATCGATTGCTCCTCGCAACGCAGCCGCTCGTCGCGAATGCGTCGTCGGATGAGCGCTGTATTAGTTCGCAGCGTCTCCGTGAAGCTCTCCTTCGGTCCACGTATGACGTTCTCGACCGTCGTCTCCGTTACGCCGCGATCCCTCCAGCCGGGCGTGCCGGCCACAAGTGCCTTCTCGATCCCATCCGTTAGAATGACCGTGTTGCCCGACAGCACGGCCTTGTACAGCTCGGCGAACGTCGTCAGCTCCTTCAGATCTCCGATATGGAGCAGTCGCTGGCGGATCGCAAGGTAACGTTCGGCAGGCGTTCCCGAAGGCTCAGCTGGCGACAGCCCAGGTCTAGCACTAAGCATCAGCGCCTGAAGAATATGGTCATGCACGAGCTGTGTGTCCACCAGCCCATCGGTGTAGAGCACCGCCAGGGCACCTCCGAAGTAGCCGCCCTGCTCGAACTCTCTAATGACGATATCGCTGCTTGCTCCCAGCCTGCTTCGGATGTGCTGCAGGTTGACAGACAAGCTTCTTCCGAGCTCAGTTCCCATGGCACACCTCCTGCTAAGCATTAGAGTTACCAGAAGTGCCAATATTACTCATATATATGGAGGGCAGGCGAAGAAGCAATCCTATATTATGGCAGGTAGCTGCGATCAAGTCGAATACTCGATACCATATCGCCGGAGAACCAGAACTCCAGCGTGTAGTTATTCTTTTTGTCCACGTACCCTACGATGTCTTCTCCTTGCTCCGCTCTCGTATAGTACGATAGGCCATAATGCTGAAGGACATCTGTCTTCGAAGAACCGATGCCGATGCCACGTGAAGTCTTGAGGTCGTGATCGTTCAGGCTGTACCTGATGGATATCACCTCCGGGGAATGCTGCTTCGTAAGGACGCGGTGTCCATCCCTACACTCGTAGTAACGGTACTCCTCGATCACCTGCTCCTCCATAATCGTACGGCAGGCTTGATCGAGTGGCTGGCCCAAGTACATCGCCCCGACCTTCTCATTGGTTAGTGAAGTATGTGATACGAAGTCATATTGGAATTGTCTAGGCCCGAATGATAATAGCAGAACGTATAACGAATACAGAGCAGCCATGATACAGAGCCCACCCATGATCGTTCGATTGAGCTTAATACGACACCGCTCCTTTCGTTATTGGAATATTTTACATTATTTATTTCATTATTACACATAGAGGTAATAAAAGGAACACGCTGTCCTTCCTCCACAGCTTGCGGTATAGTAGCAGCAAGAAGCCGTATGCAAAGGGTGATCGGAATGCTCGGTTCGTTCGGTTGGATTGGTCACATGGCAAGTCCCATCAAGCGCTTCGTCGAAAGCTGGCGCGATTATCCGCTGCGGGCGGGCACGGTGCTCCTTCGCCGTTATGAGCTCATCAAGCTCATCGGTGAGGGCAGCTACGGGCTCGCTTATTTGGCATGTGATCTAGTGGAGGGCGGCGAGCTGGTCGTCAAGCAGGCGAGGCCGAGTAAGGGAGCGCTCGGGCGTGAGCTGCTGAGCCGGGAGCGGGAGGCGCTGCTAGCGCTCGGTCATCCGTCGATTCCGCGCTGCCGAGGGCTGTTCGAGGAGGGCGGGAGGCTGTTCGCCGCCATAGACAAGGCGGAGGGGCGGACGCTGGAGGCGCTCATCTTCGAGCAGCAGCGCGGGTTCACCGAGGTGGAGAGCTTGGCTATTATCGCTAGGCTGCTGCCGATCGTTGGCTTCGTGCATGAGCGCGGCTGGGTGCATCTGGACCTGCGCATCCCGAACGTGCTGCTGCAGGCGGACGGCTCGCTTGCGCTCATTGACTTCGGCCTTGCCCGGCGCATCGGCGACTGGACGAGCCTAGTCGCCTTCACGGATGAAGAGGAAGCGAGAAGGCGTGCGCCCGAGGTGCAGAGCGACCTGTACGCGCTCGGTCACTTCCTGCTCTTCCTGCTGTACTCGTCGTACGAAGCACAAGAAGGACAGCCCCCGCGCGAATGGCACGAGGAGCTGTCCTTGTCCGAGGGCACGCGTTGCGTGCTGCGGCGTCTGCTGCTGCTTGCGGAGCCTTATCGCTCCGTGGGGCAGCTGCGGGAAGATATCGAGCAGTTGCTTCACTGTGAGTGGTAATGGTTAATGGATGGTGGCTGCCGAACAGGTCGTTACGAGCTCGAGCGGGAGCTCTTCTTATAATAGCTATGCCCCTTCGGGCGACCGTAGCCCGAGGAATACGATGAGGAGCCGCGGCGCGGTCCAGGTCGGCGCATGACGTTCGAGCTGCTGCCGTATCGTCTGTGCGAATGCTTCGCGCCGAGCAGGCTGTGCAGCAATTTTTGAATAAGATGCTTGATCACGATGAATTCCTCCCTTGGTATGCTTCGGTTAGACCTTACAGTACGTGGGGACTAAGGTTTTGGTTGCTCTTACGACTGCTTCAGACCGGGATACCGCCGCTCCAGCGTCTCCAGCAGCTCCTTGTACCCGTCATGCAGCTCCTGAATCGTTAGCAGCTCTGGCGTGTTCAGCCGCTCCTCCTCGGAATGCTGGCTCAGGATGGAGCCGAGACCGTTGCAGTTGTGCTGCAGCTCCTTGTGCGTCGCGCCCAGCTTCTCAATGACGACGCCGATCAGCGTCTGGTATTGCTCCATCGACACACTCCACGCCTCCTCTCCTTACGTTCTACAGCCTCAGTATACGATATATGCTCCTCACCCGCTATGTGGATTGCTGGGCTATGTCGGTTGTTTCGCAAGTACAATGGGGTATGGTACAATTTGCTGAAAAAAAGCTGCACCCCTCCCGTCCGCTCGGGTATGGTGCAGCAAGGGTCGGCATAAGGGGGATGAGACAATGGACTTGCGGCATTTTCGACTGGATGAGCAAGCACAGGGGACGTTCAGCGAGGAGAGAGAGGAATACGAGCGCGATTATGCGCGGCTCATACAATCTCCGGCCTTCCGGCGTCTGCAGGGGAAGTCGCAGGTGTTCGGAGCAGGCTCGGGCGATTATTACCGGACGCGGCTGACGCATTCGCTGGAGGTGTCACAGATCGCGAGGGAGACGGCGCGTCGCATGAACAAGCAATATCCGTTTCTGGCGGCGAGGGAGCATCCGGGGCTCGTGCTCGATGCCGATGTCGTCGAGTGCGCGTCGCTCGCGCACGATCTAGGCCATCCGCCCTTCGGGCATAAGGGCGAGGAGGTGCTGAACCATCTGCTCGCTGAGCAGTACGGGCTGAAGTATGAGGGGAACGCTCAGAACTTCCGTATCCTTATGTTTCTGGAGAAGCGCGCGGGCAGCGGCAGCGGTCTGGACCTGACGGCGGCGGTGCTGCTGGCCATTAACAAGTACCCGTACTCGCTCGAGGAGGAGGGGCGGCTGAAGGGCGTCTACGGCATGGAGTGGGAGCAGGGCATCGGCATGATCCGCGAGCGGTGGGGCATGCAGGCCGGGTGCTCGACGCTCGAGGCGCAGCTGATGGACCTGTGCGACGATATCGCCTACTCGACCCATGACATTGAAGACGGCATCCGCGCTGGCAAAATTCAAATGAACCGCACGTTCTTCGAAAGCGACCGGCTCGTCGACAATCTCGTGGAGGAAATTGTGAACGACCACGGCAACTCCGACGTCGGCTGGGATCAGATCGACATTAAGGCGATGGTGCAGCGGGTGCTTGGCGAATATTTGGCCCAGTGGGAAGCGATCTATGCGGTGAACGGGCGTGAGGAGTCCCGTACGAGACGTGAGATGAAGGCGCGCTGGGTCAGTACGTTCGCGGCGCGGGTCGGGATCATTGACGATACGGCGAGGAGCTGGCGGAAGGTGACGTTCGTCAAGGACGGCGAGCAGGACCTCGAGCTGCTGCGGACGATGGAAATATTGAAGAAGCTCGCTTGGGTGACGCTGATCAAAGATTTTCGCGTGCAGCGGCTGCAGAAGCGCAGTGAGATTATGCTCAGACAGCTGTGGGACAGCTTCATCGTACCGGAGCAGGGAAGACTCATCTTACCGCCGGACTGGGTCGAGAGCTACCGTCGCCACGGGCACGAGTGGACATGGCCGCGCCTTGTTGCTGATTACATCTCGGGCATGACGGATGCGTATGCGGAGAAGGTGTACTCGGAGCTGTTCGCGAGCAAGAGCGGCTCGATCTACGAGATGGATTAATTTGTGCGGATGAAGGCCTTTTCCTTCCCAGTGCTGCATAGGATGTACCGTTAGGGTGAGGCCGTCTGCTACGGCCATGCGCCATGTGCGGGACCCCATGCTGAGGGAGGGATCGGCTTGATCTACATACAGGGTACGACTGCGCCTCCGTTCCTGCTCGCCTGGAGCGGGCTTGAGCGCAGCATTTACCGGGCGAAGCAGCTGAGTCCGACGCCGTTTCATTACAGCTCGGAGGCCGCGCTGCGGTTCGAGCTGAAGCTGCGGGCGAGCATCGTTCGTGCAGCGGAGGGGCTCGCCCGCAGCGGGGCGGCCTTCGAGACGTTCGAGGGCTCGCGCTGTCATGAGCTGTATTGGATTCGGACGGAGAAGGGCGGCTTCCTGCTGCGGCCGGGTGCTCGTCCGTCGGATGCAATTACCGATATATTCGTGAACGGGCAATGGTATGCGTTCGAATGCGCCATGGCAATCGTCATCGTGCTGTACAAGGCGGTGCTCGATACGGCAGGACCGGAGGCGTTCGACCGGCTGTTCGGGGATCTGTATTTGTACTCATGGAATCATGATTCGGACTTGAAGCTCGTTAGCGTATATGGCAAGGGAGAGGCGTTCCCCGGTGATGTGCAATATATTAAAAATCCGGACGTTCACCCCGCCTACATCCACTGGCAAGGTGAGAACGTCATCGTCATGCCCGAGGGGCTGTACTTCGGTCATGGCGTCGCTGTGACGCGGGCGGAGTACATTATTGAGCGGCTCAATACGCATCGGATACCCGGCTCGATGGTGAGCGCCTATATGCTGGATGAGGCGACGTTCCCGAACTTCCCCGCCTTGCAGGAGGCGCTGGAGCGCGTGTCGGGTGCGCCGATTATGCCAGAGGCTCCGGCTATACCGTACGGGTCAGCGCCGGGAGTGTGGGCGGAAGCTGGCCCGGTCGCAATGCCGCCGTATGCAGCCTCGAGCGGCTCTGCCGAGGGGGCGGCGGTGCCGGGGGTGGATGGAGCGGCAGCGACGTGGCCGGGTCTTGAACGGACAGAGGACACGTACCGGATGCGAGCGGTCATCGGCTCGCGTGAATACCGGTACGCGTAGATGGACAATGACGGAGAGGAGCGGGGTGGCGCAGCAGGCTACAGCCGTGTTGCGTCCTCTCCGCTATGCAGCAGCACGTAGAGCATGGAGTAGATGGCAAGGAGGAGCACACCGAACAGTGCGCAGAACATCATCGGCTCGAATTGCAGGCTCGAGAGCACGGTGCGTGTGAGCGGCTCCATCTGCGAGAGCACGTCCCAGCTGTTGAACCGATATTCCCGACCGAGCAGCACGCCGTAGGCGCTGAGGAAGCTGACCGCTCCGATGAAGAGCCACGAGATGAGAGGTGTGAAGCGTCTTGTGACGATGGACTGCCATTGATACATCGAGACGAAGGCGAGCAGCAAGCCGTTCCAAGCGAACAGCAGAATCGAGATCATGTCGTACCAATACGTGAATTTGTACCAGCCTTCGGTGATGTAATTGTTCTTCAATATGGTCAGATGAATGAGATCGGTCACGATGTAAGGTGAATTGGGCAGAAAGAGCAGCCAGACGATTCCGATCGGGATGAGGCTGTAGGCGCGCGTGTATAGCGAGCGCTCGTGCAGCCATAGTCCCACTGTTGACAGCGCATAGGGAATCCAGGCAAGGAACAGATTCCACAGCAGGAAATCATAATACGTCTTCGGGTCCAGCTCGTCGCGCATAGCATAGACGATCAGGCATAAGACAGTGGACAAGGCAAGTGCAGCGAACAGCTTGCCGGTGGACAGCTTTCTCATGAATGTTCCGCATCCTTTCGGGCTGCACGGCTAGTAGGCGTAGAAGGCGTAGTAGCGTGTGCATATTTCTTCCTCTGGTTAATTATGGTATCATACATACAACGCAATTTTAAGTGGAAACTTCTAACTTCCATGCTCAATCATCCTCTGGATCAAACGGACGACAGGAACGCCAAGGATGCAGGAGGCGCATCGATGTATACAATGAAGAAGGCGCAAGGCGTGCGTCCAGTGCGGGCGCTGATCTTGACTGGAGACCTTGGGGACGGGCATCGACAAGCGGCGATGGCACTCGCCGAGGCGTGTGGGCACTCGGATAGCTCGGTACACGCGGAGATTGCCGATTATATGAGGGAGGTCTATGCGCTTGCGCATCCGTTCATGAAGTATTGCTTCTTGAAGGGAGTGGAGAAGGCCCCCTCGTTGTACGGCTACTTGTACCGGAGGTCACGGATGAAGGAGGAGCTGTCCACGTTCTCGCGGACGTTCCTCAGACTCGGATCGTCCAAGCTGCTGGAGCTGCTACACATGCATAGGTCCGAGCTGATCGTCTCGACATTCCCGCTTGCGTCGGCGGCGGTCTCGCTCTTGAAGGAGCAGAGACTGGTCCACGCTCCGCTCGTCACGGTCATTACCGACTATGCCGATCATGCGCTGTGGATTCAGCCTCACACCGATCTGTACGTGGTCGGCTCCGCTCATGTTGCCCATGCCCTGCGGGAGCGGGGCATTGCGGAGGAGCGCATACAGGTTACGGGCATACCGATTCGCTCGAGATTCTATAATCCGTCGCCGCCTCCTGCAGAGCTGAAGCAGCGGCTCGGTCTTGACCCGCTGAAGCCGCTCGTGCTCGTGATGGGCGGGGGAGGCGGTCTGTTGAGTGACGAGGCACGTCGACTCGTGCAGTCTGAGGTGCTGCTGGAGCGAGCACAGCTCGCCTTCCTGTGCGGCAGCAATGAGGCTGTGAGGCAGGAGCTCACGGCTGAGCTTCAGCCAGCCTACGCTTCCAGCGTGCGGGTGGAAGGCTTCGTAGACAACATCGAGCAATGGATGGGCGCAGCTACGCTGCTCGTGACGAAGCCAGGCGGCCTGACGACGTCAGAGGCGGCGGCGATGAAGCTGCCGATGCTTCTCTATCGTCCGATTCCGGGACAGGAGGAGGAGAATGCGGCAGTGCTGGAGAAGTCTGGCGTCGCCGTATGCGCCCGACCGGATCGCAGACTGCTCGATCAGTTGCTGGAGCTGCTGGAATCCCCGCGCAGGCTGGAGGAGATGAGCCGCCATGCGGAGGCGTTCTGCTGCGGATTGTCCGCGGAGCTGGCGTGGGAGGCTGCGCTGGAGCTGCTGCAAGGTCGCAGCGCCAAGAGCGCTGAGCATCCGGGCTGGACGGCAGCAGGCGTGCGGGAGCAGGTGCTAGAGGCGTAGCGGCCTGCTGGCTGGCGGTGAGGCCACTGCCCTGTGAAGCTGCTGGTTAGGCTTAGCTAGCGCGTATGGCTGGTGATCGCCCAGGTGAATGGACTTGGAACAGTCGGCTGGAGGCAGCTCTCCCTGTTGCCCACATTAGCGGAGGTCGGAGGATGAGTCGGGCTCTATGACAAATAAGGGACGGCCCTCGTACAGCTGCTGCAGGGGCGGTCCCTTTATTTGTTTCGTTTTCCATGATAGGGAGTTATGGCTAGGCGGACGGCTGCTGGTGCATAAGAGGCAAGGAAGGCTGTAAGGGACTGAGTGGGTAGAACGTGACTCCGCGGCATTTGGTACAGGTGCAGCTATGGCAGTCTGCCATTTCCTCGAGCGGCTCGCTGCACGTATCGCAGCGCCTAGTGGGCAGCTGCTCATAGAACTCGGATGTGCGCATCATGACACAATCACTCCTTCAGCTTTTAGGTACTTTTATCATACTACGAACCGGGCAATAATGTAAGCGCTTTTTGTCAGAAAATTACGACGAAATTTAATTTGGGCGTAGGTTGTCGATATTAGATGATGAAAGTTGGAAGTTGGACGTTAGAAGTTAGAAGTTAAGAGTTAGAAGTTAGAAGTTAGAAGTTAGAAGTTAGAAGTTAGAAGTTAGATGTTGAACGGCGGGTAACGGCTTGCTTATCACTTTACAAAAGTAAGTAACATGTGATAGTATAGTTATTAGTGAGTAAGCCATACGCACCATACAACGATATAGATTAGAGGAGTGGATCCATAATGAATGAGCAAAAAGAAGCCGTATTTACAGCTGAGGAGTTTTTGGTATCGCGTCGATCGGTTCGTCAATATGAAAAGGGGCACGTGCTGTCGGATGAAGAGCTGAATGAGCTGCTCGAGCTGGCCTCGCGCGCGCCGTCCTCATGGAACCTGCAGCATTGGCGTTACTTCGTTATTCGCGATCAGGCGAATAAGGAGCGTCTTCTGCCGATTGCTTACGGACAGCAGCAGGTAGTGGATGCATCCGCCGTTGTCGTCGTGCTCGGCGATCTCGAGGCGAATAAGGTCGCGCCTGACGTGTTCGCTGAAGCAGAGCCGCGCATTCGCGATATGATGATTCAGCAGATTGAGGGCGCTTATGCGAATAACCCAGCTCTCGCTCGCGACGAAGCGGTGCGCAACGGCTCGCTAGCCGCTATGCAGCTGATGCTGGCCGCAAGAGCGAAGGGCTATGATACGGTGCCGATGGGCGGATACGACCAGAACGCATTCGTACGCGAGTTCAAGGTGCCGGAGCGCTACATTCCGGTCGTCATGATCCCGATTGGCAAGGCTGCTCAGCCTGGTCGTGAGACAGGACGTTTGCCGCTGGCGCATCAGGTGTTTCACGAGAGCTTCTAATTTTGAAATTAATCTGCGTAAGCTGATATAAGCCCCGCTTCTCTCATCTGTATTGGATGAGTGGAGGCGGGGTATTTGGTGCTGGCTCGTGGACTGACGACCATCTCGTACCGAGGGAGCTTAACGCACGTACCAGCGCTCGTACTGCGCCCGGAGGCTGTCACGGCTGAGCAGCGTACGGTGCAGCGTGCTGCTAGGAGCGAGGCTGTTAAGCTCGACGATATGCTTGTTCAGGTCGGCCAGCAGTCCGTCGAGCTCGGGATGCGCTGCGGACTTATCCATGAGGCGAAGCGCGAGCTCCATCTTCGCGCCGATCTCCTTGCGCAGCATGATCCAGGGCGGATCGACGTTCGCATTGCGCAGCACCGTCTCCAGAATGTCACTCGTCGGAACGACGAGCGGCTTGCCGAAGCCGGGCAGACGCTCGAGTCCGCCCTTGCTGACGAACTGCTGGTAGGCGTCGTCCACCCAGCCTTGCTTCTCCATCTCATGCGCAAGCAATATGTCCCGATCCTCCAGCGCTTCGCGCGGAAGCGGTGCAGGACGCGCCTCGGACGGCTCGTCCTTGTCGCGCTTGTCACGACTGCTTGCAGAGGCGGGACCTGTTCGGTTGTTCACCAGGGCGCTCCTTTCATTCGAGGACGTGTAATGCTCTAAGCGTAAATAAGGAGCGATACCAAAGTCAAGCTAATCTCGAGGCGAAAGAGATGGTGAACCGAAGGCTGGGCCCGGCGGGTGGGGCCTGATGCGGACGACGTCGTGAGCGTGAGCGCTGCCTGCGAGCGCCTCCCTGTACAGCTGCTCTACACGAGCGCGTACACGGCAGCCAGCGGGCGCACCGCCTTCGTCTCCTCGATGTAGACGAAGGCGTTGTAGCGGGTGGGCATCCGCGAAGGGACATAGTTGCCGCGCTCGTTCTGCGGATGGTACACGACGCCGATGGCGCGATGGCCTATGGGCTCCTGCAGCGGTCCGTTCTCACTCTCGGCGTCGAACAGGATGATTCGGTTGCCACTGCCGAGCTGATGCAGCAGCTCCTCCCTGCTGCCGTCCCGTGCGGGCGGCACCTCCATCACACTCGGCGTCTCGCCCCAGCCGTAAGCGGCCATGACCGTACCGCGATGCGTGCCGAAGCCGACCGCATATACGCTGCCCTCGGGCGTCTGCTCGCGGAGCAGCTGTCCGACGTTCACCATCCCATCGGCAGCCATGTCCGTAGCCCGGGCATCGCCGATGTGCGTGTTATGCTCCCAGACGAGTCCCTTGGCCCCATGGCCATAGTAGTCGGCAATGCGTAGCACCGCCTCTGTCATATGTCGATCCCGAATGTTCCACGATTCCACGTCGTCTGTGATCATAGTCCGGTAATAGTGCTCGGCGTGCAAGGCGACGAGCGCGTTCATCTCCGCGTCCAGCGCGTCCTCCTGCGCAGCCGCTGTGCGACCGCGTTCGATGCGCAGCTTCGTCAGCAGCTCGACGACCTCCTTCTCGCAGCCTTCGCCGAAGATCGAGGCCGACAGGCCGTACGATTGCGCTTCGCGGCCGAAAGGACCGAAGCAGGCGAACGCCTTTTTCGCGGCATCCACATGCTCGGAATTGGTGCGCTCCAGGTATGCAATTACGGCCTCCATCGATTCCCATAGGCTGTATACGTCGATGCCGTAGAAGCCTACCCGAAGGTGTGGCGGTTGCGACTCGTTGTAGAATTTCAGCCACTCGATGAGCGACTCGGTCTCCTCGTTGGCCCACATCCAGATCGGCCATCGGTTGAATGCCTGCAGCAGCGCATCCTTGGCCGTGGTGGCGGCGCCGGGCAGTCCCTTCACATAGCGGTTCACCTCGAAGCAGGCCGGCCAATCGCCCTCCACGGCGATGAAGCGGAAGCCCTGCTCGCTGATGAGACGGCGTGTGAGCTCGGCGCGGACGGAGTAGAACTCCGAGGTGCCATGCGAGGCTTCGCCTAGCAGGACGAAGCGGGACGCTGCACAGCTTGGTATGAGCACATTGAGGTCTTCTTGGCGATGGAACGGATGAGATAGTCGGCGCACCGCCTCGGCGGTGGGTTGCGATCGTTGAGGGGTCATCGTTAATGGTTGTCTCCCTTATCGTTGTATAGTAATGGTAGTATGTCGCAGGCATCTCAGCTTCATGCCGCAGGGTAGCTGGCTCAAGATGGAGCCTGCTGACCATGGATTGACTTCGCAGCGGACCGTACGTTAATCTAATTTTAGTAAAATAGTGGAAGAAAGGGGCATAACCGTGGACTATCATCGTATTACTCATATTGAGGACCCGTATTTTCGCCAAATGCATGAGCTGATGAAGCGTGTATTTCCGAAGGAGGAGGTGCTCGCTTATGAGCTGTGGGCAGAGCCGCTTCAGGACCCAAGCATTCGCGTGTTCGTGGCTGTGCTGGAGGGTGAGGTCGTCGGCGCGACCGAATACCGATACTATCCGGATATGGAGATCGCGATGACGGACTTCACCATTATAGGTCGAGACGGTCTCGGCATCGGCCCATTCCTCGCTAGTCGGCGTATGGCGGACCTGCGCGAGGTGGCGCGTACGGCTGGACGGCGTCTGGATGGGATGCTCGCGGAGATCTACAACCCGGAGGAGACGGGCGAGCTTGCCTTCGGCGGCGTGAAGTCGATGAATCCGTATGTGCGCAGAGAGGTGCTGGCTCATCTCGGGTACCGGAAGCTGGAGCTCGATTACGTGCATCCATCGTGGCAAATTGACGGTGAAGCGGTGCACGGTCTCGACCTGTGCTACATGCCAATCGACGGGGAGGCCGCACAGACGAATGAGGTGCCAGCGAGCCTGATCGCGACCTTCCTCGAGACGTACTACGCGGTGCTGGAGGCGAAGCCTAAGGAATGGTACGAGATGGTCGAGCAGCTTCGCGGTCAGGACAAGCTGCGACTGCTGGCGATCTAAGGGTGATATAGTTGGGAAAAAGAACAGGTGACGCCGAGTGCTGGCGTCACCTGTTTGCTGTGGTGCTGATGTGTGCGGAAGGGCGATAGGTCGTGCGGGCGAGGTCTAGCTGTTGCTTGAGCTGCTGTCTGCGCTGCTGGTGTAGCTGTCGCTAGTGCCTTCGCTACTGGTCTAGCTGTTGCTACTGTCTGAGTGGCTGATCTCGCTATTGCTACCACTGCCGCTGTCGTTGCTATCGTTAGTATCGATATCGCCATCTGTGCTGCCTCGCCGAGCCGCCTCGGCCTGCTCCAGCTCGTCTAGCGCCTTCTCAAGGCCGTAGTTGAGCAGCAGCGTCTTGAAGCCCTTGCTCCGGCCCTCGGCGAGCTTCTCCAGACGCTCCATGAGATCCTTACGGATGTGCATGCGGCTCTTCTCGTGCGTATCCTTGCGCTGCTTCTTCTTCAGCGGGCCGCCCAGCATGAGGCTGAGGCCGTCCGAGTCGATGTCGGAGGGGAGGGCGATGCTGTCGTTCGTCTGGCTGTCCCGAGCCTCTAGAACGAACGTATTCGAATGGTCGGCATCCTCATTAACGTGCTCAGCGTTCAAGCTATCGGGTCGATCAGTTGCGTCCGCACCTGAAGCCTCGCTTGAATGGTGAGGCTGAGAGGCTGGGTCTGTGACGACAGCGGCGCGGGGCTTGCGCCCGCGCTTGCGAGCGAGTGTGGCGGGAGGTGTCATCGTCTGCGCCTCGGCAGGGGGAGCGCTCTGTAAGGAGGGCTCCCCAACTGGCTGAGCACTTGACTCTGCCGCTGGCTCTACAACTGGCAACTCGGCAGGCGCTATGGCAGGCTCTCCGGTAGGCGCTACGGCAGGCTCTACGATTGGCTCTACGACAAGCTCTGTACTCGTCGCAGTCCTCTTACGTCTCATTCCGGTTCCGCTACGAGTACGCTGCGAGGCAGGTGTGCTGCTGGTGAGCTCCTTCTCTAGCCTTGCGTTCCCCTCGGCTTGCACTTCAAGAGCGCTCGCTGCGGCTTTGCGTCGCGGCGACCGCTTGGTCGTGGTTATTGTCTTGGCATCGCTGACGGTCACATGCTCAGCGACTGATGCTGCAGGTGCATCCTCAGTCGCATTCGCAGAGTTAGAGCTGGCAATGACAATTTTCTTTCTAGGCGGCATAGTCGCATCCTCCTTAGAGTTGAGTGTGGGTGAGCTTCTGCAGGCATGAAGGGCTATAAATCGCTCAATTGTGAAGCGCTTACATGTATTGAACACCTATACATAGCTGTTGATAAGTCTGTCATTCGATGATGTATGATTCATTGTAGCATAACAGCATAAGTTGGCAATAGCGGTAGTGAAATGACAATAAGAATGACAAGTTGTAACTATATGCATGATCTCCAATTTCTTATACTGTGGGTGCAGCTACAAGTTGGAGGATGTAGATTTCTTTGAAATGTGCAATAGAGGAGATGGTTATGATGAGTGAGGCGTTGGAGCGAGGAAGGACCGGCCGAGGAAAGGGCTGGGCGAGGAGGGCAGGCAGACGTGTAATCAGCCTGTTATTAATTGCAGGTCTGCTAACAGGCATGCTGCCCACCGGAAGCTATGCCGACACCAGTATAGAAGGGGATTTGAAGGAAGCAGAGCAAGCGCATGGTACCTTTACTGAGCTCATTATGGATGAGAACGAAGGTGCGAAATTAGCCGAAGCGGTACTTACGCCTCCTATACTTAACCCGATTCCGGCATATGTAAGGGAGCACAGCATACAAGTGACTGGGACAGCCATAACGGATGCCGAAGTAATGGTAGCTGTCGATTCCGGCAATGGGTACCCAGAGTCGTATAAGGGAGTGGCGACGGGACCTTCGGAGGAGCCCGGCATGTCGACCTTCAGCATTGGGATCGGATTCGTGTCTCAAGGCAGCTATCAAATTACGGCATACGCCGAAAGGAATGGAGAGCGAAGCGAAGCAACCCCCACCCAGACGATCATATACGACTCCATTCCGCCCAATGCACCGGCTGGAGTTACAGCGAATCCCGGAGAGGCCGATCATATTGTACTGGAGTGGGAGCCGCCGCTGATGGAGGGGCCTTCCGGTGAGGTAGTGACTGATCCGTCGATCGCATATTACATTGTGAATCGCAATGGAGAGGCGATCGCTGAGACAGAGGAGCTCGTGTATGTGGATGCGGGCCTGCCCGAGATGGAGCTGTTCCATTATGGAATCATTGCCGTCGATGAAGCGGGTAACCGCTCGGAGCCTTATCCCGTATCAAGCGCAACCTTCCATAGCAGAGCCGTGAAGATTGCCTCTGTTCCCTCAGAGAATGGGTACGAGTACGTGGTCGCGAGTCCGGTGCTTAGCAAGGACGGGCGCACGGTTCTATTCTTCTCGAACTCACCGAATCTTCCCGATGCGGAAGAACAGGTTGGAATCTATGTCTATGATGAACGAGAAGAGAAGGTGGACAGACTCGCGGATGCGGAGTCCAGGTACCGCAGTGGAAGAGGGAAGCTGGCTGTCAGCGCGGATGGCAGCAAGGTGGCCTTTGTGGATACAAGCAGTAATATTGTATGGTTGGACCGGAAGTCCGGTATAACTGACTCCGTGACAGATGTGGCAAGAGCCTCGATGAATGACTTGTCCTTAAGCGCCGACGGAGGACTGCTCGCGTTCCTGTCTGATGCGGACGGCATTGTGGAAGGCGATACGGACGAGAAGAACGACGTGTTCTTGTATTACGCAGCTTCCAAGACGATGAAACGGATTACGCCGGTGATGGACGGCTCCGAGATGTTTGAAGCATACGGAAGTCCTGTACTCAGCGGGGATGGGCGTTATATCTATTTCATAGCGACTTCTACAGAAGCCCCTGAAGCAGGTCCTTACCCGGTATCGGAGCTATTCATGTATGACGTGACAAGCGGTACGACGGAGCGGATACGTGTGCAAAATGATCAGGGTGAGCCCTTTGAGGTTCGACAACTTAGTGTCTCCCACGATGGGAGATACGTGGCGTTTACGGGGGGACTTCGATTCCAGCATCAGCGGATTTATATCCACGATAGAGAGAGCGGTGAGACTGTTGCCATGTACCGATCGACGCAGCTCTCTAGCACGATATCTTTAGGAAATCCTAGCTTGAGCGCAGACGGCCGCTACATCGCACTTACGTATTACAACCGTAATCCTGTCGAAGGCTCTTCGACGGGTCCCTTCAATTCACCTTGGGGCGCCATCCGATTTGATTGGCGTTCAGAAGCCTACACTTATTTGGGACACCGCAGCCAGATGACAAGGAGTGCGATGCTAAGCGGTGACGGGGAGAAAGCGGTGTTCGTACTGGGGGATGATGCGCAGCTGTACTCTGTTTGTTTGTCAGACAACTGCGACCAGGAGCCGCCTCCTCCACCGAATGGCATTACGAGGGCGCTTCTATCCGTGCAAGCTCCTTCGGGAGGTGCCATTCGTATGGGTAGCAGCGTAACCATCACAGCCACCGCCGGTCCGGGGAGGGAGTTAGGGGCTTCGGTCACGTACGTGGCAGCACAAGGTCAACGGGTAAGCGAGCTGGCACTGAGCGAACGCCTTGATGCCCCCGGCGTGTATCAAGGGACATGGACATTACCGGAAGGCGCTCAGCTGCTGACCGGCGTTCGGGTTAAGGATCTTGAAGACGATCGCGTATTCCGGGACATAGACGGGGAGAAGCTGCCGTTGCGCGTGGCAGGGGAGCTGGAGGTAACACTGGATGCGACCTACTTGTCTCATCTTCAGAATGCATTCCTTACTGCTGTTAACGCAAACCACCAAGGTGCAAGTGTTCGCATCGATAAGGCTGCCATCTATAAGCTGGCGCTGCCTGCTGCCGATGCGTATACGCTGTCTCTGCGCGATGCCAGGGGTGCGCTCCTTCTGGAGCAAGCAGGGACTGCGGTTGTTGAGGGGCAGCGTACGGCAGTTACTTTATCCCCTGTCCCTTTTGCCTCGTTAGAGGTTAAGGTTGAGGGATCATCCGGACAGCCAATTCCAGGGGCTAAGGTGCGTTTCTTGAATGAGACAACGGGGGAAGTGCAGCTGCCGCCATCTACATGGGAAGGTATATTCAAGCTGCCGGGTACACGTCGGGCAGGTGAAGCCTGGCGCATTGAGGTTATTGTGCCGCAGCTGTATCTCCCTTCCGAGCCGCGCGACGTGGTGCTGTCGCCGGGGAGTCAGCTGTTGACGGTGCCGGTAGCTCTAGTGCCGGACGGCATCGTGGAGGGGGTTGTGACCGATTCGGAGGGCAACCCGGTACAAGGGGTAACGGTCAAGCTGATTAACTACTTGCTGGGCGGGATTGTGGCGGCTGTCGAAAGCGATCAGAATGGCGTGTATGCCTTGTCGGCCCCTGCCGGCCAATATCAAGTCCATGTCGAACGGACTATTCCGCCCCTGTATCAGGGCAGCAGAGCAACCGTCAATGTAGAATCGGGCAAAGCTACTCCTCATAATATGGAGGTAACAACATTAGGAGCTGCACGAGTCGAGGTCGATGCCCAGGTAAAGCGTGTAAATGGGACATGGGATGATATCGATATTTGGGAGCGCAGGACGGCTCAGGATTATGGCATGAGCTTGAAGAGCAGCAACTCATCTTATTTGAGCCAATCCATCATTTATAATAATGTATGGAGCTTCCGAGGTGTTGCAGGTGATCGGATCACCGTGTGCATGAACGGAGCGAGGAACGGCTTAACCTCCGACTGCGAAGAGACTGTGCTCGATAGCTATCGGAGAGGGAGCGTGCGGCTGGAGATTGAAGAGAAGGGCAGAATTACGAGCTCAATCGTCAATTACAACAATATTGATTTTGTGAACGTTGTCGTCGAGAAGCTGGTAGACGGAAAATACAAAACGTTGATCGGAGCTCCTGTTACAACAGGGGGGCGGATTGACATGTCTCTCCCCGAGACGGGTCAACTGCGCCTTCGCATACAAAAGACACTACGGAACTACAACGTACCACCTTATTATCCAACAGCGATCGTGCAATATTACGAGGTAGAGATGACGGACGGACAGCTTCTGGAGCTGCCGCCTATCGTGCTGCGGGATCAGGCAGACTTGTTCTATGGCGTACCGGGCAATGGGCTGCTCGTGCGAAGTGAGGCTATGTCGGGCGAAAGCGTGACGCTGCGCGGCAGCTACCGTCTCGATACGAAGAGCAGCTCCGTCACGAATGCCAAGCTGATTGTGCCGGTGCCCTTCGGTGCTGAATTAATTGCGGGCAGCGTTGTATGGAACGGTACACCAGTCGAACCGATTCAACGGGAGGACGGCGCTTATGAAATACCCATCGGCAATCTGCAGCCCGGAGCATCAGGTGCGGTCGTATATAGACTGAAGCTGTCATTGACTCAGAAGGAGCGCAGCGCTGTTCAATTCGCCATTGCGTATCAATCGGCGAGCTCAGCAGAGCAGAGGGAAGAAGTCGTGGGACGCGCCTATATCTACCCGGTTGAAGTTACCATGATTGCTCCGGGCCGAGTGGCTGATGAGCATGTGCCGGTGAGTGGGCGTGCCATTGCGGGCAGCCGCGTGCTGATTTATTCCGGACAGAATCTGATCGGTGAGGCGAAGGCAACGAGCGGCGGTCTATGGTCGGCCAAGGTGAAGCTTCCTCCGAAGCCCGAACAACGGATATGGGGCGATGGTGAACGGCATCATCTAACGGCGGTTATGGAGGATGGCGAGAAATCGGTTACCTCCGAGCCAGTCGTCGTCTCCTACGACAAGAATCATCCGGTAGTGACCAGCATCAAGATGGTGTCTCAAGGCAGCACGTATAGCTTTGATCCCCGGAACGGTGTGGCGCGATTCCCGTTTGTCGCTGATATGGGACGCCATCTCCTATTCGAAATCCAATTCAATGACAACTCTCGGGTGTCTAATGTGCGCGTTCAATTCGAGAAGAACGAAGTGCCTGCGGTGTACGTGCCGGCTAAAGATAAGTTTCAGGTCGTTACCCCGATGGGGGCTTCGAAGCTCGGAGGGGTTTATGTAACGTACGATGTGGCGCCTCTGGAGCCAGCGCCATTGCCTAAGCCGGACACAGCTGATCTGGAGGCGGCTGTAGCTGCAATGCCTGATGCCTGGAGGCTGGCGGAATATGAGATCGCAGAGGAAGCTGAGGGGGCCGTGCATCTCGGCGCTCAGGCTCTGCGCGATCCGACCGACGGCGCGTACAATTCTCCCTTGATCAAGTTCAAGATGGGCAACAGCGAGGAGTATGCTGGTTACATGCGCATCACAGCAAGACGAGTGAAGGGAGACGGCAGCGGCAAGCCATACCGCAATGTGAAGAGCGAGCTCAAGACGACGAGCACAGGTGTGGAGCTTCGGACTGAAGCTACGATCTCGGAAAGCTTGCTGACGCCTAGGGAGAAGGCAGTGCTTGCTTCTTTGGTCCAGGGGCATAGCAAGGACGATGTCGACCAGATCGTCATCGGCTTGACGACGGCTTTCCCGGATAGTTTAAATGCCAAGGTGTTGGACATCGCCAACAATTTGAGAAGCTATGTGACAGATGCGATGGATTTCACCGATTATGCGGATGAACTGCTCGCCTTCCAGGATTATGTCATCGCGAATGAATGTCATGGACCGACCCGGAGTCATTATATCAACATGACCAATCTGTTGTTCGATCAAGCGAGCACCGACTTGATAGCCAAAAATACGATTACTGGGTTTGCTCTTGTCGCTACGCATCTTCCGATTCCGCCGATCCTGGGCTTCGGAGTTTCCGAAGGTCTTCTAGCGCTTGGTAATTCCGTAAAGAACAACTGGAAGGACCGGCTCGATGAGCTGAAGGAGGAGTTCAAGAAGGATCAAGAGTGGCGGGATCGTATGTCAGCGGCAGGAGCTATCGATCGCTGCAGAACGCCAGAGGAGAAGGAGGAAATGGAGCGGCACGACAAGGAAAACCTGGTCGCCGATCCAAACTGGATTTACGATCCTAGCGGTTATGTATATGAGGCAGTGCCGAGCAATCGGCTGGAAGGCGTTGTGGCATCATTGTATCAGCAGGACCCTGTGTCGGGAGAGTGGCTGTTCTGGGACGCGGAGTGGTATATGCAGACGAATCCGCTGGTCACCAATTCGCAGGGCCGTTACGGCTGGGATGTGCCGGAGGGCAAGTGGCGGGTGCAATATGAGAAGCCGGGCTACGAGACGGCATACAGTGAAGAGCTGGTTGTCCTTCCTCCGCACTTCGATGTCAATATCCCATTGGTGACCTATTTGCCTCCGGAAGTGGAGAAGGTGGAGGGTGACGATGTATTAGGCTTGAGGATTGCGTTCAGCAAGCCTATGAAGGTAAGTACGATTACGGACGATACCTTGCTTCTGGAGACAGGGCTTGGCGAGCCGGTCGCGGGCCGCGTCGAGGCAGTTGGCGCTGAAGCGATGTCGGACGGTACGCTGGTCTCTAAGTATTATCGCTATGTGCCGAACGTAAGCTTAACAGAGGGTGCTGATTACCGCTTCATGGCAGCTCCCGGCGCATTGAGCTATTCGGGTGTGTCTGTATTGGATTCGGAGTGGCTGCCTGTAACGATTGTTGCAGGTGATGCTCCTCCGAAGGAAGCGGCTCGAGAGCTGGAGGCGGTTGGAGCCTCCCGTTCAATGGTCGCCATGTGGAAGGCGGATGCTTCGCCATGGGTGAAGGCGTTCAGGTTGTATTGGCGTAAGGAAGGTGCGGCGGAGTATGGTCAGCCGATAGAGCTTGCCCCAGGGGAGCTCTCTTACGGGCTAGAGCGGCTGGAAGCGGGAGTGGCTTACGAATTGAAGCTGACGACGGTTGGAGCCAATGATATGGAGTCTGAAGGCCTCGTCGTTCGAGCGGCTACTCTGGCTGAGCAGGAATTGATTATGGATACTACGCCGACAGCGGAGGTGACCGCTGTGACAGCTCGGCGTGTGGCCGGGCAATCGCTGGCTGTGGCGTGGCGCGATCCTTCTGATGCGGACCTGCGCAGCGTAATGGTCGCATGGCGCAAGCGTGGAGAGCAGGCATTCAGCGAGCCGAAGTTTGTAGCGCCTGGCGAGCAGCAAATTGTGGTGGAACAGCTCGAAATCAATACTGATTACCAGATTCAGGTGTCCACCGTGGACACGTACTGGAATGAATCTACTGGCGTTCTGGTCGAGAGCAGTACGAAGGAGCCAGCTAACGAGCCTGAGGATGAGCCTGGGTCTGGGTCTGGGGGAAGTATAGGTACGGCTTCACCTGATGACAACAAGCAAACCGCAGAGGTCGGCAGTGGTCCGCTCAAGTGGACCGGCTTCGAAGGAGCTGTGTCGCTGGCGTTGCCTGAAGGTGTTCTGAAGCCAGGCAGTGTCATTACCGTCCGTAAGCTGGAGGGGGAAGCGCCTGAGAGAGCGGCCGTGAAAGCGCCGCTAAGAAGCTTCGGTGATCTGTTCCGAATCGATACGGATGATGAGGCAGACACGTTCAGCAAGCCAATGTCACTCACGCTGCGCTATGCGCCGGACGCGGGTAAAGGCTTCGACCTGCGCAAGCTCGGCATCTTCAAGTGGGACGACAGCCTGAAGAGCTGGACGTACTCGGGAGGTGTGCTTGACCTTGAAGACGGCGGAGTGACCACTGCGATTACCGAGCCTGGTGTGTACGCGCTTCTGACTGTTGACGTACGATTCGCGGATCTTGACGGGCACTGGTCGAGAGAGACGGTCGAGGTGCTGGCAGCTCGGACGATGATTCACGGCAGAGGGGGCGGCTTGTTCATGCCTTCCGAGTCGTTGACGCGTGCAGAAGCGGTTAAGCTGCTGGTCGAGACGATGGGGACAGCCGAACTGAAGGCGAAGATCGCAGCGCAGGCTTCCGCCAACTCGGCGGCGGTTCCGCCCTTCGAGGATGTGACGGAGAAGGACTGGTACTTCGACTATGTTCGTCAAGCGACCGCTGCAGGTTGGATTCAAGGGGATGAGGGAAGGTTCCGTCCGAACGATTCAGTCAGCCGGGAAGAGCTTGCCGCTATGTTCATCCGATCGTTAGGGTTAGAGAAGAAGGCGCAGGCTCACGCGGATGAGCTTACGGATAGAGGGGCTGAGCCTGATTTCGCGGACGGGGATGACATTTCCGGTTGGGCCATTGGATATGCCGAGCTGGCCCGGGAGCTAGAGCTGATGCATGGAGATTCCATGCACCGTTTCATGCCGGCCTCCAATGCTACTCGAGCGGAAGGAGCTGCCATACTCTTCCGGGCGATGCGGGCAATCGGCTTAATTGAAGCGCTGAGAGAAACGGATACGCATTTCAAGCCATAATTGAATGGATACCTAGTAGAAGGCTACCTATTGTCTTTCGACAGCTTGGCTGTTGAGAGCAGAGGTAGCCTTCTGTGCTTGAGCGGTGGCGAAGGTATGAGTTTTCCTCGAGCCTATTTTTCGGTATAGTTGTGGGTAGGATTCAGTTGGAATGAACAGGCAGGGGGAAGCCGAATGAAGGAGCAGCTGCTCGTATCCGTGATCGTGCCGACGTATAATCGGCCTGGGGCACTGTGCGAATTGCTGGAGGCGTTAAGCCGTCAGACGTATTCGCATATGCATATCTATATTGTTAACGATGCAGGCGAGCCCGTCGATGCTGTGGTCGAGCTGTACCCGGAGCTGACGGTGACGGTGCTGAATATGGAGCGTAACGCAAGGCATGTGCATGCCCGCAATCGGGCGCTGGCCGAGGTGAAGAGCGAATACATTATGCTGTGCGACGATGACGACCTGCTGCTGCCGACTCATCTGGAGACGATGCTCGAGGCGATTGCGGACTACGATCTGGTCTATTCGGATGTGGAAATATTCGACTATGAAGTGGTGAACGGCACACGTCGGGCGACGAAGCGGTTCGTGTTCGCGTATGAGTCCGATCTGGCGGCGATGCGCACGTTCTCGACGTTCGTCAGCTCGGGCTGTCTGTATCGGGCTAGCCTTCATGAGCGGCTCGGGCCGTTCGATGCGGAGCTGTACAACTATTGGGATTGGGATTTCTACCTGAGAGTAGCACAGCATGATCGGGTGCGACGGGTGCCTGTTGCCAGCGCGCTCTACGCATACGGGGAGACGGGGGATAATATTTCCCGTGAGGTGGACGCGCCGCCGCGGCGTCACTACTTGGACAAGCTGTGCGAGAAGCACGGGCTCGGCGAGCTGCCCTCGGCGAATTTCTTCACGCTGCTGGAGGAGCCGGATATGCGGGCTCGTCGCGCCGAGACGACGGTGCTGTGGGACGGTGAGCCGTTCGTGTCGAGGCTGGCCTTGGCCTATGATCGGAAGGAGGACTAGACGTGTACGATTGGAACGGATTTGATGACCTCGAGGCGCCGCCCGAGGGGGAAAATGAGCAGCGAGGCGCGGAGACGCTCTCGCCGCCGGAGGCGTGGGACGAGCCTGCGGACGGGCCGCCGCAGGGAAGGAAGGCGCCGCCTCGGACGGAGGCGGGCGGAGCAGGCGCTGCGGCGTCGCGTGGTATGCGCGACGGGCAGCGCCCGGGTGCGCGCGCGGGCGAGGCGCAGCTGGAGTGGGGCGTGGGCGAAGCGCCCCGCGCCGGGCGCACAGCGCAGCGCGGGACGCAGGCGCCGCTGGATGAGGCGCAGCTGGAGTGGGGCGTGGGCGAAGCGCCCCGCGCCGGGCGTACGGCGCAGCGCGGGACGCAGGCGCCGCTGGATGAGGCGCAGCTGGAGTGGGGCGTGGGCGAAGCGCCCCGCGCCGGGCGCACAGCGCAGCGCGGGACGCAGTCGCCGCTGGATGAGGCGCAGCTGGAGTGGGGCATAGGCGATGCCCCGACTCGTGCCTCGCGCCCGGCCCCGCGTGCTGTGCAGCACCAGCTGCCTGACGTGGACGGACCGCGCACGATGGAGGCGGCGGTGGAGCTACTGCGTAAGTATTACGGCTATCCGGATTTTCGCGACGGACAGAAGGGTGTTATCGCCAGCATTCTCGAAGGACGAGACACGCTCGGCATTATGCCGACCGGTGGGGGTAAATCGATCTGCTACCAGGTGCCCGCGCTGCTCATGAGCGGTACGACGATCGTCGTCTCGCCGCTCATCTCGCTCATGAAGGATCAGGTCGACAGCTTGGACAGCATCGGCGTCCCGGCTACGTATATTAACAGCTCGCTGTCCTACAGCCAGGTCGAGACACGCATCCGCAAGGCGGCGCGCGGCGAATACAAGCTGCTCTACGTCGCTCCCGAGCGGCTGGAGTCCGAGCGGTTCCTCGAGCTGCTGAGCGGACTGACCGTGCCGATGGTGGCGGTCGACGAGGCGCACTGCGTGTCCCAGTGGGGACACGACTTCCGCCCGAGCTACATGCGTATTAACGAGCTCGTCTCGTACTTGCCGCAGCGGCCGCTCATGGCGGCGTTCACGGCGACGGCGACCGATCAGGTGCGCGACGACATCGTCAAGCATCTGAAGCTGAAGCAGGCGGGCGTCTTCGTTACCGGCTTCGCCCGGGAGAACCTGTCGTTTAACGTCGTGAAGGGCGAGAACAAGCGGGACGTGCTGCTCAGCTACATTCGCGAGCATAAGGGTGAGGCTGGGATCGTATATGCGGCGACGCGCAAGGAGGTCGACCAGCTGTGCGAGTTTTTGAAGAAGCAGAAGGTGGCGGCAGGCAAGTACCATGCAGGTATGACGGATAAGGAGCGCGCCGAGATGCAGGAGCAGTTCCTGTTCGACGAGGTGCGCGTCATGGTGGCGAGCAATGCGTTCGGTATGGGCATTGACAAGTCCAACGTCAGGTACGTCTTCCACTACAATATGCCGAAAAATATGGAAGCCTACTACCAGGAAGCCGGACGCGCAGGTCGTGACGGCGAGCCGAGTGACTGCTTCCTGCTGTTCAGCCCGCAAGATATATTGATCCAGAAGTTCCTGATCGAGCAGTCGATCTCAGATCCGCAGCGGCAGGCGCAGGAATACCGTCGCTTGCAGCAGATGGCCGACTACTGTCATACGCCGCAATGCTTGCAGCGATACATCGTCCGCTACTTCGGCGGCGAGCTGGAGGAGGACTGCGGCAAGTGCAGCAACTGTGCGAGTCCGGACATGGAGCTGACCGACATGACGCTGGAGGCGCAGCAGATCTTCTCCTGCGTGCGGCGCATGCGTGAGCGGTTCGGCGTGACGCTGGTCGCGTCGGTGCTGAAGGGGTCGCGCAACAAGAAGGTGCTCGACTTCCGCTTCGACCAGCTGAGCACGTACGGGCTCATGAAGCAGCGGACGGAGAAGGAGATCGTCGACATGATCCAGCTGCTCGTGGCCGAAGGGTATTTGCAGCTGAGCGAGGGCAAGTTCCCGGTCGTCAAGCTGTCGCCGAAGGCTAGCAGCGTGCTCGCCGGGGCGGAGCGCGTCGTGCAGCGCATTCGCATCAAGCCTGTGGCGCCTGTCATCCAGGACGTCGAGGCCGAGATGTTCGACGAGCTGCGCAAGCTGCGCTCGGATATTGCGAAGCGCGAGGGCATTCCGCCATATATCGTCTTCCCGGACAGCACACTGCGCGATATGTGCGGGGTGCAGCCGACGAACCCGGCGGCGATGCTCAAGATTAAGGGCGTGGGCGAGGCGAAATTTTTCAAATATGGGGCGTATTTCATCGAATACTTCAAGCAGCGGCAGGAGCAACAATAGCAGAGGGCCGTGGATTGCAGGATAGAATAGAGGGGGAGCAACGTGGCGAAGTCAAAATATTACGTCGTCTGGGAAGGCAAGCAGCCGGGCGTATACAGCACATGGGCCGAGTGCCAAGCGCAGACGAACGGCTACCCGCAGGCGAAGTTCAAGTCGTACGAGACCGAGGAGGAGGCGCGCCGCATGCTGGCTGTCGGCTGGAAGAAGGCGTTCAGCTCGGCCGCGAAGAGCGCGTCCTCGGCGGGCGGAGGCTCCTCGAGTGGGAGCCGACGCTCCACTGGCGCTTCGCGTAAGGAGGAGGCCGGAGAAGCGGATCTCGATAGCTTGTCCGTCGACGTCGGCTGCAGCGGCAATCCGGGCGTCGTCGAGTACAAGGGCGTATTTACGCGCACGGGCGAGGTCGTGTTCGAGCACCCGCCGATCTCGAAGGGGACGAACAACATGGGCGAGTTCCTCGCTGTCGTGCACGGACTCGCGCATCTGAAGAAGATCGACAGCCACATGACTGTCTATAGCGATTCGATTACCGCCCTCGCCTGGGTGCGCAACAAGAAGTGCGCCTCGACGCTGCCGCGTGACGCGTCTACGCGCGAGATCTGGGAGCTGGTAGACCGAGCGGAGGCATGGCTGCGGAACAATACGTATCCGAATAAGGTGCTGAAGTGGAACACGAAGGCATGGGGCGAGATTAAGGCGGATTATGGGAGGAAGTAGTGGGGGAGGGGGCAGTAGTGCAACAACCCCATCCTGTGAATTCTGGTTGAATTTTATGGACAGGGGTTTGGCTTGGTTCGTCTCCATATGCCAAATCCACAAAACGAAAAGGAGCTTGCTGCTGAAGAATAGTGGCAGGCTCCTTTTTGTCTCTAAATATTATAATTTAGATCATTTGATCACGCATAACCTCTGCGTAATGCTCCATCATTTCTGACTCGTATTGTTCTTCAGTAATTTCAAATCTTGCGGAAGTTACAAGCTCATCAAAATTTTCTACATGTTCTTCTATAAACTCAAAGGCTGTTTCGTAGCAGATTATTAATTTTCCGTTTAATTCCGCTACTTCTTCGGTTGTGAGATTAACTTCATAGTGTCAACGCTCACGTAATTTGTCGGTGCAATCATCACCGCCAATGACGTGAGCGTTTGTGCGTCAGCCACGTCACTCCATTGAGAATGCTAACGCCAATTATCGCAGTAGCGGAAAAACGGCGGTTATCCCGCCGTCCCTCGCTGTCGGTCCATATCAGACAGCACACGCCCAATGTGCCCATCCTCGACTACTTCGGCGTCCGAACGCTCGACGTCATAGAGCGCTTGGCTGCAAATTTGGTTCACCACTCGTGGGATGCCTTGGCTTGCTGCGTGCAGCATCTGGATCGCACTGTCGGAAAACACAGGCCGCTGCAGCTCAGCCGCTCCCATATGATGACGGACGTAGCCCGCCGTCTCCTCACGGCTCATCCCGCTTAGATGGTACTGGATGCCGATGCGCTGGCTAATCGACTCATACTTCTTCAAGCGTAGCTTCTTCCGTAGCTCCGGCTGACCCGCAAGCAGTACAGGGAATAGCGACCTCGCATCCATCTGGTGACTCATCACAAAGCGCAGCTCCAGCAGCATCGCTTCGTTCATTTCGTGAGCTTCGTCGATGACGACGAGAATGTTGCGCTCTCCCTGCGCCTCCCGCCGAGACATCACCTCGCCCCACAACCGACGCGCCTTCGCGACGGAGTAAGGGGCCTCTTCATCGACGTGCGCCAGAAGCTGTCCGTAAAAGTCTCTTGGCTTCAGGTCCGCCATGCTGATGTAGATCGGATGCGTGCGCATCGTGTCCAGCGATCGGAATAAACGCCGCAATAGAGCGGATTTTCCGCTGCCCACTTCACCGGTCAAGACACCGAGCAGCCGGTTCTCGACCGCCATGCTTAGTCGGGCGTACGCTTCCCGGTGTCCTTGAAACTCGTAGCACGGCTCCACCTCGCGCGTAAAGGGACGTCGTGTCATCGCACCTCACCACCTTGACGCTGTGCATAGCTCACTTCATCTTGCTCCCACTGCGCCTGACGCTTCTTCTCGGCAAGCTCAACGAACGACAATGTCTCCGCCGACGTCTCGACCTCTACAGGCTTCACTTCATCCGGCTTGCGCTTGCGACGCTTTTTCAGATCGATCGGCACCGCATCGGCGTATCGCTTGCCCTCGAACCAGACCTGCAGCTCTGTCAAGTCGTACGGATCGTATCGAAGCGCGATTCGCTTACGGGCAAGCTCGCTGTCGACCTCATAGGTGTTACCGGACAGCTGGATACAGCCGGTTTTGTCTACGGTGCGCTCCTCTTCCCATAGGAACATCTCATTCAACTCGGTAAGCGGCCTGCGCTTGCGCGCCTTCGTGCTTGCCTCGAAGCGTTCATGCGGCGTCTGTTTCGTGCTGCTGTGCACGCGGAGATGGTAGTAACCATCCAGCCAGCTGCGAAGCGCTTGGTTTACGTCCTCCAGCGTCGTCACTTCTCCCCGGTCGATGAGCGCCTGCACCTCGGGGCGGAAGCTGCTATCGACAAACTGGAACAGACGCTCTACCTTCCCACGACCTTGAGGCCGGTAAGGTCTACTATGCCGAAGCTCAATGCCGAGCCGCCCGCAAATACGGGCTAAATGGTGAGCCGAGAAAGCGGAGCCGTTGTCACAATAGAACATCTCCGGAATGCCGTGACGGAGGATTGCTTTTTTCAAGCTGTCCTCTAGCCGAGGCAGTTGCTCGTCCCAATAGATTTGAGCCTGCACCACGTATCGGCTGTAGTCATCGAGGATGGCCAGCAGAATGGTCTTTCGCTTCTTCTTCGGCTCCTTCGGATCAGGCAAGTAGACGAAGTGCTTGAAGTCTGCCTGCAGCAGCTCTAATATATCTTCCGCCTCAAAGCGGCGAAACGTCTGAGCCGAACTCGCTTCTATGACTTGTCCGCGGCTGACGCCAGCTCGTCTGAGGTGCCTGGCTAATGTGCTAACGGCGATTTGGCCCGGGGCGGCTGCTCCGCTCTCTTCGAGCAGGAAGATCAGCTGCTCCACGCTGCGAGCTGGCCGTTGCCGTCGCAGCTCAATGGCTTGCTGCAGTAAGCTTGGAGCCAGCCGGGTACGTCCGTCTGTTGCTCGCTCGCGCGGCATCAGCGCCTCCCATCCCCCCTTGCGGTACGCTTCTAGGTACCGTTCCAGCGTCCGAACGCTGACCTGCTGACGACGACTTCCGGGAAGCTCGTACATGCGGCTTGCGGTTTCGCGAAGCCACGCTCCCAGCTCCCCCGGCGCAAGCGGGGTTTGACGGCTGACGATGGGGGCAATAAGCGCATACCGCGCTAGGGCAATCTGTTCCTTTGTAATCTGATGAGACATGGTTCATCCTCCTTCAGCATGTTCATGGGTACAGGGTATCCTCCGTCCATTGTGAGGGGAAAGAGGCACCCTCAGCCATACCCAGCTTTTGTGGGATGAAGTGGGCCTACCGTCACCTGAAATGAGCGTTCCATTCGCAAGAAGACAGAAAGGAGCCTGCCCGGGCGTTCAAGCTGACGCCAAGCGGCCCACAGCGCCTTCCAGGCAGAGCGGCGTTCGCGAGGTAAGGCCGCATCCATGCCTTCATGAAAAAGCGTTGCCCACACCCGAGCTTCTTGCGCAATTCGACGCTGCTCCCAGCATCGACGCCATCGCCATAGCGTCTTCTCGGCGTAGGGTCCGCCCGCATACGCCTGGCTTTCTGCTGCGATCTCAGACAAGCTCAAGCCATCCTCTCCCGCGAGGACGACGGTCTCCTTGACATCGACCGCTGCCTGATGATGCCGCTCCACGAAAGAAGGCACGATGCTAATCGCACGCTCGCAGTCTGGACATCGAAAACGGAATATAGGGATGGAGAGCGCCTCCTCCAGCGTGTACAGCATACGCGTAAACTTCCCGTGCCGATGCGGCTTGCGCTCGGAGTGACAGTGCTTGCATCCGACAGGCCGGTCGGCTTCCGGCAAGCCGTCCTCGCATCGTAATAAATAGCTCTTTACATCGATGTCCCAATCCACTACGATAATAGAGGCGAAAGCTGTGGTGAACAGGGAGACGGGGCCGCCAAACCTTGACGTCTCCCTGTTTTTTTTGTCAATCGCCTTAACTCCTTATGATTGTCGGCACATTCAGGCTGCCCCTCCGCCAATTATATCCTTGCTGTACCGTCAGCGTATATGAGAAATAGCCGCCCATCTTCCGACATTGGAAGTGAGCGGCGACACATAGTGCATTATCTGATTTCTAATCTTATTTAAATAATGGATTGTAGCTTTTAGTTCTTGTGGTACCTGAATATCGCAGAGATATTCAAGACGATTTATTGCATCTGTCATTGTGATTGTTTTTAAATCAGGATTTGCTTCGAGGACATTGGATTTCGCCTCAGTAAGCATTTTTTCCTTTGCACGAATATATTTTTCTGTGAAAGGATTATTGAAAGCAGTGTCATTAGAACGTCGAAGTTGCTTTAAGAAATAGCGTTTTTTCTGGAAGAAAGTTGAAAAATAGCAATAGGATGCCCGGCACATCGTTTTTGAGATGTGATGTATAATCAGTCTTAAAATAGGCTAGACTGTTAAGCTACAGGTTTTGAGACAGGAGGTCCACCTTCGATATAAGTCGACTTCGTCTTTAACATCATGTAGATGATCGTGAGCATTTTGTGAGCTAGAGCAATAATGGCTTTGTTCTTCCCACGGCGTGCAGCTATTTTCCAAAATCGAACCGACAACTGTGATTTTCGGCACTTCGTTGCTGCCCAAGCGGCTTCACATAAAGCTGTTTTCACATGCGGATTGCCCTTACGTGTTCGTGTACTTTTTTTTTACCCGCGCTCTCATGGTTACCCGGAGCCACACCTGCCCAGGACGCGAGATGATCAGCCGTTGGGAACTGATCCATATCGACTCCGATTTCGGCAATGATCGCTGCGGCGGTAATCTCACTTATGCCCGGAATCGTTTGAATCAACTGATAGGCTTCCTGATAGGACTGAAGATGCACCTCAATTTCTGCATCTAGCAACGCGATGGATTGCTCGAGGAAGGTAATATGCTCCCAGCAATTGCGAATCATCAAGATTTGGTGCTTGTTTAACGTTCCGAAGAGCGACTCGGCCACCCGAGCGACATTACGTTTTACGTTGCCATGTACTCGGGCTTCAATATCATCCGGATCGACGTAGCCCTGCATGACCAGTCGTTCCAGCAAATTGCGTCCGGATACGCCGAACACATCTGAAATAACCGTTCCCAACTTGATGTTGGAGGCTTCCAGCATTTTTTGAATGCGGTTTTTCTCTGCGGTCAAGTTTCCAACCCGTTTCTTACGTAAACGTGTTAAATCACGTAATTCTCGGAGATCCTCGGTAGGCACGAAGCTCTTCTCGATTAATCCTACGCGCAAGAGTTTAGCGATCCACTCCGCATCGCTGACATCCGTTTTGCGTCCAGGAACATTCTTAATCCGTTGTGCATTGGCAAGGGCGATGTCGAAGTACCCTTCCAATATGTTGTACACTGGTTTCCAGTAGATCCCTGTACTCTCCATGGCAATATGCGTCACACCTTCGGACTCGAGCCATGTCATCAAGGAGAACAAATCACGAGTCATCGTAGGGAAAGTGCGTGTTTCAGCGCGTGGTGCTTCATCCGCTTCGCCAGTCAAGACACAAGCTACAATGGTTTCTTGATGCACATCCAGTCCGGCACACCGAGCAATTAACATCTCCATTTAACTACCTCCAATCGAATGATACTGACGATTGGCGCATTCGTTAGAAGTCTCCATTTTTCTGTCCGCGGTCATTCGGTCTTCTTGTACCGAAGCCAGCACGGGGTTGCTCACATAACGAATGCTCACAGTTTTCTAGACAGGGTCGAACCACCAAAAAGAGCCACGTATTTCTGTCCAATCGCAGTATTACTCAGTATGGGGACTAGGCAGTCACGCTAAACCCAACTTTCATATCGGGGATGTGGCGAGGAAGCCATGATTGTTTTCTAGGTCAACGAATATCAGATAATCATTATGTTCCCTAAGAATCAGTTTAAATAAAATCTCTCTACCGCGTGATTTAAAGAAAGAACAGCATCTTTTATGTTATGTTCTAAACCTTCTCTTAGCTCAGGTATTTTGATAATACAGTTATAAGCCGCTTTTAAAGAATCTACACCGTTATCAAGTAATGAATATTGCAACAGTAATCACCTCAAATTGATATTTACATTTCCAGTATTAATTATACAGGATGATCAAATATGGATACAAACTAAGGAGCCTGCCACTGAAGTAAGGTGGCAGGCTCCTCTTATTGCGTTACACAGCATCCACGTTGAGGCGAAACAGCTCTCTCTTGTCGGCGGTGGCGGCAAATTCTTCAGCGAAAGTACCGTCAATAGCGACACCAGCGGCATCGAGCTTGAAAAGCACCTCGACGTGTTCGTTGTAGATGATGACCTTGTCTACGTAGCTGGCGATGAACTTCTTGATCTCTGGGATGTTCTTGCTGGTGACGAAATCTCTGAATCTAGCAAAGAGATCTCGCAGCGTCTCCTCTGTGACCGTTTCGTGGCCCCCTGTGTCACAATAGTTGTCGTACCCCTCGATAAAAAGTATAGTAGAACCAGAGAGGCAGAGGTGACGGACGATGGCTAGATACAGTGAGGAATTGAAATGCAACATACAACTACGAATGATGCCCCCGCATAATGAATCCGTGAGTCAGATTGCAAGAGACAGCGGCCTGTCCGAAGGGACGCTGTACAAGTGGCAAAAAAGAAGCCCGAGCGAACGGCGCTGTCGTTCCAGGTGGCGGAGCAGAGCCCGACAAATGGAGTAGTCGGGATAAGTTTTCGATTGTGCTGGAAACCGCTACGTTGAGCGAAGTCGAACTGGCCGAATACTGTCGTGCCAAAGGACTCTACGCAGAACAGATTGAAGCTTGGCGGGATGCTTGTATGCAAGCCAATGGTGGACTCGCCCAACAGGCATCCCAGCTGCAAAAAGAACTCCGAACTAAAGAGCGAGAAATGAAGACGCTCACTCGGGAGTTAAAACGAAAGGAAGCTGCTCTAGCCGAAACGGCAGCGCTTCTCGTGCTGCGAAAAAAGGCACAGTCGATCTGGGGGGACCAAGAGGACGCATGATCAGTGCCTCAGATCGACGAATGGCCATGGAACTGATCCAAGAAGCAGTAGATGCTGGAGCCAAAGAAGAGGCGGCATGCCAAGAGATCGGATTAACGCAGCGGACCTTGCAGCGGTGGCGCAAAGAGGGCGCACCGCAAGAGGATCAACGGCCGCATGCGGTAAGGCCTGCCCCATCCCACAAGCTAAGTGAAGTGGAACGACAACAGATTATCGAGGTCGTGAATCAGCCGGCATACAAGAGCCTTCCACCTAGCCAAATCGTACCACGATTGGCTGATGAGGGTGTCTACATGGCGTCCGAATCGACATTCTATCGCGTAATGCATGCTCATGGACAGCAGCACCATCGAGGTCGCAGTAAGAAGCCTGTTTCGAAGCCGTTAACGAGCCATTGTGCTGTGGCGCCCAACCAAGTATGGATGTGGGACATCACCTGGCTGCCTGGTCCCGTGAAAGGTTTATTCTACTACCTCTATCTCATCCTGGATCTATTCAGCCGAAAAATCGTAGGCTGGGAGGTATGGAATGAAGAAGCCGCGGAGCATGCCAGCACATTGGTTCGTCGAACGGTCCTGAGCGAACAGTGCGTTGTGCGCAAGGAGCCGCTGGTCCTGCATTCGGATAACGGGAGTCCGATGAAGGGTGCCACTCTACTTGAAACGTTATACAGCCTAGGAATCACGCCCTCCAAAAGCAGGCCGCGTGTCAGCAACGATAACCCTTACGCCGAGTCGGTGTTTCGCACCTGCAAATACCGCCCCAGCTACCCGTTACATGGATTTAAGTCGACGACAGAAGCCCGTGAATGGGTACGGAAGTTTGTCCATTGGTATAACACAGAGCATCACCACAGCGGGCTTAATTTCCTGACCCCTAACCAAAGGCATAAGGGGCTTGCTGAACAGATTTTTGAGAAGAGAAAGCGAGTGTACGAACAAGCTAGACAGGACAACCCAAGGCGGTGGTCCGGGAAGATAAGGAACTGGAGTCTAGACGAACGAGTGTATCTTAATCCCGAGAAAGTCCAGCACTCCATAGCTACAACAACGGCGACACAAGCCTGATTGACTCTATTTAAATTTTCAAAGATTCACGACAACTATATTGACAAACACCGTTTCGGTGTCGAAAGGAGATGTCGTCGCGGTCATTACCCAAACGTTGTCAGTCTCGCTGTCGGAATTTTACTCGAACGTGTCTTTTAGCTTGCGCAGAATGAGCTCGTCGGCTGTCGATGAGCAGCGAGATCGTAGCAAGTCTTCTATACCCGCTTCCAGAATGCTAGCCTGTGCGAAAATGATTGTCATGCATTCATTGTCGGGCATGAGTGCGATTTTGTACATGTTGCTACCGTCGCTAAGTCTGTGCTTCTCTACGTACTCTGCTGAGATAAAGTTCGCACTTACCATAAGGCTGCCAGTAATTTGTGAAGCGACTGCCCCCAAGTCGTCGCAGGCTTCAAGCAGGACAATTTGGTGATGATGGTCGAGAATGAAGTGATTTCCATCCTTTCTGTCCAACTCTTCCCTAAATTGAAAGAAGTAGTATTCGACGTGCTACATTAGCGCGGCTGAGAATTGCTTAGCATCGCGCAGGGCTTCAATGTCTTGATGAGTTCGAATGATTTTCAAGGTGCAGTCCCTCCAGTAAATTATTGGACTCCAAAGAAGTGTGAGGTAAGGCTATAGTAATAATATTTAGTCAAAGCAGTTTTTTGTGCGATTTTTGATGTAGAATAAATGTATATTTTGTCTAGAAATGGAGGCATTTAAGTGGATAGGAATTACGAAATAGTTAGAATAAATATTTCAGATTTAATAATTAATACTGAAAACCCTAGGTTTGATTCAGTGTCTAGCCAACACGAAATAATTGCGAAGATTATTGGAGACCAAAAAGATAAATTAGTATATCTGCTGAAAGATATTCTCACTGAAGGTGTAAATCCGTCAGACCTACCAATAGTTACACCTGATTATTCTGACGATGAACGATTTATCGTTTTAGAGGGGAACCGTAGAATAACGGCGCTAAAAATTTTTATTGAACCCAAACTCATACCCAAAGAGTTTAAGAGCATAGCTAAGAAGGTAGAGGAATTAAAGAAAAGCTTTACAGATGAAATGATTATTGATATTGATTGTGTATCATTTGAAGACCCGAATGATGCGTTGCATTGGATAGAGTTGAAACATACGGGCGAAGGAAAAGGCGAAGGCACAGTTAGATGGGATACAACTGCAACTCACAGGTTCCAGTTACTACGAGGTAAAGCTTCCGTATCACTACAGATTATAGATTACATGAAGAATGATCAGATTCTTAAAGATGAAGCAGGGGAATGGCATCAAAAGTTCTCTCTTACTAACCTAGATCGTTTAATTAAAGATCCATATGTAAGGAGCTTTTTGGGTGTAGAACTAAGAAATGGTGAAGTATTTGCTTCGTTGCTCCCTAGTGAAATAAATAAGGGATTGCGAAAATTAATAATTGATATTAGTTCAAAGAACATCACTGTAACCGATATTAAAGCCAAAAATGACAGGATGGATTACATTTCAACATTTAACGAGCTTGAAATTCCTGATGTCACAAAAACAACAATTAGAGAATGGAAATTGGCAGATGGATACCATCATGAGGATGATGATTCAACAAGTGACATCGGAAATGGTAATGGTGCTGCGGGAGGCAGCGGAGGAGCCGGAAGTGATGGTGGCGCTGCGGGAGGTAGCGGAGGAGCCGGAAGTGGCGGTGGCGCTGCGGGAGGTAGCGGAGGAGCCGGAAGTGGCGGAGGCGCTGCGGGAGGCAGCGGAGGAGCCGAAAGTGGCGGTGGCGCTGCGGGAGGCAGCGGAGGAGCCGAAAGTGGCGGTGGCGCTGCGGGAGACAGCGGAGGAGCCGGAAGTGGCGGTGGCGCTGCGGGAGGCAGCGGAGGAGCCGGAAGTGGCGGTGGCGCTGCGGGAGGCAGCGGAGGAGCCGGAAGTGGCGGTGGCGCTGCGGGAGGCAATGGAGGAAATAGAAGTAATCCACATTCCACCAAAAGAAAATTTTTAATTCCTTCTAATGCAGGCTTGAAAATTGATAATAAGAGGATAAATAATTTATACTTAGAACTACGGAGACTAAATGTTGAGGAATTCCCTAATGCAGTGTCAGTTTCCCTGAGGGTTTTTATTGAATTAAGTATTGATTACTTTATTGAAAAAGCAGGCATTACAGCAGTTAATAAGAACAGTAAGTTAGTGCAAAAGATTCAAGGCATAGCTAAGCATATGGAGGATAACGGAATTCTTACTAAATACGAATTAAAACCAGTTCGTACCGCTGTGTCTAATTCTGATAGTGTGTTGTCTACAGAAACATTAAATGCCTATGTACACAATGGAAATATGCAACCTATAGCCAATGATTTAAAAACGACATGGGATAACTTTGCTCCATTTATCAGGGCGCTCTTTTCCTAGAGTTTATTTTGGGTGGTGGAAATTGAATGTATCAATATTCTCCCTTGAGGTATCCTGGAGGGAAGTCAAAGTTATCAAAGTATGTGAAAGCTGTAATCGAGAGTAATGGACTTTTAGATGGGCATTACATTGAACCGTATGCAGGTGGTGCGGGAGTAGCGTTTTGCCTCCTGATGCATGAGTACGTCTCTACTATTACTATTAACGATTTGAATAGATCAATTAATGCATTTTGGAATTCAGTTCTAAATGAAACAGACGAACTGTGTAGGATGATTTCTGAGTTCAAAGTAGATGTAGAGCATTGGGATGAGCAGAGGTATATTCAGAATAATCCGCACGAATTTTCTGTCTTGGAACTGGGTTTTTCTACCTTTATTATGAATAGATGTAACAGATCAGGCATTATAAAAGGGGGAATTATAGGTGGTAGAGAACAAACGGGTGAGTGGAAGATAGATGCTAGATTCAATAGGGAAGCGCTTATTAAAAGGATAGAAAGAATTGCTCTCTATAGAAATCGAATTAGACTTTATAATTTAGATGCTGAAACATTTATTAGAGATGTCATACCAAGATCGCCCCATAATACTCTGGTATATTTAGACCCACCTTACTATAATAAGGGGCAAGAATTGTATGAGAATCATTATAAACCTGAAGATCATTATAATGTTTATCAGGCTGTAGTTGAGAATATAAGGCAAAAATGGATTATCACTTATGATAACGTGTCTCAAATTAAAAATATGTATGGTGATTTTAGGCAGAAGGAATATTCTTTAAGTTACAGTGCTGCTAACCGATATAAGGGTTCCGAAGTAATGATTTATTCAAATAATACTGTCATTCCAAACGCAGTTTTAGGGAAAGTGGAGCTGGATACCGAAGCTCTTTAAAGAGATGGTATAGAAGCTTAGAGGAATTGTGGATTTGCTCAGCCAAGCCTCGTACTTATGAACCCTTGTCCGAGCAAATCCACAATAATTCGCCGGACAGGGGTTCAAAGAGCTTGTGATTTTTACTTAGTCCCTCAAGATTTGTTTCCATGCCTTAAATAAAGTAAAAACAAAGGGTCCATAATTATTAATTCACCCGAACCGGTTCCTTCGTCCCAATCAAGTACCATATTTCTTATATTAGAATCTAAAACTAAACGGTTTAAATTTTTCAGAACAGCACCAATTGACGAGCGGGCAGGTGGTTTACCGCGCACAAGTTGCGATATTCTATTATCAATTTCATTTCGCGTTAATCGATCCTTTGGGGGGTCTAACTCAAGGGCTTTTAATAAAAGTTGATAAACATCTGCTTCATCTTGCTCATCTCCATCACCGACAACGTGCAGCACTCGTTTTGTGCCCTTTGTTGGTAAACCGTCTTCGATGATCTTATAAGATCTTTCATAATGAAGCTCACTTGCTACATCCTCAAGACTTTTTTTCATCTCCGCTTGTGAAAAGTTGATTTTTTCCTTAGCAAAGAATTTTGTCCGTCCTTGTGTTATCTCCTTTTGGCTACAGATAGATTTACAACAATCCTGAACAACATGTGGGGAGCCAAGCGCTTCGTGGAGCAAATATTCTTGAATTTCAGTTTTATTCGAGACATGATAATTTAGACTGTGAAAACCTTTTTCAATAATCTCATAAAGATCATCGTTACTCCACCTACTAAATTTTATCGATGCAACACGACCTTGTAACTCCGATAAGGCTCTTGTTGTTGCATCTTCCCTACTAGGTATAGAACATACAACAATTGGAGGATGATCGGACTCAAGATCTCCTTTCAATTGTCTACAAATCTCTTTTTGAACCTCTGGTGTTATGTAGTGAAAGTCGTCTATAACTAAAACAGATTTCCTTTCGATCATATTTCTTATGGCATTTTGATGGTCAGACTGTTTTTTATCCAACTGAAGGGTATGTGTTTTTTTTCCTTTCCATTTGTAGGTGCCTTTTGCTCCTAAACCCCAAAGCCATGATAAGGGGCCGGAACTGCTTACCTCACCACCAACTTCATTTTCTGTATCTCGTCCTTTCGTTTCTTTCGATTCGATCGGTGTTTTTAACTTAGCCAAAACAAGTTCCCATAATTTATCAGGCGAGGTTATATCAGCCCCGTGAATTCGAACCAATGCAGATGGATCGATGACACTCTTAGTAAGAGTGGTTTTTCCGCATTTGGTGGGTCCTGTTATAGAAATTATTTTATCGTTCTCATGTAGGTAGTTTTCAAGGAAATCATCGAATGTTTGATTGTGCTTATACTTACGGCTTACATATGAATACCTTGAAAGTCTGGAGGTCGAGAACACATCTATGACTTTATGGGACAATTAAACTCATCGCCTTTCTTTTATTAATCTCCCGTTAATTATAACATTTTACTATTTCTAAAACATTCGCTATAGCAGAAGCGTTTCTAAGCCACATCCCCAAACATCCTCAGCATCACGCGGCGGCGAATTGTGGATTTACTCAGCCACGGCTCGCTTTTCTAAACCCTTGTCCATGTAAAACCACAGGTTTTAAAGTTGGACAGGGGTTCAATACGCTTCGATTATACTGTTTGCTACTCATTTTGTTAGTCGAGTAGTGGTGTCGCTTACTATTGCAAGATACATTAAGAGCACTGTTCTCCAAATGTTTTAGAGGAGCAGTGCTCATTAATATTGTTATAGCTTTGATTCTGCAGCAGGGGTTAATCCACTATACAGACGATATATTCTCCGCGACCGTTTCCTGACTTGATAACGCCTAAGTCCTTAAGTTTTGTGATGTTTTTGGCAATGCTTGAGGAAGAAGCTTCTAGAGTATCGTCAAACAATTGTCTATGAAATACTTCTCCGTCATCCATTCTGCTAATCAATTCAAACATTGTTTTTGCATGCCCTCTACCAAGCAATTCACGAATATGTTTTATTCTATCGTAACGTTGCAGTTCTTTGAGAACCTTGGTAAGTGATGCGTTGACGCACTCTAGATAAAAAACAATGAATGGTTTTAGGTTGCCTTGAGTTGCAGCCATTAGCGTATCATAATAATCTTCGATTCTTTTATCAAAGAATTCTTCTACACTAAATGCATCCTTTATTGTGGCTAGGTCGTTGTGTATTAAACCAACCAAAGTAGAAAATGCTCGAGCTGTTCTTCCATTACCATCGGGAAATGGATGGATGTAACCTATTAAATGATGAGTAATTCCAGAAATAATGAGAGGGTGGATTTTTTTATCGTTATTGGAGCTTGTTGTGTCATATGGGTTTGTGTATCCGGTTACACTAGTGTAAAGCCAAGAAAAATATGCCCGCATGAGGCGTGGAACTTCATTAAATGCTGGAGGCTGGTAACTGATATGCCCATCACCATCTTGAAGAGCTACCGGAATATTTCTATACCCTTCTGGATAACCGGTCAAGTCGTTCATTAAAATATATTGTATTTTTTTTAGTACAGGTTCATCCATGTCTGAAAAATCTTTGTTTGGATTTAAGCTGTAAATATACTCATAAGTTTCAAAGACGTTTTTAACTTCGATTTGTGCTTTTTGTTTAATGGTCAGTGGATTTTTTTTGTAATTCTGATAAAGTTGTACGACCTCTTTGAACTCCAGTTTATTCTGCTCAATTTTGGTAGTAAAATGTGCTGTTCTAACCAGAGAGTTACGTAAAATAATAGGCGTTAAGGGATGGCTTTTCAAACCGAGTCTTGCTAATGCCCCTATATTTCTCTCTGCCTCTAGAATGAGTTGTTGTATTTCATAATCAAAGGGATTTATATTCGGATGAAAGAATAATCGATCTTCCGAATTATCGAAGTGTTCATATGCAAATATATAAGTCATGTTTACACCACCTTTTACACATAAAAATCCAATGAAATCAATGGATTAATCTTATTTTTATTATACTCAATTACACCTAATATGTACATTTTTTCATGCTAATAAACTAGCCCTCGTTTATCTTTTGGAAAGTTGCCATCATAATTGTAAGTTCGTTATCTGTTTATACTCCTGCATATGAAGTAGCGCGGGAATAGACGCTTGAAGGAGGGATTTTAGAATTTATGAACGAAGCTGTTTCTAAGAACGATTCCAGCATCAACTAGAGCAAATTATATATTACTTAAATCGGCTTGAAGATAAAGGAACGAGAGCAGGTGAAAAGTTCACCAAACGAATCTCTGGCGACATATGGGAACTACGACCAGGCAATAATCGAATTTTTTTCTTTGGTTGGAACGGAAATCATTTCGTATTGTTGCACCATTTTTCTAAAACGACGCAGAAAACACCGCCGCGGGAGATTGCAATTGCTGAACGGCGTATGGATAACTGGCTATCCAGAATGGCAAAGGAGTGATATGGATATGAAAAGCTGGAGCGAGAAAAAGAAGGAACTTAAGTCCATAGATCCGATGCGAATGAATGAGCTTGAAGCGGTCGCTCAGTTGGTAAATGCCATTCATCAAAGGCGAATTGAACTAGGATGGACTCAAAAGGAGCTAGCGGACAAAGTAGGTCTTCATCAAGAATCTATTGCACGTATAGAAAATGGTGGGTCGATCCCTCGCTTAGATACTGTATTTCGACTGGCCCTTGCTTTAGGAATGAAACTAAGCATACATGGTCAGGAAGAGGCAGCGGCGGTAAGTGTAGGTGGTTGAAATGCGGGGCGTCAGCCTAGGTGACATTAAGATTGCTGATGTTTCATTTGCGAGGATGGGACGTTGTCGATCAATGGTGGCGAGCCGTACGCATTAGGAACCGTCAGCGTCCAAGATACGAGCCATGCGTGCGGTGGACGACTCGAAGCTCATCGTGTATACCCCAACAGGAGAGCCGTTTACTATAGACCAAAGTGTTGTAAAAGCCGCCTATGTCCGTCAATCGTGGTATGATCCCCGCTATGGTGTCAGCTACGAATTCCGACTGTCTCCTCGTGCGTGGGATGGGCAGACGTTCCAGACCTATACGCCTCCGACCTCTGGGCGAGGTCAGGATTGGGTCCTTGTCATTCAAGGGGTGGATCAACAATCCGATGTTCCGACGCCGTTTGGGAATTAAGGAAGCTCAAGAAGGAGCACCCCTCTGCATCCCGCAGCCGGTGCTCCTTCTCCCTCACAACCTCTAACTAGTCTACCTTCCAACACGCTGCCGCTCCCTCACCTTGAAGAAGTCGCCGCCCTTCTTGACCTCGTCATCCGTACCCCAGTCGATCTCCTTCTCCCGCTTGTCGAAGTGCGGAATGTGCTTGGAGCAATGAATGTACGCCTCCTCGATCTGGACGACGACCCAGCGCTCAGCTCGGCCATTCTCCTCGGCCTGCAGCTTCTCGGCGAGACTGTCCTCGATGAAGGGCTGGCTCGCGAGCTCGTCGTGCGTCATCACGAACGCCTTGCCATTCACATGAAGCCCGATATGATGCTTGAAGAAGTCGATGAACAGCAGTCCGATATGCGGGTTCTCGTGCATGTTGCCGAGGCTGGCGAAGACGCCGTTGCCGCGGTATTCGGGATAGATGAGCGTCTCCTCGTTCATGACGCGGACGAAGCCGCGCTCGCCGGCACGGAAGGTGGAGTCGCAGTTGCCTGCCTGATCCGAGGTGGAGACGAATACCATCTCCTGCTCGGCTATAAATTGCTGCATCATCGGGTTCAACGATGTGAGCATCTGATTGTTATAGAAGGAGAGCGCGCGATTCTCCGTATTGTAAAGCCTTTGAAGCTCTCGTTCTCCCTGGGACCCTAGCATGCGGAGCACGCTCCTTTCTGGTGATGATGTACAGGTTGGTATACAAGGCAGACCGCATCGCTAGAGCTTAACACAGACGCCTATACGAATAGGTTAGCACATTCTTCGACGTGAATCGACAACTCGTATTGACAATACTGTGGCGCTTCCGTGTAGCAAATCCCCTGATCAGCTTTCGAGTAGTCCCTGAGCCGCCCTTCTGCTGCTTCCTACTGCACCTCTACACGCTCCTTCATGTACACCGATGGCGAGGCGCCTGTTAGCTTGCGGAACGTCCGGTGAAAATACGACGGGTCGCTGTAGCCGAGATAATCGGCGATGTCGCTCACCGTGAGCGCGGAATGACGCAGCATGTAGATCGCCGTCTTCACTCTAGTCGCGTGCACATAGTCGCTGATCGTCTGCCCTGTGACCTCCTTGAACAGGGAGGCTGTGTAGTTCGGGCTTCTGTCGATGACGGCGCCGAGCTCGTCCTTCGTCACCTTCTCGCGGTAATGGTTCTTGATATACGCCTTCAGCTGCTCGGCCTGGCGATGCTTCGCTGAGGAATGGGGGCCTTGCTCCCATTCCCGCGTCAGCCGGGTGAGCGCTTCGAGCAGTAGCGCCGCGGCCATCACCTCGCGATAAGGCAGCCGCTCGCCCCATTCCTCGTGCATTGTCTGCAGGCGAGAGAGCAGCAGGTCGGCGATGCCGGGGTTCATGTGCAGCGTCTCGCTCTGATGCAGCAGAGGGAGCGGCACGTCGATCGAGACGTTGAAGGTGATGACATATTTCTCATGCGAGAGGGAAGGGATGCTCTTGCCGTAGAAGCGGGTGCGCGGCGGGATGAGCAGCACATCGCCCTTGTCCAGCACCGTCTTGCTCTCCTCGATCCAATAGACGCACCTGCCGTAGCCGACCAGGATGAACGTGTAGGAGCGGCTCCCCTGCTCGTGCTCCTCGAACCAAGGCATCGTACCGGAATGATGACTCACCGTGAGAACATCAAGCATGTACCCGTACCTCCTATTGTCATACTATATTTCATCTAGTGTACTATAGTTCATAGTCAGCTGGAAGCTTTAATTGTACAATGAACCCGAATCGATGAACGTGACCATGAATCGAAAAGGGGACTACCATAATGCCAAGAACGAAAATTGTATGTACGATGGGACCTGCCTGTGATCAGGTGCCGCTGTTGAAGGACATGATCAAGGCCGGGATGAACGTGGCGAGATTGAACATGGCGCACGGCGATCTGGACGAGCAGCGCGCGCGTATCGAGAAGGTGCGTCAGGCGGAGCGGGAGACGGGAATGCCTGTGGCGATACTGCTCGATATTAAGGGGCCTGAGGTGCGGATCGGCAAGCTGAAGGACAGCTCGTACATGCTCGAGACGGGAGAAGTGCTGACACTGACGACCGAGCAGATCGAGGGCGACGGCAAGCGGATCGCGGTGAACTATCCGGAGCTGACGAACGATGTGAAGCCGGGCTCGCGCATTCTGCTCGACGACGGTCTCATTGAGCTGAAGGTAGAGTCGGTCGAAGGGACCGAGATCCATACGCGCATTATGAACGGCGGACTGATCAAGCCGCGCAAGGGTGTGAACCTGCCGGGCACGCACACGTCGCTGCCAGGCGTGACCGCTCGCGATGTGGAGCACATTCGCTTCGGAGTGGAGGAAGGCGTAGACATTGTGGCGGCGTCGTTCGTGCGCAAGGCGGCGGATGTGCTGGAGATTCGCAGCCTGCTGGAGGAGCTCGGGGCCGGACATGTGCAGATTATATCGAAGATCGAGAACCAGGAAGGCGTCGATGAGCTTGACGCGATTCTTGAGGCGTCCGATGGCCTGATGGTCGCACGCGGCGATCTCGGTGTCGAGGTGCCGGTTGAGGAAGTGCCATTGCTGCAGAAGATGATGATTCAGAAATGTAATCTCGCCGGCAAGCCGGTCATTACGGCCACGCACATGCTCGACTCGATGCAGATGAATCCTCGTCCGACACGGGCGGAATCCAGTGACGTCGCGAACGCCGTACTCGACGGCTCGGATGCGATCATGCTGTCGGGCGAGACGGCAGCGGGCAAATATCCGCTGGAGTCCGTACAGACGATGGCGGCGATTGCCGCGCGGACGGAGGCGTCGATCGACTTCGTCGAGCGGTTCACAAGCCGTGCGCAGCTGCACAAGACGAATATCACGGAGGTCATCAGCCGTTCGGTGGTGAGTGCTTCGCTGGAGCTTGCGGCGAAGGCGATTGTGACGCCGACGATGAGCGGCTTCACCGCGCGGATGGTGTCGAAGTATCGTCCGAAGGCTCCGATTATCGCGGCAGCACCGGATGAGCAGATGGTTCGCCGTCTATGCCTCGTCTGGGGTGTAACGCCTGTTCAGGCGGAAACGGTGAGCACGATGGATGAGATGCTTGCCAGTGCGCTCGTAAGCGGCAAGAAGGCAGGCTTAGTCGATAGCGGCGATCTCGTCATCGTGTCGGCAGGAGTTCCTGTCGGCAAGGCGGGCTCGACGAACCTGATCAAGATCGTGCAGGCGGAATAACGGTATTGTTCGATCGGTCGAAAATAACACAAGCGCTCTCCACTCAGGAGGGCGCTTGTTGCTATATGCTCTGCTTGCCAAGACTTCCTTCGCCTTAGTTCGGCGGCGCATTGCGCTTCGGCGACTGCGTGCCGAAGTCGCGATGCATCCGCTTCTTCGTGTTCGGCTTCGTGTCTTGATACAGGTCGTCCTCCTGGCTGTCGAGCGCAAGGCTCTTCAGCTTCCACTCGGTATGACCGAGCACCGGGTCGGACGGGAATTCGTCGCCGCGCTTCAGCGTCTCCTCGCGGCCCCACTCGTTCGCGTAGATGCCGTCTGTTTCTACCTCTTCGCCTGTTACGGGCTCCATGCTTTTATCAGTTGCCATAAGTGCGGTTGCCTCCCTTGTAAGCTGAGTTGCTCAGCAGGATACGGTCGTTAGTATGCCCGATAGGCGGCGAACTATGCCGCGTCATCGTAGCCTCTGTACCAATAAGCGACGCGGAACGCGCAGAACGAGCTGCGGCACAAGGAGCAAAGAACATATTGTTGTACGCCTGCAGCATGGCGATGTATGATGAATCGAATGAAGCTACAGTGAGCTACTGAAGGGCGGAACGATCAGTCATGGCATTATGGGGAACTATTGTGAATGCAGCCGCGATCGTCGCGGGCAGTCTGCTCGGCGTCGCGATCGGGCGAATGAGCGAGAGCATGAAGCGGACGCTCATGCAGGGCATCGGCCTCGCGCTGTTAGCGCTCGGTGTGTCGATGGCGCTGAAGTCGGACAACTTCCTGCTCATCGTCTTGAGCCTTGTTATCGGAGGGTTGCTCGGTGAGGCGATCGGCATCGAGCGTCGACTGGAGCAGGCCGGACAAGGGCTGGAGCGGCTCGTGAACGCGATGTCTGCACGTATCAGAGTCAGTCGGCTCAGACGGGTCGGGCAATCGACTCAGGGGCCAGCCACCGATTCACAAGGGAGAATCGCCGCCGCATTCGTGAACGCAACGCTAATCTACTGCATCGGTGCGATGGCGATTATCGGATCGATGGACGGCGGGCTGCGCGGGGATCATGTCATTTTGTATACGAAAAGCGTTATGGACGGACTGTTGTCCGTCGTATTCGCGACGACGATGGGCATCGGCGTGCTGTTCTCGGCGGTACCTGTGTTGATCTACCAAGGGGCGATTGCGCTCGGTGCTTCCGGTATCGCCGCTATGCTCGACGACGCGCTGCTTGAGGCGATCATCCAGCAGGTGACGGCGGTCGGCGGAGTGCTCATTATCGGCATCGGCATCAACATCTTGGAGCTGCGCCGCATACAGGTGGCGAACCTGCTGCCAGCTCTGCTCGTCGCGGCGGCCGCCGCGGTGGGGCTCCATACGTAGGCACAGGAGGTGCACCAACGAAGCATGATTCATGCCAAGGAGCTTGTACAACGAATGAAGGCGACGCTGCGTCGTATCGACTACGATCTGGATGCAGCGATCGCGCAGCTGGGGCAAGTCGTAAGAACGGAGCGCAGAGATCGCGGGGAAGCCTTCACTAGAGATGAGCATATCCGCGGTCTTATACTGTCCATGCTGAGCAACCAGAGGCCTTGGGGTCCGATTATCGACAATATGGACAGGCTGACGGACGTATTCTATGGCTTCGACCTCGAGCGGATTAAGCGAGCGGACAAGTCGATGCTGGCCCGTAAGGTGAAGGAGCTGAAGTGCGGGAACCGCGCGATTGATAAGCAGATGGCGAGTCTGGATGACAATATTCGCATACTGGAGCAGATCGAGGCTGCTTATGGCAGCTTGGAGCATTATGTAACAAGTGACGTACCGGAACGTATTGCATCGGAATTAGGCAGGGGGCGAACGTACAAGCTGAAGCAGATCGGCTACACGCTCGCACTCGAGTACTTACGCAATGTCGGCATTCAAGCGATCAAGCCGGATGTACATATTAGGCGCATCATCAGTCAGGAGCGATTAAGGCTACACAGCGGCCATCCCACGGAGGCTGAAGCTGTCGATGTGATGCGCGCTCTAGCGATGGAAGCCGGGGTGAGCCTTACGTATTTGGATAACCTCATGTGGCTGTATTGTGCGGTCGATTATGCCCATATTTGCGGCAGTGATCCGAAGTGTGATCGGTGTGAGCTCCGACCTGACTGCAGGCTTGGCTTGGAGGGGCAGGCGATATAAGTGCTGGGAGAGCAGGGTGACCTTCCATTTCTAAACTTTTTTTAAGAAAGTCCATTATAATCAAATTTTCCTATGGCAATCGTTCCACAATATGGTATTGTAGAAGGGTGCGAACAAATGTACCTATTCAGGCTGGCGATACAGCTGTGAATCGTGTGGGAGGCGAAGTGTAGAAGATGGGCTTTATTCGACAGCTGTCCTGGTATTTCCGGCAGCGGTGGCTGATGTACTCCATTGCGATCGTGTTGATGACGACTGTAAGCTTGCTCAATATTGTACCGCCTCAGATGATCGGGTCGGTCATTGATCAGATTCGAACGGGCGCGTTGACCGAGGCGCAGCTGCGGGAGAGCGTCTGGAAGCTCGTCGGACTGGCGCTGCTGCTGTATGGCTTGACGTACATCTGGATTACGACGCTGTTCGGCAACTCGTCCTTGCTGGAGCGAATGCTGAGAAGCAGGCTGCTCGGGCATCTGATGCGGATGACGCCGTCGTTCTTCAATCGCAACAGCACAGGCGAGCTGATGGCGCTCGCGACGAACGACATCGTGGCGATCGGACAGACGGCCGGTTACGGCGTCATGACGCTCGTTAACACGATCGTCGGCACCGTCGTCGTCATTGTGACGATGATTACGCTCATTAGCTGGAAGCTGATGGTGCTTGCGCTCATCCCACTGCCGTTCGTGACGCTTGCGATCAGCATGCTCGGCAAGCGGATGCGCAAGCGCTTCGTCGCCGCGCAGACGGCCTTCGGCAAGATGAACGATCAGGCGCTCGAGTCGATCTCGGGCATGCGAGTGATCCGTTCCTATGTGCAGGAGTCGCATGACCTTGCTTCCTTCGAGAAGGTAACTGCCGATGTGATGGAGAAAAATCGCCAGGTCGCCGTCATCAACGCGATGTTCCATCCAGCGATCTCGCTGGTCGTCGGACTCAGCTTCGCGATTGGCAACGGCTTCGGCGCGTATCAGGTGATGTACAACGAGCTGACGCTGGGGCAGCTTATTACGTTCAATATATACCTCGGCATGCTGATCTGGCCGATGATCGCCTTCGGCGAATTCATCAACGTGCTGCAGCGCGGCACGGCCTCGGTAGACCGTCTGAGCCGCAGCTTCGAGCAGCAGGCTGATGTGTCTGAGCCGGAGCAGCCTGTAGCTGTAGTGAAGCCCGAGTCGATCGAGCTGCGCCAGCTGACCTTCCGTTATCCGGGCTCGGAGACGGATAGCTTGAGCGGAGTAACGCTGCACATCGTGCAGGGACAGACGATCGGCATCGTCGGGCGGACCGGCAGCGGGAAGTCGACGCTGCTGAAGCAGCTGCTTCGCTTTTATCCGATTACGAGCGGCGAGCTGTTGATCTCCGGTACTCCGATCGAGTCGATCTCGGTGGAGGCGGTGCGAGGGTGGATCGGCTATGTGCCTCAGGAGCATCTGCTGCTGTCCAAGTCGATCCGCGACAATATCGCGCTCGGCGTACCGGACGCCTCCGAGGCGAGCATTCGCCGTGTCATTGAGATGGCGGCCTTCGAGGCGGACGTGCAGCAGCTTCCGAGCGGCTTAGCCACAATCGTTGGGGAGAACGGTGTCATGCTGTCAGGCGGGCAGAAGCAGCGCGTCAGCATCGCGAGAGCGCTGCTGACGAATCCGGACGTCCTGCTGCTCGACGATTCGCTGTCAGCGGTCGATGCGCGCACGGAGAGTGCGATTATCGGCCATCTGCGCAGAGAGCGGGCGGGCAAGACGACGCTGATCGCGACGCACCGATTGTCCGGCATCGCACATGCCGACTGGATCGTCGTTCTGGACAACGGCCGCATAGTGGAGGAAGGCACGCACGAGCAGCTGATGCTGCTGGGTGGCTGGTATCGGGAGCAGTTCGAGCGCCAGCAGTTGGAGGCGCATCTAATGGATGCATCTGCGTAGACGGTGCTTCGACTCATTCGAGGCTTGCCAGATCAGAACCCGAGTAACCTCGGAGCCTGTTATTTAAGGGGGAAGAAGATTGTCTCAAGGTGACGCTTCACAAGAACTGAACGAGTCGCAGAGGGTGCCGGTATTGCGCAGACTTCTGCATTATGCGCTAGCCTTCAAGCTGCGGATTGTGGCCGCAATTCTCGTATTGGCTCTGGCCGTTGCGGCCGACCTCGCAGGACCCTACATAATGAAGACGTTGATCGATCGGCACATTGGCGCCATCTCGAAGCCGTGGAAGTCCTTCAGCGCTTCTGAGGTGCTGCCAGCGGACGTGCCGGTTATTGCCTTTAACGGGATGCGTTTTGTACGAGATGATTGGATGGAGGCTTACACGAAGGGGAAGGTGCTCGAGCGCGACCCGTTCGAGCAAGGGGAGCCGGCCCGTATCATTCAGCTGGATCGGGGTCTGTATCTGACTACGGGTGACATTCCGGAGCAGCAGCCGTCTTGGACGGTATCTGCAGGTGCGGGCAGTGCAGGCGTTACAGGCAGTGAGGATCGTGTAGGTGCGGTCGAGCAGTCTGGCGCAGACGTTGTTATTAGAACGAACGCTCCGGGAAGCGGTGAGAGCGAGATTCCTGCCCGCAGGCTGACAGGGACGGAGACCGCGATGTTCTATGCGCACGATATGAAGCCTGTGCTGGGCTTGATTGGACTGTTCGTCGGCCTCTTGGTCGTAGGCGGTGTGCTGCATTACACGCAGTCGTATATGCTTCAGGCGACGGCGGTACGCATCATTCAGCAGATGCGCAATGAGCTGATGCAGCACATCCAGCGTATTCCGATCCGCTACTTCGACAATACGCCGATCGGACAGGTCGTGTCGCGTATCTCGAACGATACAGAGGCGGTGCGCGACCTGTTCATGAGCTTCATGGCGACGTTCGTCGTCAGCGCGGTGCAGCTGCTCGGCATCTATGTCGCGCTGTTCATTCTCGATGTGCAGCTTGCGCTTATTACGCTCGTATTCATTCCGTTGTTCACGGTCGTCATGTATGTCCATCTGAAATATACGAGGAAATATGTATCCGTCATGCGGGCGCGACTCAGCGATATGAATGCGATGATCAGCGAATCGATCGCTGTCATGCCCGTCCTGCAGGCGTTCCGGCAGGAGAAGCGTCGGATGCGCGAGTTCGAGGTGCTGAACGAGGATCGGTACACGAGCAATATTAAGAACATGCGCGTGTTCTCGCTGTCGTCCCGTAATTTTACCGGACTGATCGGAGCCTTGTTCACTGCCGTCACGATCTGGCACTTCGGGGGTCAGTCGCTGCAGACGGCCATCTCGTTCGGTGTGTTCTATGCGTATATTGACTATCTCGGACGGTTCTTCCAGCCGATTATCGGCATATTCGATCAGCTGCTGAATGCACAGCGGGCGGTTGTATCGGCTGAGAAAGTGTTTCACCTGCTGGATGAGCCCGGTGTCGACGTTGCGGAGGAGCAGCAGGTAGATCGACCGCAAGGGCATATCGTCTTCCGCGACGTATCGTTCGGCTACAAGGCGGGGGAGCCTGTGCTTCAGAGCATATCGTTCGAGGCGAAGCAGGGTGAGACGATTGCGCTTGTCGGGCATACCGGCTCGGGCAAGAGCTCGATCATGAACCTGCTGCTCGGCTTCTATGAGCCGACGGACGGAACGATTACGATAGACGGACAGGACATCCGTGAGATGTCGAAGCAGGCGCTGCGCAAGCATATGGGCATCGTGCTACAGGACCCGTTCCTGTTCGCGGGTGACATTAAGTTCAACGTCAGCCTGTACAATACTAGCATTACGCAGGATCAAGTGCGTAAGGCACTTACCGATGTGGGTGCCGCCTCGTTCATCGAGCGGCTGCCTGGCGGCTATGACGAGCCTGTTATTGAACGGGGCAGCACGCTGTCCGCAGGGCAGCGGCAGCTCATCTCGTTCGCGAGGGCGCTGGCGTTTAATCCTGCGATTCTCATCCTAGATGAGGCGACGGCCAGCATCGACAGCGAGACGGAGAGCTTGATCCAACAGGCGCTGCGCGTCGTCAGCGCAGGTAGAACGACGTTCGTCATCGCTCACCGGCTGTCTACGATCCGCGAGGCGGATCACATACTTGTGCTTCATCAGGGACGTATTGCGGAGCGAGGCAATCACGAGGAGCTGATGAAGCTTCAGGGCAAGTATTACCGGATGTATCAGCTGCAGTCCGGCGGCAGCACAGGAGTCGGCGGCGGAGATGAGGCTGTTGCGGCAGATGAAGGTTCGCTCGAGCGAGCCGGTACTCCGCCGCTTGCGCCTGCTTGATAGGGGCTAAGTAAGGTGACGTATCCGCTTAAGAGAGAGACTGCGAACTTCGGCGTATCAAACAGGCAAATGGACGCCAAGAAAGAGGATGGAAACGAAAAAAAAGAGGGCCTATATGGCCCTCTGAATTTGCTATGGAAGAGCAACCACTTAACATTAAACGTAACTCAAATTAGTTTGCGCCGCGGCGGCTTCCTCGAAACCGATCTTCAAACCTAGTGCGATTGCAACCTTCATCACCGTTTCCATGGAAGGAACCGAATGTGAATTCTCAAGTCGCGCAACCTGCGCTTGGGTGATTCCAGCACGCTCAGAAACCTGCTGTTGCGTCAATCCGAGTTGTTTTCGCCTATTCGTGATTTCATTAACCAATCTTGCCATGTTCGATATGGCTTCTTTTTCAACAGCTGTAAGGGAAGTGATCGGGAGGTCACCCCATTTCCTTGGCACCCTTTTGTTGTCCATACCTATCACCTCCTTTTTTCCTTTGGCTGTTTCGTAGAATACCGCTTCCATAGCGAACAACCTTTCTCTATTTGCTTATTCAGTTTTCAAGGAGTCGAATTTATATCTTCAGTGATATAAATATATCATATGCGATATAAAAAAAGGGAAGAGATGGAAGTGGAAGTTCAGATTTTAGCCAGCAAGAAACAATCGTGATCCATGATGATTCGTCTCGTGAACAAGCAGAAGGCCGCTCATCACCAGATGAGCGGCCTTCCTCGACTTACGACTTCGCTGGAACGTGCAGGTTCATCAGTCGGTACACGACAGCGACAGCCTCCGCGCGCGTCGCGGTATGCTGGGGCAGGAACGCTCCGCCTGCTGCACCGTTCATGATACCTACAGCTTCGACAAGCCGGATGCTGCGCACCGCCCATGCGGAAGCCGATGACTCATCCGCGAACGTAAGCTTCGCAGGCAACAAAATATCATCCTGCCGAATGCCTGTTCGCAGGCTGTGCGCCCGCATCAGCATGGCGGCCATCTGCTCGCGCTTGATCGTCTCGCCCGGCTGGAAGCTCGACTCGCTCACGCCCTCGATCAGCTTCGCCGCGACAGCTTTGCCCAGATCGTCGCGGTACCACGCATCCGCAGGCACGTCAGTGAACGGCACCGGACCGCTGCTCGTGAGCTCCAGCGCACGAGCCAGCATCGACGCGAACTCTGCTCGCGTCACAGGCGTGTCCGGCGCGAAGCGGCCTTCACCGACGCCGCTGGCGATGCGTCTTGTCGTCAGCTCGGCGATAATTCCCTCCGCCCAATGTCCAGCCGTATCGCTGAACGAACGCTCGTCCTCGACGATGGCGATTAACCCCGGCGAGGTCAGCTCGACCTCGAACCGGTTGCCCGTCGTAAGCTGGCCGCCGACGAACGTCCAGCTGCGCCCGCCTTCGTCGTACCGATAAGCTGCAAGACGTCCAGCTTGACTTATCTGCTTATGCGACAGCTTGAAGGAGAAGGCGAGCGGCTTGCTCCATGTGGCGTCATGCTCGCCGAACGAATCGAGAGACAGCCTGTAGGCGGCTGCCGCATCGTCCACAGAGGGAGGTATGCTCGCCCACTCGGCCATCTGCTCGGCAGCTACGGCTTCGATGGAGAGCAATACGCCGGTGTCGTCCGCTCCAGCAGGCAATGGTCTAGGCGATAACGTCAGATCGAACTCGTGCGTCTGAAGCTGCAGCGTTTTGCCCGTATCAGCCGTCTTCTTCCACAGCGCTGGCAGCAGCTTGACGTCATACCGGCTCTGCGGCGTGTGACTGACGGCATCGAGCTGAATCACACCCGTCTTCTTCTTGTCCTCCAGCTCGTCGCGGTATGGGTCAAGCGGTACCTCGATCGTAAGCTCCGAACGGCCGAACCGTTCCTTCGTCACCTCGGTGACCCCGCGTGTCACCGGCATCATCTCATAGAAGCCGCCGCTCCCACGCGGAGTCGGGATCGTCGTCAAGGCCGCTCGCTTCATTACAACGGAGTACGTCCTCGTATTGCCGTGCTCGGCCGTAACGACGATGTCGAACAGCACAGGCTTGTCCGGCTCGAGAGGCTTCGCGTTATAGACAGACACGCCCTCGGGAAATTTTGACCCGTTGTACGTCAGGGTCGCCTTCGAATCGACCAGTAGCGCAGACATATAGACCGTCTTAATCGGGTGCTCAACGTAGAGCGTGTAGCTCGTCTCGTCCGAGCTGAACGACGGGTACAATCTGCCCGTGCTGAACGTCAGCGAGCGGAGATGACTCTCCGTCGAGCCTTGCTCCCGATGTACGGTTACGGTATAGGTGCGGTACTGCTTGTTCGCCGCTGTCACAGTCAGCGTGAATACATTCGGGCCGACGCTGAGCGAGCCGTCGTAATTTTCCCCGGTCTTCATGATACGGGCATTAATCTCCAGCACCGCCGTCTCATCCTCGAGCAGAGGCAGCAGTCGGATCGTCGATGTGGCATGGGGGACCGTTGTCGAATAGACGAGTGTGTCCGGGTGGAAGCTGATCGCCCCTGCAGCCGGATACACGTTCAGCTGTGACAGTCGCGTGCTGTAGGTGGCCGAGCTCACCGTGTATGCTGCGCCTCCGTCGACTGCCGCCTCCGCTCGGGAGCTGCCCGCCATATCGCTGAGGCCCGCTGCAAGCAGCAGGACAAGCATGAGCCATACAGGTACTGCGTGTCGGAATGTCCTCATTCGAGCCTCCTTATTGGCTGTTCTTCAAGCTGTTCAAATATTCGCTAAGCGTCTTGTCATCACGGAATTCGCCCTGGTAATACACCGTCTTGCCGTCAGCGCTGTACAGCTTGCCGAAGCCGTGTCGGAGGCCGTTCTTGTACTCTCCCTCATAGACGAGCAGACCGTTCTCCGAATACAGCTTGCCGTAGCCATTCTTCTTGCCCTTCTTGTACAGCCCCTCGAAGCGTACGGTGCGGAAGGCGTCGGTCGCCTTCACGAGGCCCTCGAGCTGATCGTCCACGAACTCCCCTTCGTACAGCCAGCCATCGATGTAGGCAATGCCCTTGCCAGCACGAATACCGTTCTTGAAGCTGCCCTCATAGATGAGAATATTGTTCGCATACAGCTTGCCCGCGCCTTCGCGAAGACCGCTCTTGAATTCGCCCTCATACACCAGATAGCCGGTGCCTTGCTCGAGGTCCAGCGTCTTCGGCCCCGTATCGCTCTTATAATCGTGCATCAGCATGACAGAGCCGAGTCCATTCGGCTCGCCATTCACGAACGCTCCGTAATATTTGTAGACGGCCGTAGGGTCGACTAGCTTGCCGCCCGCATACTTGCCCTCATACATGAGCAGGGTGGAGCTGCCCTCGAATTCGGCGCCGGTGTGCGACTTGCCATACGCATATTTACGTCCGATGCCGCTCTCCTGATCGTGCGACCATTCGCCATCATAGATGAGCAGTCCGTTCTCGTACAGCTTGCCGCGTCCGTTCCGCTTGCCGTCCTGCACGTCCCCCTCATACAGCTTCTTCTTATCCTCGTTATAAAAAGTACCCGACCCCGTCATGCGCCCTTCCTCAAACTCGCCCTCATAATACGTATAGTACTGTTCCAAGCTCTTGTTCTTAGCAGAGGACTTGACCTTCAGCAGCGTACCCTTGCCGTGAGGCGTGCCGTCCTCGTAATCGTCGCCGATGTACGCGAGCTCGCTGCCTTCGAGGAGGAGCACATTACGATGGTACGTCACCTCGCGCATCATCGTCGTATCCTCTGACGTCTTGGACACAATGCTGCCTTGGTCGTTCGTCTGGTACCAATCCATTTTGCTGAAGCTGTACGTATAGCCGGTTCCATGACGCTGGTCCGACTCCCACTGACCTTGGTAGATCAGCTTGCCGCTCTTGTCGAACTCCTTACCGGAGCCGGAGCGCTTGCCACCCTTCCAGTCACCGTCATAGACGAGCACGTTATCCTTGCTGAACAGGGCCCCCCTGCCTTGACGTTCATTGCGGTGAAACTCGCCGTTGTAGCTGGACCCATCCTCGAGCCATAGCACGCCTTGTCCTTCGCGCACGCCGTTGAACCAATTGCCATCGTACACATGTTCGCCATTCGCGTTATACAGCTTGGCTGTGCCGGTCAGGCGTCCTCTCGTCATGCTGCCCTTGTAAGCAGACCCGTCTGCATAGTAGTAGCTTCCGCCTCCGTGCGGAAGGTCGTTCTCGAACGCCCCCTCGTACACGAGCCGTCCCTTGTCGTACAGCTTGCCGAAGCCATTCATGCGATTACCTGTAAAATGTCCCTCATACCACAGCTCGCCGTCCACGTACAGCTTGCCGAAGCCTTGCCGCAAGCCGTCCTTCGTCTCGCCATCATAGCTTAGCCGGGTGTACCCATAGCTGACTGTTCGCCGTATATCGGCGCTCAAGCTGTTCTTAATATAGACCGTTGAGGTCATCGTGCTCCATGAAGCTGGATGACCGAGCAGCTCGAACAGCGGCTGTACGGGTACCCACAGGGAGCCATCCTTCAGAATCGAAGCCGAATCCATGTGCAGCATACGTCCCTCGCTGACCCAGACCGATGTGCCCGGATGGTGGCTGTATGACGTGCCCTCGAGCGCCACGTACAGCGCTTTCTCCTCCGTATTCCAGGTCACCTCATAGCCGAGCAGCTCCAGTGCAAGTCGTGCAGGGGCATAGACGGTGCGTCCGTCTGCTCCGCCGTAGAACAATGGAGACTCCGTATGTACAACGCTTCCGTCCACGACCAGCTTCGGCGTGCCGGTAACGGCGGCTATAGCAGGCACCGGACTATTGATGTAGGCAGGTAAGGTATAGGAAGCAGACAGCAGCAGGGCGGTTAATGAGCCTATTTTCCAATTATGTCGTCGCAATAGATCCTCTCTCCTCGTCTCCTTGTGTGGCGATCGAACATGCTGTGTATGTCGAATTGATCAGAACGCAGTGGTGCATAGAGTCGAACTGGTTCTATTATACCAGCTGCCTAAGAAATAGAGTATAGCGGAGTAAGGAGAGAGCGTGGCAAGTATAGGAAAAAAGCAGGTCCCGCATGTAAGTACAGCGAGACCTGCTTGTGTTCGTTCGTGGCTATGTGGCGAAGCTTATGTCGCACTCATGCTAGCTGTCGTTGCGGCGCGTCATCTGCTGCCATACGGAGCCTTCCGCTGCCTGGCCGCCCTCGATGCGCGCAAGCGCCATGCGGGCCTGCATGCTGACCTCGAATTCAGGGTCGTTCGCGGCCGCTTGAAGCGCTGGAATGGCGCGCTCGTCCCCGGCCTCATATAGAAAACGCGCAGCCCGCCAGCGGACGAGCTTATTGGAGTCGCCGAGCGCACGGATCATCGCGTCCTGAGCGAGCGGGTCGCCGATGTCCGATAACGTGTCGCCAGCTGTACGCCGAACGACGGCAGATCGGTCCTGTAGCGCATCGTACAAGTACGGAAGGACGGAGGGAGATTTCAGATCGCCGATATAGACCGTTGCGAGGCGGCGAATGGCCGTCTGTTCATCCTGAAGTGCCTGCACGAGCAGCGGCAGCGTCTCCTCCGAGGGCTGAATCTGCTGGAGCGCCGCATAGCGCTCCTTCCAGTCCTCGGACTGGAGCTTCTGCTCGGTCTCCTCGTAAGTGAAGGTGCGTCTTGCCGCCTCCGCGATCGCCTGGGCGCCTTCCGTCACCGGCCCTTGCTGTGCGCGAACGACGAGCTCGGACAGTCTTGCGTCGTCGTAGGCCGCATCTAGCTCCTGCACGATCTCCTCGAGCACATCGCTAAGCTCGCCGTAGCGCGTATCCCAATCGTCCAGCGACCGCTCCTTGATCAAGTTCGGGGAGGCGCTGGCTGCCTTCACGGCCGCCTCCGAGAAGCGTTCCGGCAGCGCTGCACGCTTCTCCTCACCACCTGCGGACACGCGGATCTGTAACGGAATACCGCGGAAGTGCTGCAGCTTCACGATGACCTCGCCGAACGCTTCGGAGGTAGGACTAGCGGGTGCGGTCGAGCTTGGCTCCGATCCGGCAGCAGCAGCGGAACGATCTCCAAGTACGACTCGTACAGTCGTCAAGATCGTCTGCCAATCCGCCTTCGCTGTCCGATCGAGCGCGATGAAGTCGCCGGCACGATACAGGCTTCGGACGCCCTCGATCGCGAGCAGGCTGCGGTACGGCTCTGGCGCGGTATGTTCCTGTTCCTTGGTGAGTGTATATCGGATTGAGTCTGGTAGCTTCTCAGACACCGTTATTTTCATCGAGTTGGGGCTCGGCGTCGGTTCGATATGAATTAATATCATACGGGTACAATCCTCCTCCTTAGGTACGCCTAGCTCTTATGCAAAGAAGAAACCGACGGCCTGCGCCATCGGTTCTTCGGTGCGATCTATGGTTCACTTGCACATTCGATTAGTCCAAATCGAGCAGGTTACGGTGCAAGTAGTTCTCGTCAAGTGTCTTCGTCAAGTCGAACACGGTGTGGGCCAGATCAATATTCTCGAAAGCGTGCTCACAGGAGTCCTTGTATTCCATCTCTTCATCATAATGGGACATGTAGCGTTCGATCTGCTCCGGGCTGTCGCCGCGCTGCTGCTCGCGCTTCATCACGGTATCCCGATCGGCATAAATACAGATGCGCACGACGCGGTCGCCGTACACGCTCTTGAGCGCATCGGCACCGTAACGGTTCAGGATGAGACAGACTGCGCCGAACTTCTGAAGCTGTGTCGTAACATCGGATTCCTTAATGCCGTAGTGGTAGCCGTCAATCTCCATCACCTCGATGAACTCGTCCTTTGACTCCGCATCAGCGAATGCTTCGGCCGTTATGAAGTAATAATCTTGTCCTTCAACCTCGATGGCACGTGGTGGGCGTGTCGTATACGAGACGATCTGCTTAATCCCGAGAGTGCTGCCTGACATCTGAGCTACCGTTCTACGACCAGCACCGTTCGGGCCTGTGAAGACGAATATAATTTCTGTATCCTTGAGTTCGTACATAGAAACCCTCCTTCGTTTGGGAAGTGCAGTTCCTTGCCGATTGCCTATCTCTATTTTACATGAGTTTGTAATTTTGGTAAAGGCGCCTTGCGCCGCACGGCGTCAGGCGAGCTTATCGCCCGCGCCGAGGGGTGGTGCTGCGCGTGTCCCGCGCACCTGCATTGCCGCGTCCGCCGCGGGAGTCGCGTCCAGCGCTCGGGCCGCGGTCATCGCGCCCGCGCTGCGGAGCTGCGCCGCCGCGGGAGTCGCGTCCAGCGCTCGGGCCGCGGTCATCGCGCCCGCGCTGCGGAGCTGCGCCGCCGCGGCTATCGCGGCCAGCGCTCGGGCCGCGGTCATCGCGCCCGCGCTGCGGAGCTGCGCCGCCGCGGGAGTCGCGGCCAGCGCCTGGGCCGCGGTCATCGCGCCCGCGCTGCGGAGCTGCGCCGCCGCGGGAGTCGCGGCCAGCGCCTGGGCCGCGGTCATCGCGCCCGCGCTGCGGAGCTGCGCCGCCGCGGTTGTCGCGTCCCGCGCCAGCGCTGCGGTCATCGCGTCCGCGCTGCGGAGCTGCGCCGCCGCGGCTATCGCGGCCAGCGCCCGGGCCGCGGTCATCGCGCCCGCGCTGCGGAGCTGCGCCGCCGCGGGAGTCGCGGCCAGCGCCTGGGCCGCGGTCATCGCGCCCGCGCTGCGGAGCTGCGCCGCCGCGGCTATCGCGGCCAGCGCCTGCGCCGCGGTCATCGCGCCCGCGCTGCGGAGCTGCGCCGCGGTCACTGCGTCCGCGCCCGCCAGCGGCTCCACGCGCGCCGCGTCCGCGCTCATTCCGCGCTCCGCCTGAGCGCTCGTCCCGCTCACGACCATCGCGTCCCGCACGCTCCCGGCTCTCGCCTCGGCCCGTACGCTCGCGACTCTCACCACGCTCCGCCTGCAACGCCGCTCCCGGCTTCCCAGGACGCTTCGCCAGCGTCGACTTGATTCCTCTCTCGATCAACTCGAGATAGTTCGCGTCACGCGGCGCAGCGAAGGTTACCGCCTTGCCCGTCTGTCCAGCGCGTCCTGTCCGGCCGATGCGGTGAATGTAGCTCTCAACGTCATGCGGAATGTCGTAGTTAATGACATGCGTAATACCCTCGACGTCGAGACCGCGAGCCGCGACGTCGGTCGCGACGAGCAGCTGAATTTTCGCATCGCGGAATCGCTTCATCACCTGCTCGCGCTTCGCCTGGGTCAAGTCGCCGTGCAGCTCGTCACACGAGTAGCCCCGCTCGGCAAGCTCCTCGCGCAGCTTCGAGGCGCGCAGCTTCGTGCGGCAGAAGATCATCGCCAGATAAGGCTGCTCGTTATCGATCAGCGTGCACAGCGCATCGAGCTTGCCGCGGTCTGTCGTCTGCACGACGACCTGCTCGATCTCATCCAGCGTAATTCGCTTCGCCTTGATTTCAATTTCAACTGGAGGCCGCATGTAAGCCTTTGCCAGGTCCCGGATCTTCGGCGGCATCGTTGCCGAGAAGAGCAGCGTTTGTCTGCGGGAAGGAGTCATCGCAATAATATCGATAACCTCGTTCAAGAAGCCCATATGGAGCATCTGGTCGGCCTCATCCAGCACAAGAATAGACAGCTTATGTAGCTGAACCGTTTCACGACGTATGTGATCGAGCAGGCGTCCTGGTGTAGCTACAATAATATGTATATTACCTTCCAGCTTCCGAATTTGCCGTTCCACATCTTGACCGCCGTACGCGGATAGCACGCGCAAGCCCTTCAGAGGCGCCCAGCGCTGAACCTCCTCTGTAATTTGAATAGCCAGCTCACGGGTAGGCGTGACGATGAGCGCTTGAACGTGCTCGCGCTCGGGACGGATTGTCTCAATGATCGGTAGGACGAAGGCCAGCGTCTTGCCTGTACCGGTCTGTGCCTGCGCAATGCAATCAGCGCCTGACAATATCGCGGGGATCGCTTCCTTCTGAATCGGTGTCGGCTCTGCATAGCCGTATAGGCGCAGCTGCTCGCTTACATTGTCACTGATGCCGAGTGCTGCGAATTCGTTTTTCTTCATTAATATAGTCTCCTAAATATAGGTATAGTATCTCTTGTATTAATATTGCATTGTACAGCAACTGTCGGCAAAAAGAAACTGCACAAGCCTTAAGCGGCTCTGTGCAGCAGATCTAATGCTAATACTCTCGGCCGTTCACCTCGGCCTGATTCGGTATCGTAGGCGCTGTGCCGAACGTTCGTTCCATGAGGCTGATGAAGTAAGGACGGTACGGCTCAAGTGGCCGTCCTTGCCAACTCTCCTGCGCAATTCGATTGAACTCGTCGACGATGAAGCGGTTGGCAGAGATGTATACATCGGTCACGCTCGGCTGCAGGGAACGAATTTTTTCTGCGATTTTTTGCTTGAATAAATGAGATAAGTGCTCGTGATGCGTCTCCGTCTCAGCGATGTGGCCTGTAATCAGCTTGTCCGGATCAGCTTGATCCGTATGCTGGGAGTGGGGATTGTATAGCCCCTTCACAAGGCCGTAGAAGTTCGTCTCTGTGCCCTTGACCTCGCCCCCTCTTGTGCCTGACGCGGTGTTGTCGAGCGTAATGGCTACGTAGGCAGTGTTGTCCCCCATGAAGATGAGTGCGCTGTTCACACCGTACATAGCCGCAACCTGATCGGAGAGAAATTGGTTGAATTCAAGCGACTGAACCTGATGCGATACGGAGGAATATTGCTGCTCCGTCTGGTAGGCGCGTGAGGTGTCCTGTCTCGGATAGTCGCGCTTGCTGCCGTAATTGTTGGCGCTGTTGTAGTCGTACCAGCTGTAGCAGCCGGCCATGACCGTACACGACAGCGCAAGAGCGATAACGGATGCCGATCGAATAGCCCGCAATTGGCATAGCCTCCTTCTGTATAGGAATGACAGCGATGCAGACGATAAGCCCTCAGCGATTGAGGCTGCAGTAATTCCTCTTTAGGATGAGTCATGCAGCAGCTTTTGATTCACAGAGCAGAGGCAGCGGGAAGAAGATGCATAAAGAACCCTCAATATGGCAATAAAAACAAGGATAGACCCGAATTTGAACATATGAAGATCGTATCTGCCGACACAATCAGCCCACAATTGAGTATTCGGTTAGAAGGCATCAGCATGGAGTCGAAGAAGCGCTTCCACAGTCTTGAAAAAAGCTTGAAAATGCTCTAAAATCAACACATTTGACCGTTTTGTGAACTTCGCCAGATTCATTGACAAAAAACAGGCTCGAATTTATAGTTAATAGGGTGATCAGGTTCATTGACAAGTTATGACCTTTTTTGTTCAAAAATATTAGCTTTATAAGGTGGGATTGATAAGATGATTCGATGGCAAAATCTGTGGCGTTTCATCCCTCTTCTCGGGTTGATATTGCTTCTATCGGGGTGTGGGGACGATACGATATCCGCCTTAAAGCCTAGGGGGCCAGTGGCCAGGGATCAGCTGTTTTTGATGGAGCTCAGCTTCATCATCATGCTCTTGGTCGTAGTAGTCGTATTCGCTCTGTACATCTATGTATTGATTCGTTTCCGCAAGAAGAAGGGCGAGAAGGACATCATTCCGAAGCAAGTGGAAGGAAGTCATACGCTTGAGATTATTTGGACGGTCGTTCCTGTAATTCTGCTCTTGATCTTGGCCGTACCGACGGTGCAATATACGTTCAAGCTGCTGGAGGATCACAGAGATAACGAGGACGCGCTTCACGTGAAGGTCACAGCGCACGCGTTCTGGTGGCAGTTTGAGTATCCGACGCTTGGAATTAATACGGCGCAAGACCTCGTCATTCCGACGGGTAAGAAGATTGCGTTCGAGCTTACAGCCTCTGACGTGAAGCACTCCTTCTGGGTACCTTCGCTAGGCGGTAAGATGGACACGAACCCAGGACTTACGAATGTGTACTACCTGGAAGCTGACGACGCTGACGTGTTCCTCGGTAAGTGTGCGGAGCTTTGCGGAGCCTCACACGCCTTGATGGACTTCAAGGTTGTTTCGAAGGAGCCTGCGGCATTTGACCAGTGGGTTGCGAACATGAAGAAGCCTGCTTCCATCCCTGCGGATGTGAAGGCTGGCGAGCAGATTTTCAAGGACAACTGTCTCTCCTGTCATGCGGTGAACGCACAAGGCTTGGGCGCTGGTCCGAACCTGAACGGCTTTGCTTCCCGCGAGAAGATAGCTGGTATTTTGCCTCATAACGATGAGATGTTGAAGCAATGGATTAAGGACCCGCAATCGGTGAAGCCTGGCGCGAAGATGCCTGGATTCTACGAGGGCGCACCGAATACGGATAAGGCACTGAAGGATCAAGAGATCAACGAGCTTGTGAAATATTTGAACTCGCTGAAGCTGCCTCAGTAAGAAGCATCAAGGAAAAGGAGGTAAAAAATACGTGGCTCACTCACATACGGTTAAAAGGCACACCGGACTCATGGATTGGCTGACGACGGTGGACCATAAAAAAATTGGTATTCTGTACTTGCTTGCAGGCGGCATATTTTTCTTGCTGGGCGGTCTTGAAGCGATCCTGATTCGTATTCAGCTGATGTACCCTGACTTGAAGATTTTCATCGGCGATACGTTCAACCAGCTGACGACGATGCACGGTACGACGATGATCTTCCTTGCGGCGATGCCTGTTATTTTCGCCTTCATGAATGCGATTGTACCGCTGCAGATCGGGGCGCGCGACGTTGCGTTCCCGTTCGTTAACGCCTTGGGCTTCTGGTTGTTTTTCTTCGGAGGCGTCCTGCTTAACACCTCTTGGTTCCTTGGCGGCGCTCCGGCAGCAGGCTGGACCGCATACGCTCCGCTCTCTACCATTATTGATGAGACAGGCGCGTTCAAGGGCGTAGACTTCTACGTGCTCGGCTTGCAGATTGCAGGTCTTGGTACGCTGATCGGTGGTATTAACTTCCTGGTTACGATCATCAACATGCGTGCACCAGGCATGACGTACATGAGAATGCCGATGTTTACATGGGCGGCGTTCATTACTTCCTTGCTTATTTTGTTCGCATTCCCTGCTATTACGGTAGGCTTGGTTCAGCTGATGTTCGACCGTATTTTCGCTGGCGCGTTCTTCGATGTCAGCAAGGGTGGTAACCCGGTTATATGGGAGCATATCTTCTGGATTTTTGGTCACCCTGAGGTTTACATCCTGATCCTGCCGGCATTCGGTATGATCTCCGAGATCGTTGCAACGTTCTCCCGCAAGCGCTTGTTCGGCTACAGCTCGATGGTATTTGCAACAGCGCTGATCGGTTTTCTCGGCTTCATGGTATGGGCGCACCATATGTTCACAACCGGTATCGGACCTGTCGGGGATGCGATATTCGGGGTTGCGACGATGGCGATCGCTGTACCAACAGGGGTTAAGATCTTTAACTGGCTATTCACGCTGTGGGGCGGACAAATTCGCTTTACAGTTGCTAATATGTTCGCAACGGCCTTCATTCCTACATTTACGATGGGCGGCGTTACAGGCGTTATGCTTGCAGTTCCTGCAGCTGACTTCCAGTACCACGACACGTACTTCGTAGTTGCACACTTCCACTACGTCATCGTCGGCGGTCTTGTGCTTGGCTTGTTCGCCGCTTCGTACTACTGGTGGCCGAAGATGTTCGGCAAGCTGCTGAACGAAACGCTCGGTAAGATTCACTTCTGGACGTTCTTCATCGGCTTCCACCTGACGTTCTTCCCGCAGCACTTCTTGGGTCTGATGGGAATGCCGCGCCGCGTATTTACGTTCCAGCCGGGAATCGGACTTGAAGAAGGTAACTTCATCAGTACGATCGGTGCGTTCTTGATGGGTATCGGTACAATCGCGTTCTTTATCAATATCGTAGCAACAGCTCGTAAGCCAATCGATCCGCATGCAGCTGATCCGTGGGATGGCCGTACGCTGGAGTGGGCGATTCCATCACCGCCGCCAGAGTACAACTTCAAGCAGACTCCGCTTGTACGCGGCTACGATGCACTGTGGAAAGAGAAGATGGCAGGCAACAAGGAGATGACGCCGGCAGAACCGCTTGGCTCGATCCATATGCCTTCACCTTCGATCTTACCGTTCCTGATGTCGTTCGGCTTGTTCGTATCGGCATACGGCTTCATGTACCATAAGTACGAGGTCAGCATCATCGGTATCGCATTTACGTTCATTTGTATGTTCTTCCGTTCGGTCTATGACGATCACGGCTTCCATATTGAGCCGGAAGAGTTGAATGATAAGGGGGCAAAGGCATGAGTGCAGCACATCATGAAGTAGGCGGTACCCTGCCACCTCACGCGGAAACCGCGACCTTAGAAGGGAAAAATAAAGTACTTGGCTTCTGGCTGTTCCTTGGCGGCGAGTGCGTATTGTTCGGAACGCTGTTTGCAACGTTCATCGCATTGCGCAACCAGGTGCCGGATGGTCCGACAGGTCAACATCTGTTCACGATGGACCTTGTCGCGATTTCGACGCTGATCCTGCTAACGAGCTCCTTGACGAGCGTGTTCGCGACGATGGCATTGCACCGGGGTCAGTTCCAGAAGCTGCAGATGTGGATGGCAGTTACCGTTCTTCTTGGCCTTTCGTTCTTGGGTCTTGAGATTTATGAGTTTAATCACTATGTGCACGAAGGCCATATCTTCTCGAAGAGCGCCTTCGCAACATCGTTCTATACACTAGTCGGCTTCCACGGCGCGCACGTTGCGTTCGGTGTGCTCTGGATTTCATTGCTCATTATTTCCGGCTTCAAAAAAGGTCTGACGACCGTTACGGCGCCTAAATATTACGTGGCCGGCTTGTACTGGCACTTTATCGACGTCGTATGGGTGTTTATCTTCACGGTCGTGTACCTGCTTGGAAAGGTGGGACCATAAGATGGCTAATCAACATCAATCGTCGTCCAATGGCCACGAGCGCCATCGGCTCGAAGGCCCTAGGAACCACTATGTGACGTATATCATTTCTATCGTATTAACGATTCTTGCTTTTGCTGCTGTCCTGTATGGCGGCTTGGATCGTACCTTCATCATCTATTTCCTCGTCGGAATCGGTGTGGTGCAGGTTATATTCCAGCTGGCGTATTGGATGCACATGAAGGATCGCGGACATTTCTTCCCGATTGTCGGTCTACTGTTCGGAACGTTCGTTGCGTTAACGGCATTAGCAGCGGCTGTATATTGGGTTTGGTGGTAAGGTTCAATTAGAAGGAAGAGGCGGCTTGTCACTTGGTTGTGAGAGCCCCTCTTTTTTTCGAATAGTTTGGGAAAAAATTCACGAGTTAGACATTATTATGCCATACCAGAACCCGAGGGAACTCGGAACCTGTTATTTCAGGGTGACATCATGCCGCTAACGCTGCATCAGATGCTGTTGAGTCGAAGAAGGCCCTCAATTTGGCTACGCCAAATTCGAGGCTTGCCATACCAGAACCCGAGGGAACTCGGAACCTGTTATTTCAGGGGGGATCCGAAATGAGTGCAACTGTTGTCCATACAGGTCATGGCGCCGCCAGCTCGTTCGCTGAGCTGTGGAATCCGGGCTTGTTCCTCTTGCTGCTTCTTGTCGGAATCATATATCATTACGCTGTGAACCGTTGGCGTCCACGCTTCACAGACAGCGAACCGGTGCCGGTTAAGCTACAGATCTACTTCTGGCTTGGACTTGCGTGCTGGTATATAGCTGAGGGTAGCCCGCTGTCCTACTACGGTCATCACTACTACTTCAGCATGCACATGCTACAGCAGTCAATCCTGTATCTCGTGATGCCACCACTCCTGCTTATGGGTGTTCCAGGGTGGCTGCTGCGTCCTGCACTGCAGGGACAATTCGCGAAGCGGATTATGAAATTCATCACGAACCCATTGCTTGCGATGGCAATGTTCAACTTCATATTCTCGGTGTATCATATACCGTTTATAATGGATTCGTTGATGGCCAGCCCGATGCTGCATGAGCTGTATAAGATTATCTTCCTGCTGGCAGCATTCCAGCTCTGGTTCCCAGTCTTTGCACCGCTTCCGGAGTATAACAGCATCTCTGATCTGAAGAAGATGGCGTATATATTCGTGAACGGCGTGCTGTTGACACCAGCGTGTGCCCTGATCATTTTTGCCAAGGAGCCGATGTATGCGATGTACGCGGCCGTTCCTGCGCAGCTCCACCTGCTACCTATGCTGGACGACCAGCAGCTGGGCGGGGTCATTATGAAGATCGTTCAAGAGATTGTATACGGCTATGCGCTCGCGTATATCTTCTTCAGATGGTATCGCAGAGAACGCAAGGAGGAAGAAGAGGAGCTAACAGCTGACTTCTACTCCGAGCATGGCCATATGAATCGTGTATAAGTTGCCAATCAAGATAGAACGGTGGGGATTAAGATGAATTTGGCTGTGCTGCCAACGATCAGTACGACCTTCATCGTCATTAGTGCGATATTCGTCGCACTGGGCTGGAGGCAAATTATGAAGGGTAATCGAGAGAAGCATCAGCGTATGATGCTGTGGGGAGCAGGCTTCGCGCTTGCGTTCTTCCTCGTCTATGCGAGCCGTACGATCTTCGTCGGCAATACGAGCTTCGGTGGACCTGATGACTTGAAGCTGGCGTATCACTTGTTCTTGTTCTTCCATATTACACTCGCGACGACAGCGGGAGTATTCGGTATTGTTACGCTGCTCCATGCTTTTAACAAGCGGTTTGCGAAGCATAAGAAGCTCGGACGTTGGACGGCTGTTATCTGGCTGCTTACTGCACCGACAGGCGTTGCTGTGTATGTGCTGCTCTATGTCCTGTTCCCGGGCGGCGAGACGAAGCCGATGATCGATGCGATACTCGGTACGTAAGATCTGAAGACTTCATCAGCTGTAGAGGCTGAAGGAGTCTTTTTTCGCTACATGGGGATATAAAAAAAGCTCCGCTGCATGATGCAGTCGGAGCTGTTGATGATGTCTATTTCAGGGCGCTTCCGCCGAAGATGAATCGGGCTTCCCAAGACTTGCCAGCGATTGAATCGATGCGTACACCGCCGGAATCCTTCGAGTATGTATGTAAAATTTGTCCGTTACCGAGATAGATGCCGACATGGGTAATGCGTTGACCTGACTTGTCCGATGGATAGAGCGAAGCGCTCGTGCCTCGATACTCCATGAAGAACATCAGATCGCCGGGCTTCAGCTGACTCCAGCTCGTTGACGTCTTGCCGATCGACCTGACGTAATCGCCCTGGCTTCGCGAATCACTAGGTAGTGTAATGCCTGCACCGTCCTTGAACGCTTGTCTTACGAAATCCGAGCAGTCGAACGTGCGTGTATTGTCGCGGCTCGAGCTGTATTCATAAGGGGTACCGAGGTACGCTTTGCCGGCTTCAATGATTTTGTTCCGCAACGCTGTCGAGTCTGTCGCAGTGGTAGCTGATGATGTCGTCACACTCTTGGAAGTGCTGGATGATGTAGAGCCGGATACCTTCATATACTTGCTGCTCGTCGAGATGTAGCCGACACGTCCCTCGTCGTCACGAACCTTGTACCACCAGTCATTGACCTTGGCGATGACGTCTACCTGCTCGCCCGTTCGAATGTAGCCGTAGCTCGAAGCACTCGTATTCGGAGCAGAGCGGAAGTTGACGGAGCTGACAATGGTACCTGTTGCAGCATCCGCTTGTGGGGCGGCAACGAGAAGTGCGGTGAAGGCAAGAGCGGAGCTGACGGCGACGGTGAGCAGTTGTTTTTTCATCATGATGTGAGATACCCTCCTGTTGATTCTGGATGTTAGTTATGACGGGCGGCTTCAACATTTGACAAGGTGGCAGTCGACAGGCAACAATGATAGCAACAATTGTAATCAGGCGGTGATTCACTTATGGATACGTGGTCCTTCGGACCTTTCGTCGTGCCGCAACAATGGCTCATGAGCCTGATTGCGGTAGCTGTGGCCTTATGTACACTACACTTTAGAATGCGTGGTCGTCCGGAGAGAAGCGAGCTGAGCTCCGTTACGATGAACGCGATACTCATTTGGCTTCTCGTATGGAAGCTCAGCGTCATTCTGTTCGCTTGGTCAAGCGTCGTCGAGCGTCCAGCCGATGTGCTGTACTTCAACGGCGGTGAACGAGGACTATGGCTTGCCATAGTGACTGCTGTCGTGTACATCGTGATCACGCTTGAACGAAGACGCATAAGCAGACCCTATTATACAGATTCGATGCTTGTCTCCGGTTTAGGGGGGTACGCGGTATATGTAATGATAACTTTTTTTGTTGCGGATGGCGGCAGGCTCGAATCACTCATGCTGGCTTGTTTTGGCGTGGCGGCAGTGCTGCTCTGGCTGCGCTCGAAGCGCCCTGACACCGTACAAGTCGTCATGCAGCGGCTGTTAGTCGTCCTCATCGGCGGAGCAGTTGTGATTACGCTCATGAATGGTGTCCTGGCCCGGTATGGGGAAGGTGCAGGAGGGCAGAACGGAACAGCAGAAGCAGATACAGGACTTGCGGTGGGTCAGCTTGCGCCAGACTTCGAGCTTACATTGCTTACGGGCGAGAAGGTGAAGCTGTCTGATTATAGGGGGAAAGTCGTGTTCGTCAACTTCTGGGCAACCTGGTGTCCGCCATGTCGGACGGAAATGCCGTATATGGAGCAGTTTTTTACGAATAATGTAGAGAAGGATGTAGTCATTGTTGGCGTGAACGCGACGCATACCGAGGCGAGTCTGCCCGTTGTTCAAGCATGGATTGAGGAGTGGGGCGTCACGTTCCCGATTCCCTTAGATTCAACAGGCGAGGTGGGGAAGCAGTATCGGGTGCAAGCGTACCCGGCAACGTTCGTGCTGGACGAGGAAGGCCGAATTCGCGAGAAGCATCAGGGGCCGATGAATGAGCTGATGCTGAAGGAGGCTTACACCAAGGCCAAAATGAACAATATTAAAAATAAATGAACAATACCAGTAAGTGGAAATATTAGATTGTAGAAAAAAGCGTTTACATGATAAGATGAGGCTATTCAATTTCGTTCGAGAGGAAGGGATTCGATATGGCACAAACGAGCATTATTTTGCGTCTCGAGCTGGATCACGACAAGGTTAGCTTCGGCGATGTAGCCGCGGCGATTAGCAAGGTTGGTGGCGATATTACGTCTATTGACGTCATTCGGCCAGGGAAGGATTCATCAGTGCGTGATATTACGGTAGATGTAGCGGAAGCGGCAGAGTCGGTCGTCGTTGAAGCTCTGAAATCGCATGAGGGCATTACGGTTGTTAACGTATCTGATCGTACGTTCCTTGTCCATCTGGGCGGTAAGATCAATATGCAGCCGAATTTGCCGATTAAGAACCGTGACGATCTGTCGCGTGTCTATACGCCGGGAGTCGCAAGAGTATGCACCGCCATTCACGAGAATCCGCGCAAGGCGTACTCGCTCACGATTAAGCGCAATACGGTGGCGGTCGTGACGGACGGTACAGCTGTGCTCGGTCTTGGCGACATCGGCCCGCATGCAGCAGCGCCGGTCATGGAAGGAAAGGCGATGCTATTCAAGCAGCTTGCAGGCGTCGATGCGTTCCCGATCTGTCTCGATACGAAGGATACGGAAGAAATTATTCGTACGATCAAGGCGATCAGCCCGATCTTCGGCGGTATTAACCTCGAGGACATCAGCTCGCCGCGCTGCTTCGAGATCGAGACGAGACTGGCCGATGAGCTCGATGTACCGGTGTTCCACGATGATCAGCATGGTACGGCGGTCGTCGTCATTGCAGGCCTGCTCAATGCACTCAAGGTGGTCGGCAAGCGAATTGACAATGTGCGTATCGTCGTGAACGGCGTCGGAGCTGCGGGTGTGTCGATATGTAAAATGCTTCTGGCCGCCGGCGTCACTCGCCTGGTGCCGGTCGATCGCGACGGCGCAATCGTGCGCGGAGGCACGTATGAGCATTCGATGTGGCAATGGCTCGCGGAGCAGCCGCAGGTCGAAGCGCAGGAAGGTACGCTGAAGGATGTCATTGCTGATGCCGATGTATTCATCGGTGTGTCGCGCGGTGGATTGTTGAAGGGTGAGGATGTTCAGAAGATGAAGCCGAACAGCATCGTCTTCGCCATGGCGAACCCTGTGCCGGAGATCGCGCCTGAGGAGGCGCTGCCGCACGTCCGTGTGTTCGCAACCGGGCGCAGTGATTACCCGAACCAGATTAACAACGTGCTCGTGTTCCCAGGCATCTTCCGCGGCGCACTCGACTGCCGAGCCAGACGCATTAATGAGCCGATGAAGCTCGCGGCAGCAAGAGCGATCGCGTCTGTCGTAACGGAATCGGAGCTCAATGAGCACTATATCATTCCGAGTATATTCAATGATAAGGTCGTCACCAAGGTACGCCACGCTATTATTGAGGCGGCGATTCTAACAGGAGTATCCCGTCGCATCCCGCCAGATTTCCGTTAAGCTGGGCATGCAAGAATCAATGAACGAAGAGAGCCGTTGCCTATGCAGCGGCTCTCTTTCGTCTATATCTAATTTCCTCTACTTGCTGCCTTTGATGAGCGAACCGAATTCAATCTTAACCGGAGCAGACGGGGGCGCGCAGCACAAGGACATATCGCGAGCCTCACCTGCGGATTCGAATTCGCTGTCCGCGCGTGTATAGAAGATTTCCCACGCATTCCCGTCCGGATCGTATACCCATACTTTATCCTGTACCGCATAGCAGCACGTTGTGTTCATCTCATCGATTAAGAGCAGCCCAGACTGACGTAGCCGCTCGCCCATCGCGAGCACGTCCTCTGTGTTGTTGACCTGAAAGCCGAGGTGATTGAGCACGCCATTCTTCTCGAACGGACGAACGTTTAACGAGAAGTGAAGAGCGGGCTCATCCAGCTCGAACTTCGCGTAGTTGTCCTTCACCTTGGTCGGCTCCGCGCCGAAGAACGCTTGATAGAAAGCAACTGATTTATCGAGATCGCTGCAATTGACCGCCACATGCATTCGTTTAATCATCGTATGACCTTCTTTCATTTATCTTTTTATCTAGCTTGTTCGACTGGAATGTTGAGCTCTTGCAGAAGCTTCACGACCTTATTCTCAATCTCGTCACGCGTGTTGCGGAAAGCTTCAATATCACTTGGAACCGGATCCGGGATGTCCCACTGTACACTCTGAATGCCGAATGGAACAATCGGGCATTTTTCTTTCACTTGCTCGCACAGCTTAACGATGAGGTTGGAGTGGGTAAAGGTCTTCATATTCAGTCCTTTAGCCTCACGCTGTGAGATGTCGATACCCACTTCCTTCATCACCTCGATCGTGAACGGATGAATGTCACCTGGTTCAAGACCAGCGCTCTCAGCGATGATATGTTCGCCGCCGTAATGCTGTGCATAAGCTTCAGCAATCTGACTTCTGCACCGATTGTGTATGCATAGGAAATACATGCGAATCTTCTTGCTCATCGTATCACTCTCCCGGGAGAAGTAAATTACTTTATAAGTATATAATAATTCAATTATATAATAAAGCAAGTAAAACCCCTGTTCATCTGCGACAATAGCAGTTGAACAGGGGGCTTCGTATTATTCAGGCGAGCCCGCAGGCATAACCTCTGGGGATGTCAGCTTATCGTAGAACTCGATGAACTTGTCTTTGCCCTCAGACGAGCGAAGCGCCATAGCCGAGCGTGGATGCTCGTTCAGTACGCCTGCGATCATGTAAGGGATAATGTAGCCCCACTCCCACTTCTCGCGCATCTCGATCATATGCTTCTCGATGATGTTGATGACTGGACGCACATCGTATCTCGGGTTCTTCAGATGGGAGACAAGCAGCTCAGTTGGGCAGTTACCTGCCGCGCGTCCCATTCCGTATACGGACGTATCGAGGAACTCGACGCCCTTCGCTGCACCCATGATCGTATTCGAGAATGCCAGCTGCATGTTGTTGTGCATATGAAGGCCGAGCTTCTTCGTTGGCAGCATACGCTGGAACTTCGATACGAGGTAATCAATGTCCTTGTAGTCCATGCTGCCGTAGGAGTCTACGACGTACACGACGTCAACTGGGCTCTTCGCGATCTCCTCGAACGCCTCGTTCAGATCATTCTCCATGACGTGCGACAGCGCCATGATGTTGATCGTCGTCTCGTAGCCGTAGTCGTGGAACTTCTGCACGAGATCGAGCGCCTTGTCTACATCCTTGACGTAAGTAGCAACACGGATCAGATCGAGCAAGCTTTGGTCACGCGGAAGAATATCCTTCTCATCGACGCGGCCGATGTCAACAAGTGCGGATAGCTTCGTATCCGTCTTGCGCGTAATGACTTCCTTCAGGAAATCCTCGTTCAGGAAGCGCCAAGGGCCGGCTTCGGCGCCCTTCAGCAGGTTAGCGGAGTTCTTGTAGCCGATCTCCATATATTCAACGCCCGCTTCGCTCAGTCCGTTGTACATGTCTTGAACAAACTGCACGCTGAAGTCCCAGTTGTTCACCAGACCGCCGTCGCGAATCGTACAATCCAAAATTTTGTGCTGATCATCTCTTACCATTACTCATTACCCCTCTCCAAATTGAATGAACATGTATGACGTTTCCTTTTTGGCTTTCAAGCTTTTTAGCTTTTAAGCTTTTTGGCTTTTAAGCGATAAAGCGTCTCTATTAATTACTAATATTACACATGCTCAGCCATTTGTCAATGATAACAAATTCGACATCTCGTCGCAATTGCATGACATGGAGAATAAGCACGTTCGGACGGGGCATCCTATAGCGAGCGCTAGGAACTTATACCATTTAGAGAAAGGACGATGGACATGTCCAGCAAGCCTATATTTTTTCAATTCGCAACGGACAAGGACGCCTACATGGCGCTAGATACGCTGGAGGAGCTCGGGTATTCGGTAAGCATGCATACAGAGGCGAAGCAGCCTGTGCTACAGGTTGTCGTAGACAGGCACGACCTGACCAGCTGCCTCGAGGTGTCCCAATCGCACGGTGGGTGCTTGCTGGAGACGCATCAGGGAGAGCGAGAGTCGGACGTCTATGCGCTGGCCTACCACACAGAGGATGGGATGATCCCAATTCCCGCTCATCTGGTGAACGAGGACCTTGCAGACAGTGAGCCAGTCACGTCAGCCTCTGCTTATATGAATCGTTCCAGCGGCGCTTACAACGACGACCATTCCGAGTTCGACCCTTCGGGTGACAGCTATGATGGCTTTGACGCGGGAATCCATTTGTAGAAGGAACAGATGCATAGCACGGCTTCTCTCACTGCAGGATCTATGAAGCTTTTCATAGGGAAAACAAAGTTGCCCTGCACCTATTTTTATAAACTTAGAAAACTCTGTTTCTCTAGACCCACACGATCGTGCTTTGATATGATGGGTTAGCTGTAACGGAGCATGTGCATGTTATAAAGAGGACGGGGGGATCTAGGTGGAGCCCTATGATCAATTGAAGGAAGGCGAGAAGGGCGCGTGGGTAAGCATTGTCGCCTACGTGCTGTTGTCTACGCTCAAAATCGCCATCGGCTACTTAACAGCCTCGGCTGCACTAACGGCTGACGGCATTAACAATACAACTGATATCGTTGTATCGCTTGCGGTGCTGATCGGGTTACGCATCTCGCGCAAGCCGCCGGATCGGGACCACCCCTACGGGCATAAGAGAGCAGAGACGATCGCCTCGCTAGTCGCCTCATTCATTATGGCTGCTGCCGGACTTCAGGTCGTACTCGGAGCGGCGAAGAGCTTCTTCGCGGATGAGCGGACGACGCCAAGTCTCCTCGCGGCATGGGTAGCGCTCGGAGCGGCGGTCATCATGTGGGGCGTATACATGTACAATAGCCGCTTGGCGAAGCGCATTCAGAATCAATCGCTGATGGCGGCCGCTCAAGATAACCGCGCCGATGCTCTTGTCAGCATCGGGGCAGCGGTCGGTATATTCGGCGCTCGGTTCGGTCTTCCGGTGCTTGATGCGGTTGCAGCGCTTGCAGTCGGTCTGATCATACTGAAGACAGCGTGGGACATATTCTCCGATGCGGCTCATACGTTAACAGACGGCTTCGACGATCAGCAATTGAAGGTGTACGAGGAGACGCTGACGACGACCCCTGGGGTGAAGGGCATCAAGGATATACGTGCCCGTGTTCACGGCAGCAGTGTGCTGCTCGATGTCGTCGTCGAGGTCAGCGCCGAGCTGTCTGTGGGGCAGAGTCACGATATTAGCGACGAGATTGAGCGGCGTATGCTGCAGGAGCATCACATTCGCAATGTGCATGTTCATATCGAACCGTTCGAGGAGCAGGAGCGCTCCTGAATTCATATCGATCCGATTCGCTAACACCAATAAGGCTGAAGTGAAGCGCTGCATAGAAACAGCACTTCGCTTCAGCCTTTGACATGTCCATGCTTAGCCGCGGTTCATCCCTGTATATTCGACATAAGCGAGCGGCAGCAGGGCGAGGGCGAGCAAGAAGATGACCGCCCCAGCAAGCCGATTGCCTTCCACCCACACGACACGCGCATAGCTGATCGTATAGTAGGCGAGATAGGCTCCGATGATTAAGTAGAGTATCCTCATTGAACGACCTCCTCCTGCCATTTCTCCTCGAACGGCTGCAGCTGTTTGCCGAACTGCTGAATAGACACGCTGAACGTAACCTCAACGTCTGCTCTTGGGTATTGCTCGATCCAGTCGTAGGCTTGGTATTGCTGGTACGTTGCAAATTTTTGGCGTGCGCTTAAGTACCAGGTGAACGGCTCGCCCTTGAATTCCGTCTGAGTTCGCTTGATCAGAGCCTTCGCCTTGCTTGAAAGCTGCTCTTCAATGGACTGCTTCAGCAGCTCTTGGTTGGACACATTGGCGATATAGTCGATGAGGCTAGGCGTGTTGATGAGGTGTGCCGTAATGGGCACGAACGCTTGCACACGAGGCCTGCTGCCGCTTATGTCGATGCTGACGGTCGGTTTTCTTTCACGCAGAAGTCGTACACCAACCCGGAATCTAGAATCCAGCGGATCGGTGTAGGTGGACATCCACGTCGAAGCTCTTATGCTCGAGGGCCGAAGCAGCAGCGCGAGCCGCGTCTCCTCACCCGTCATGGTGCCGATCATCCGGCCATCACGCAGAACCGCAGAGCCCATGAACTGCAGTCTTGGCTTACTGCGGTAGCCGATTTGTCCCGGCATGTAGCTATCCTCATTGCCATACGTAATCGTATCTTGCCTAGGTGCATTGGGGGCCTCCTCCTTGTCTTTGCCCTTCTGTCCTGTGGCGTAGATCGCAAGGAATAAGGTGTCGTCACCCTCCGTTCGCTGGAACAGCCGATTCAATGTGGAGAACGGCACGAGTCCGGTCTCCTTCCAGCGCGTCTGCATGAATTCGAAGTACTTGTGCGGCCGTGTCTCGAGTATGGGCTTGTTGCTACGAATAAAATCTGCGGCTGACTCCTTCGATACGATTAGATTTACCTCGCGCCGTAGCTGCCGATCCCGAATGGATGCCCCGATGAAATGCTTGAAGAGCTTCGAGCGGGCAAATTGCTCGCTGACGACCAGCGTCTTCGTATGGGCGAAGCTTATATTGCGGGTCACCATGGCATTAGCCAGATCCCGTCCGGTAATGAGATCAGGCGCTGAGAACGTAATGATGTCGCTTGGCGGTTCCTCTTGAGCGGTAGCCCGGTCGGAGGAGCCGATCTGAGGGTTCGCGATCTGGTACGTAATCTGAATGCCGGAGCCCTCCTTGGGATCGACGCCGACCACGACAGAGAAGGCCTGCTCCTCGATCTCCTGCTTGTCCCAGCAGCCTGATACTAGAATAGAGAGTAGCAGAGTGAGCAACGGTACATAGAAGCCATGGCATCTTCTCATGTAGAGATGGACCTCCTTCTCACCATGTTCAACAACGACAGCAAGAGAGGCAGCACGATGAAGAACAGCGATGCTAGGAACAGCAGCCGCTCTCTGGACAGAAGGAGAGTGGCTGTAATATTTTCCGGCAGCATGCCAGTGAACAGAATAAGTCCCGACATCGGGAGCAAGAGCGGCTCCCACTTATCCAGCTTCAGCGTCTGGCCCAGAATGGCTGTTACGATATAGATGTAGATGCCGAAGTGTACCACACCCGCCATGACCCAGAAGCCAAGGAACAGCGCTTCGATATGCTGAATATATGGACCGATGTCCGCAAAGCGGGTCAAATGCTGGAACGGGAACGCCTCCTTGCGTGTAGAGTGGAAGTCAAATACGGCGACGAAAATAATTAAGAACAGCATCATCAGGAGGACGACGGTGCCGAGTCCGAGCCAATTGGCATACCGATATTCCTTGTCACTACGTACGCAGGGGTAAAAAATGCTCAGCAGGAACACCTCAGCAAAAATGGAGCTGTACTTGAAGGAGGATACGGCGACTTGGCCGAAGCCCGGTCCCATATAAGGGGCCAGGTTCGCCAGCTCAATGTCCTTACGTACGAGCGCAACAAGGATCAGGTACACACCAATCACGTAAGGAATAATGACCCAGCTCGTCCTTCCGAGCGTCTCTAGTCCCTTGGAAGCGATATAGCAGCTTGCCGCGATGAGCAGCGTATAGAGAATGATCAGGGGCGTCTTCGGATAAAACATAAAGTTGACGATATCCGCATAGCTGCGGCTGTTGACCACAGTGCCCCAGAACATAATGGTAAAGGCTGACATGCCGATTATAAAGCCTACATATCGGCCTGTGAGCTTGTATAGCAGCTCAATCAGCCCGACGTTGTACCGCTTAAGCAGATGCTGCAGCAAGAGAAGCGGGCCGGCGATGATCAGCAGCGAGAGGAGCGGGATGAGCCACGCAGCGGTCAAGCCGGCCTGATACAAGAGCGCAGGCGTCGTATCGGACACCTTGACCATCATCGATAACAGAATGATCGACATGAACTCACGGCCGCCGCTTTTCCCATCGGAAGACTTCATGTTCTATTCCCTCCTCCAGATCGCTTGGCTGCCATCTGCATGCGAACCTGGAATGGGCGCAGCCATAGCTTCCAGACGGTCGGACGCAGGATGGTGTCATTGGCAGAACGGCTGTAAGGGGCTACCGGGTACAAGAACGGGACGCCGAATGATTTCACCGATACCATGTAAGCAATAAGGACCGTCAGCAGCAGCGACATGCCGAAGAAGCCGAGAATCGCCGCAGAGGCCAATATGGCGAAGCGAGTAATTCGTATGACGAAGCTGAAGCTAATATCGGATATGGTGAAGGAAGCAAGTCCCGTAATCGCAACGACGATGACCAGAATCGGACTGATGATATTCGCATCTACAGCTGCCTGACCTAGAATAAGCGCACCGACGATGCCGATCGTCGGACCGATCATGCTCGGGATCCGGATGCCTGCCTCGCGCAGCAGCTCGAACGTCAGCTCCATGATGAGCACCTCGAAGATGGCCGGCAGCGGCACCTTCTCACGCGTTGCGCCGATGGCGAGGACAAGATCGGTCGGGACCATCTCGACATGATAGTTCGTGATTGCGATGTACAGCGCCGGTGTCAGCAGCGCGACGAAGAAGGAGAACAGACGAATCATTCGTATAAAGTTACCGTAGAAGAACCGCTGATACATATCCTCCGATGTGTGAAAGAGCGACCAGAAGGTGACAGGTGCGATCAGGGCATGCGGCGAGCTCTCCATGATCAGCACGACATGACCTTCGTTCAGGAACGCGCACGCTCGATCCGGTCGTTCCGTAATGAGGTACGTGGGCAGCAGGGAATAGGGCCGATCCTCCATATATTGAGCCAGCATCGAGAGCTGGGAGACCGTTGTGCTTTCGATTGACTGTATACGCTGCTTCACCGTCTGGATCAGCTCGGGGTCGGCTGACGTTTTGAGATACATCAGATGAACGATCTGACGACCCTCATGCCCGATCGTAATCGATTCGGTAATGAGAGAGGCCTCCTTCAAATTTTTGCGCACCAAGGAACGATTGATGGTTGCTGATTCGACGAAAGCCTCCTTCGGGCCGAGCAGCACGTTCTCCGTCTGTACGATGTCGACGCTGCGGGCCTGGAAGCCCGGAGCATTCACGGACACGGCCTCGCACTCGAATTCAATCAGGAGCACCGCGAAGCCGTTCAACAGATCATGTACGACGTCCTCGGTATTCGTCACAATTCGGGCGCTGGCCGTTTGCAGCACGCGCTGCAGCAGCAGGGAGGCTGGGCGGTCCTCGTGCTCAGGCAATGGCTGCATGCTCGTCAGCAGAGGCTGGAGCACGTGATGCTCCACCGTCGATTCATCGACCACGCCTTCCAGATACAATAAGAACGCTTCACGCCGCAGCGCGGGAATATGAAGGGAACGAATATGCAGGTCTACGTTATCCGGATAGCCGAAGGCTTGCTCCAGCCGGGCTAGATTCGCCCGCAGACTCGTTTCTAAAGGCTGAGAGGCTGGCCCATGCGATGATGGCCGGGATGTGGAAGTCATCGTTTCCTCACGTCTCCTTTGTACAAAGAATGCTGCTCATGGAGCATGGAGCTGAATCATTATCGCTTAATGACCGTCGTCCAGAAGCCGCCGTGAAATTGCTTCGGCTCAATTGTAATGACGAACGCCTTAGGATCAAGCGCAAGAATCGTATCGTACAGCTTGTTATGGTTTTTACGCTTGGCGAGAATTTCCATGACGAGACGATCTCCGTCCCGACCCGCACCATACCAGGAGGTGACGCCGTAGCCTTTCTCCCGCAGCTGCTGAGCGATGCGTCCATCGGTGTCATTAGATATGACCTTGATGGTGACGTACCCGAGTGCTATCTTTTCCTCAATCCAAGCCCCGAGCAATATACCGAGCGCATACCCGAGTGCATAGACGACGAGGCTCGTCACTTCATTCAAGTACTGAAGCACCAGATGGAGGCCGAGTATATAGATTGTAATTTCTGCCGTGCTCAGCACAGCGGCTATGTATTTCTGCCCCTTCAGCGTCAAGATCATGCGTAAGGTGAAGAACGTTACGTACACAATCTGGATCGTAAATATGAACAGCCATATACGGACCATACCGTTTCACCTCCAGCCTTATGTTGTGTGAAACGTTGCGTAATTATCCTTTATTCGGAACATTATCCACATAAATAGCGGGACGGTTAGACATAATGGAGGTAAAGGAGGAGGGCTCGCTTGAAAAAAACTTCTAGCGTCTTTTGGATAACGCTTGTGATATCCGTCTTCTTCGTGCTGTGGGGAGCGATATGGCCGAAGCAACTTATTCAAAGCATGAACACACTTCAGACGTATTTCCTTGTCCGGTTCGGATGGTTCTACCAGCTGTCCGCTACCTTCTTCCTCTTGTTCGCTGTATTCCTGATCTTCAGCCGCTACGGCAATATTAAGCTGGGGAAGGATACCGACAAGCCGGAGTTCAACCGACTAACCTGGCTTGCGATGCTGTTCAGCGCGGGGATGGGCATCGGGCTTCTGTTCTTCGGTGTATCCGAGCCGATCTCGCACTATGCGAAGCCGCCTCTCGGTGCAGGGGGTACGAACGACAGTGCCAAGCTGGCTCTGCAGTATACATATCTACACTGGGGGTTCCACGCATGGGCGATCTACGCCGTTATCGCGCTAGCGCTAGCCTATTATAAGTTCCGCAAGGGTCTTCCCGGACTGATGAGCGCTACGCTGTACCCGGTGCTGGGGGAGCGAGTGAATGGCTGGATCGGTAAGCTCGTCGACATGATCGCCGTCATCGCGACGATCTTCGGCGTAGCTGCATCGCTAGGCCTCGGGGCCGCGCAAATTAACGGAGGCATCAGCTATTTAACCGGCATACCGAACAACTTTACCGTTCAAGTCATTATCATATCGATTGTGACGGTCTTGTTTATATTGTCGGCTGGCACCGGCGTGAAGCGGGGCATTAAATATTTGAGCAACGCCAACATGGTGCTGGCGCTTATTTTGTTCGTCGTCTTTTTGGCGATGGGGCCGACCGTATTTTTGCTGGACCTGTTCACGACGACGTTCGGCACGTATGTGCAGAATTTGCTCGGCATGGGCTTACGTCTTGCGCCGTTCAATGAGCAGAATGCGAGCTGGCTGCGCTCCTGGACCATCTTCTACTGGGCATGGTGGATCGCGTGGGCGCCATTCGTCGGCACGTTCATCGCACGAATATCGAAGGGTCGAACGATCCGCGAATTCGTCATTGCAGTGCTCATCATTCCTTCGACCTTCTGTGCGGTCTGGTTCGGCGTATTCGGGGGAACGGGCGTCTACATGGAGCATGTGCTCGGACTGCCGATCGCCGCACAGAGTCTGGAGACTGCACTGTTCTATGTGTATCAGCAGCTGCCGCTGGCGAACGTGCTGATCGTCGTGACGCTGTTCCTCATTACGACGTTCTTCATTACATCAGCCGATTCTGCCACATATGTGCTCGGTATGCAGACGACGTACGGCAGCCTAGAGCCGCCAACCGCTGTGAAGGTGATCTGGGGACTTGTGCTCTCCGCATCCGCCGTCATTCTGATGTCGTCAGGAGGACTGCAGGGCTTCCAGACCGCCATCATCGTCAGCGCGTTCCCGCTGGCGGTCATCCTGCTGCTGATGGTCATCTCAATGCTCCGATCGTTCCATGAGGAGCGGTCGACGAAGCCTCCGGAGCGCAAGGGTCAAGGCAAGGAGCAGAGGCCGGAAGAAGCGGGAGACGGGGCATCAAGCAGAGAGAAGGCAAGAGTGTAAGAGCGTGTCCATCGACTCGGTAGGATGAAAAAAAGCCCGGCTTAAGCTTCAGAAGCTTGCCGGGCATCTTCGATGCTGGGAGCCGTATACGGCTCTTGTCAGCCATTATCCACAAAGTTATACACATTATCCACATTGCCTAAAATAGCGCTGTGAATAGCTCTAGCTCCATCTACACACATATCCACAGATGATGTTATCCACAACCGTAATGCGTCTTCCCCTATCCACAGCTGTCGCTATTCCAGCTCACCGCTTCTCGCGGCTAACGCCAGCTTCGCGGCATGCTTGCCAGCTGAATGGCCGGTCGAGAAGGCGGCTGTAATGTTATAGCCTCCGGTATAACCGTGAATGTCTAGTATTTCCCCGCAGAAGAACAGACCGTGCATCAGCTTCGACTGCATCGTCTTCGGATCAATCTCCTTCAGGTTCACGCCGCCGCCCGTAACGAACGCCTCCTGAATGGACAGCGTGCCGTTCACACGAATCGGATAAGCCTTAATCAGCTTCGCGAGCTCCAGCCAAGGCTGCTTCGGAATATGATCGTAGGTGAGCTCCTCGGATAACGAGGCAGCTGATAGCAGCATAGGTATGATGCGCTCGGGCACATAGCTCTTCAGCACGTTCTTGATCGACTTGCGAGCTTCCTGCTTCGCGAGCAGCAGCGTCTGGGCGTACACGTCAGCGGCGCTTCGGTCCGGCTTCAGGTCGAGCGTGAGCAGCACGGTGCGAGGCCCGGCTTGTACCTGCTTCAGCGCCTTGATGACATACTGGCTGCAGCGCAACGCCGTCGGTCCGGATAGGCCGAAGTGAGTGAAGATCATATCGCCTTGGTGCTCGACGAGCCGCTTGCCCTTCGCGTTCCATACGGTCAGTCGGATCTCTCTGAGCGACAGCCCTTGCAGCTCCTTGCGTTGGATGAACGGCTCCCCGGAAGTGAGCGGCACCTCGGTCGGGTAGAGCTCCGTGATCGTGTGCCCGGCCAGCTCGGCCCATGCGTAGCCGTCTCCCTCGGAGCCCGTATGCGGAACGGACTTGCCGCCTACCGCAACGATAACGCAGCGGCACTTGATCACCTCGCCGGAGCGCAGCTTCACGCCTGACACAGCGCCATCCCGATATATCACCTCGCGCACCGGGCTGTTGACCTTCAGATGCACCCCTTGCGTGCGCACCTTGCCGACCAGCGCGTCGACGACGCTCTTCGCCTTATTGGACACCGGGAACATCCTCCCATTATCCTCCTCCTTCAGTGCAATGCCCATACTTTCGAAGAAGCGCATAATATCCCGATTCCCGAAATCGTTCAACGCGCTGTGTAGAAACTTGCCGTTGCCTGGAATATGCTTGATCAGCTCATCCGTATCCTTCGCATTCGTCACGTTGCAGCGGCCGCCTCCGGAGATACCGAGCTTGCGTCCGAGCTTATCGCCCTTGTCGAGCAGCAGCACCTTCGCTCCTTGTCCACTCGCGGCCACAGCGGCCATTAGTCCGGACGAACCGCCGCCGACAACAATTACATCATATGACATTATGACAGACCCCCTGTATACGCTCATTATAAAAAATGTGACGGCATTCTTCAAAATTAGTGTCAGTCGCTCCTACAAGCTTTGACAAACTTTTAATCATAACTATATTATAATCGGGATGTTAACGAACCTTAGATAGAGGAGTGTCGAACACACGATGAGTCAATCTGAAGTGAGCGTGAACCGTAGTCAGCTGCAGCAGCGGATCGTTCAGCTGGCGGTCGCCAATCGTCAACTAATGCAGGATGTGACCGCTAATGCAACAGCACTTATTATGACCAAAGAAGCGATTACGGCGAATAAGCTGCAGATGAAGCTGCTCAGAACTCAGCTGAAGGAGCTGCGAAGCGGGAGGTCCGTCAGTCATCATCTATAAAAGGGGCGTCAAAAAAGACGAGGCGACATGCGCCTCGTCTTTCATATTTATCTATAATATCAGGATTAGGCCGACTTGATACCAGCGACTTCAAACTGCAGCTTGCGCACCGTTAGACGCGCGATCCGCAGATCATCGGTCTCCTCGATAATGAATTCGTAGTTGTCGCCATACATGATGGCATGGCCTCGCTTCGGAGGTATCTCGACCTGCGAGTAGATCCAGCCTCCGATCGTATCGTAATCCTCTGATTCGATCTCAAAGCCGAAGTGCTCGTTCACCTCGTCGATCAACAGACGTCCGTCGATGGAATATGTCAGCTCATCCTTCTTCTCAATGCTCGGACGCTGCTCCATATCGAATTCATCCCGAATGTCGCCGACGATCTCCTCGAGTATATCCTCGATGGTGACGAGTCCAGCTGTGCCGCCGTATTCGTCGATCAAGAGCACGATCTGTACCTTCTTACGCTGCATCAGCTTCAGCAGGTTGCTGATCGGCATCGAATCCGGCACCTTCGTGATCGGTCTGACGATCGAATGAATATCAGATACACGAGTGCTGGCTTGATGCTTGAGTAGATCCTTAATGTGGACGAAGCCAATGATGTTGTCCTTATCCGGATCACAGACCGGATAACGTGTACGCATCTCGGTCAAGGCGATCTGCATGTTCTCCTCGAACGTCAGGTTGGCGTACAAGCAGTTCATGTCCGTTCGCGGAATCATAATTTCCCGAGCGTTCGTCTCGGCAAATTCGAATATATTGTCAAATAGTGTAAGCTCTGTGTTGTCGATGTGACCGCTCTTGTGGCTCTCCTTCATCAATACCCGAATCTCATCCTCGGTGTGCGCGGACTCGTGCTCATTCGTTGGCTCAATACCCGCAAGCCGCAGCATCCAATCGGATACGCCGTTCAGCGCCCAGATGAGTGGAAACATCAGCTTATAGAAGATGATCAACGGAATGGCTGTCCAAAGCGTCACCCGCTCCGATTGCCGGATCGCGTACGTCTTCGGGAACTGCTCCCCGAGCGTAATGTGAAGCGAGGTAATGATAGTGAACGCGATGAAGAACGATACAGCATGCAGGGCAACGTCGCTTAATCCGAGCCAGTCCTTCAGCACAGGCTCCAGCAATTGCGAAATCGCCGGTTCTCCGACCCAACCGAGCACGAGCGACGTGAGCGTAATACCGAGCTGGCAGGCGGATAAATAAGCGTTTAAATTACCGGTAATTTGCTGGGCGACGCGAGCGCTAAGGTTGCCGGTCAGGGCCAGCGTGTCGATCCGCGAATTACGCACCTTGACGAGCGCGAACTCGGCGGCGACGAAGAAGCCATTCAACAGCACTAAGGCTACAATCAAAACCGCGTTAATCAAAAATAAGGGTAACGGGTCACTACTCAAACATTCCCTATCCCCTCTGTGAGGTGGATAGGTACACCTCCTTGGACAGTCGATTTTTTTAGAAAATATAATACTTTCTTATGTATCATTATAACGGATGGCGAAGAGCGTCTCAAACGATGTGCGAGGGCTTCAGGACGATGCTTGGCGTGCTGAGCAGGTACACGGCCTGTTTAATCCCGTAATTCAACCGCATGTACGCGAATTTGAACAAATTTGTTCGTTTTAAGCGAAAAAACCGGGGTTGGGTGAAAAAGGAGAAGAAGCTGCAAGTAATCCAACCTTCCATTCAGATCTGTGGCCTAAATAGTTGCAATGTGGTGGTTGCAAATCAGTTGATAATGTGGTATTATGATCTTTATATTTATATCCGCGAAATTCCCCACAGAATCACACCTCAAAAGATTGTTTACATTCCCACATTAATCTCACGTTAGAATGATTCGGTAATGTTCAGAGCAGGATGTATTGTTGCATGGTGGTTCAACTGATTCTCACTGGCGCGGTCTTCGGAGCCGCAAGGATGGAAGAGAGGCAGGGCTTTCGTTGTTTTAGTTAGTCAGCATGATGGATGACTGATTCGAAGAGGAATGGTGCATGCAGGCGTGGCATGCAATAGGATACGAATGAACGATGGACTTCGAGCCGTACAGGGACGAGGTCCATTTTATTTTGTCCAGACCTAACATGTCGATCTGTAGGGAGCCTGTTGGTTCAAGATAGGATATATTGGCATTGTAGCATGAGCTTACCTTACACCGTATTCGAGCCATACTAGGCGTACGATGATGATGGGGGGGGCTCGGAATGAGAAGTGTGCGCGGGATGTCCATTCTAGCCGCGTTGTTGGTGCTTGCTTCTGCACTTGGTTACAGGGAAGGCTCGTTGCTCACGAGGGAAGGGGGGGCGCCGCAGCATCAAGCTGTCATACATAAGGTCGAGGATGAATATGGTCCACCGTACAGTCCTTGGAGTTCGTCCGAATCGACGAGCCTGAGCTCATCTACGCCTCCGCAAGCAAGAAGCACGGCTGACCGTGAGGTTGAACATCTACAGAAGTCAGATGCTTCACGCAAGATCGCGTATTTAACGTTCGATGACGGTCCGTCCAGTCATACACCACGAATACTTGATATTTTGCAGCGGCAGCATGTACAGGCGACCTTCTTCGTCATTGGGAAGGAACGGGAGACAGATAAGCGGATGTACCGGCGTATTGTAGAAGAAGGCCATGTGCTGGGCAACCATACGTACTCCCATGATTACAGTCGAATATATCGATCGACGGAGGCGTTCCAGCGGGATGTGGAGCGGCTGAACATGCTGCTAGAGGAGCAGACAGGTGTGAAGCCGGACATATTGCGCTTTCCCGGAGGGTCGAATAACCATATAAGCTGGAAGGCGGGCGGTCGTCGAATTATGGCAAGTATTGCCCGGGAAATGTCGAAGCAAGGGATCGCTTACTTCGATTGGAACGTGAGCTCGGCGGATGCGGCAGCCGTTACACTCGATAAGCAATCTATTGTACAAGCTGTGAAGCAGAACAGCGCGCATAAGGATCGTATTATCGTATTGATGCACGATATGGATAAGAAGACGACGACGGTGGAGGCTTTGCCGGAGATCATTACTTTTTTGAAGCGAGAGGGCTATGAATTCAAGGGGCTTGATAAGGAGGAGTCGTTCCGCTGCCAATTTCTACAGCCGCCAGCTTGACTGATTCATGACATACATTCGCATACTAAGCGCATAGGGAACGAAAGGAGATGATAAGAATGGCTGACAACAAAGGCGTCAAGAACGCTTCCAAGGAGCAGGCGAAGCAGGTGGAGAAGAACGAAGCGGCGGAGTCGTTTCAAGCGGGAGACAAGAGGCTGACTGGGCCGAACCGTCCTTCGGTCTAACGAATCGGATGAAGGGAGGCGCATGGTGATGAGCGAGCAATCGAAGCAGTCATATGAGAATGTAGAGACGAATATCGAGTATAATCGCACTAACGATCCCGAGCTCGATCCGTTCGAAATTAACTTTCGACCGGAGTTCACGGAGGACCGCGGTCCTCGTAAGCCGTTCGTGAATGAGCATGGCGTGCTGATCGGGGATCATCAGTATGAATCGAGCAATTCCCCGCTGGAGAAGTGGAGCAAGGACGTCGATCCGTCTGTCATGTCGGGCGATGAATGGGTGCATCCGTATAAGGATGTAGGGTTCCAGACGACTGAGAACCGCGAGCTGTTCGAGGAAGGAATACGTCCGCAAGCGTATCCGTTCATGCATTCGGACAAGGATGTCGCGTACAAGACGTTCCAGAGCGGGGAGCGGGACCCGAAGAAGCGCGGAGACAGCTCATCGGATTCTAATTAACCGAGTAGGCTGCTACAGGCAGGTGCAGATGCCATTTCAGACGACAGGCATGGAGCCATTCGCTTTGCTTTCACCTGAATACCCGAGTATAATGGGCATAAGTCGTATATCCATTATTGTTATAGATAAGGAGTGAATTGTCCATGTCCATGTCGTTTGAATCATATATGAAAGATATGGTGCAGCCTATGCGTGACGAGCTGACCCGTATCGGCATTCAGGAGCTTCGCACACCGGAGGATGTCGAGCAGGCGCTCAGCAATATGCAAGGAACTGCACTGATCGTCGTGAACTCCGTCTGCGGCTGTGCTGCAGGTCAATGCCGTCCAGGCGTTGCCAAGGCGCTGCAGAACGAAGTGAAGCCGGATCACCTGTACACGGTGTTTGCCGGTCAGGATAAGGAAGCGACAGCGAAGGCGCGCGAATATTTCGCACCGTATCCGCCGTCGTCTCCGTCGATCGCGCTGATGAAGGACGGCCAGCTCGTTCATTTCATTCAGCGTCATCAGGTGGAGGACCGCTCCGCGGAGATGATCGCGGCCGATCTGATCGGAGCCTTCGAAGAATACTGCAAATAAGAACAGCTAGCACTCCCGCTTATGGCCTTTAGGCTCTGGGCGGGAGTTTTTCCAATTAACGTGACATGGGAGAGGGTGGAGAGGATGAGCATCCAGCAAGACATTATTCAGAAGCTAGGCGTGCAGCCGCACATCGAGGTGAAGGAGGAGATTCGCAAGCGGGTCGACTTCCTCAAGTCGTATGTGCTGAGCGCGGGCGTGGACGGCTTGCTGATCGCGATTAGCGGCGGCATCGATAGCGCGGTGGCGACTGGTCTGTGCAAGCTCGCAACCGATGAGCTGAGCGAGGAGAAGGGCCGCGAGTTCAAGACGGTCGGCGTGTTCCAGCCGTACGGTGAACAGGTCGACATCGCAGACAGCTACGCGGTGGCAGAGGCGTTCGCGCTCAAGTATCGGGTTGAGACGAACATCGAAGAAGCGGTGAACGAGATTGCGCTGGAGGCCGAATATGGCCTGAAGTCGATCGGTGTTCATCGCCATCTGAGCCGTGCAGGCAAGGGCAATGTGAAGGCGCGTACGCGGATGGTCGTCCAATATGCGCTGGCGTTCGAGCTTAATCTGCTTGTCGTCGGCACAGACCATGCGTCCGAGGCAATTACGGGCTTCTTCACGAAGTACGGCGATGGAGCTGTTGATCTGACACCGCTCAGCACGCTGAACAAGCGTCAGGTGCGTATGCTGGCCGAGGAGCTTGGCGTGCCGCGCAGCGTGCTCGACAAGGCGCCGACTGCCGGACTGTGGGAGGGGCAGACGGACGAGGCTGAGCTTGGCATTACGTATGAAGACAATAGCGACTACCTAGAGGGCAAGCAGATCGCACCGGAGGCGCAGCAGAAGCTCGAGCGTCAATATGCGAAGACAGAGCATAAGCGCTCGCCGATTCCAGGTATTTAAGGTTTTATTGTATGAAAAAAAGCACCGTACATACGGCCGGCCTGGAGCTGGCGGATGCACGGTGCTTTTTGTGTGTGAAATCAAAGGGGGGCGCCTGCTACTAACGCACGGCCTGCAGCACCCGGAGCGTCCGGTCCACGATGTCCTCGATGTGTGCCCTCGTCGTACAGAGCGGCAGCCAGTAGTAGATCGTATCGCCGAGCGGCCGTAGAAACAAGCCTTCCTTCAGTCCTTCCAGATAGACGCGGAAGCCGATTCGCTCGTCGAACGAGTAGCGCGTGCCCGCATCGCGGCTGCGGAACAGATCGAATGCGCCGACCATGCCGAGGCTGCGGACGTTCGCCGGTCCATCGAGCGACTGGAAGCGGGTCATCTGCGTCTTGAGGAAGGCGGCGCTCTCCACCGTCCGCTCCAGCACATGCTCGTCCTCCATGATGCGCAGCGATTCGAGTGCGACGGCGCACGATACTGGATTGCCGGTAAAGCTGTGCCCGTGCGTGAACGTCTTCAGCTTCGGATAATCGTCATAGAACGCGTCGAAGACGCCGCTCGTCGTCATTGTGACGGCCAGCGGCAGAACACCAGCGGTCAACCCCTTGGACAAGCACATGAAATCAGGCGTAATGCCGGCGTGCTCGCAGGCGAACAGACGGCCTGTCCGTCCGAAGCCGACGGCGACCTCGTCGGCGATGAGGTGGACGTTGTAGGCGGTGCACAGCTCCCGCAGGCGGGTAAGGTAAGACGGCGCATACATGATCATGCCGCCTGCCGCCTGCAGCAGCGGCTCGATAATGATCGCCGCGAGCTCCCCGGCCTTCTCCTCGAACAGCGTCCTAACCGCTTCGAGCGCCTGTTGCGCGGCGGTCTCCGCATCGCCACCCGGTGCTAGCCGAGGGTCAGGCGAAGGGACGCTGTACGCATCGAACAGCAGTGGACGGAACACAGAGAAGAACTGGTCCGTTCCTCCGACGCTGACCGCGCCGAGCGTGTCGCCATGGTAGCTGCTGTCGACGTAGACGAACTTCGTCTTATCCGGACGGTCGGACTGCTGCCAATATTGGAACGACATCTTCAGCGCGACCTCGACCGAGGTGGAACCGTTATCGGAGTAGAACACTCGGTCGAGTCCCGGCGGCGTCAGCTTGACGAGCTGCTCCGCCAGCTCGATGCCCGGAGAGTGAGTCAAGCCTGCGAACATGACGTGGTCCATCTGTCCGAGCTGACGGTTGATCGCCTCGCGGATGCGCGGATGCGCGTGGCCGTGAACGTTCACCCACCACGAGGAGTTCGTGTCATAGTAGCGCTGGCCGTACGCATCGTAGAGGAAGACGCCCTCTGCCTTCTCAATAAGAATCGGGTCGCGCTCCGCGTAATCCTTCATCTGCGTGAACGGATGCCACACATAGGAGCGGTCTGCCTGCAGCAAGCGCTCCGCCTGCTTAAGATCCATAGCTCGAGCCTCCTTGAACTTCCATATTCAATCGATTACGATAGAGCGAATGAGACGGCGATGTTCGCTAATATCCTATTGTACCACTCGGGAATGAGACAGTGAAAGGGGCGCGTTGGACATGATTGTCGGCATCGGCACGGACTTATTGGAGATCGAGAGAGTACGCCGCATCTTAAGTGAGGCTTCGGGAGCGAGATTTCTGGAGCGGGTGCTCACTCCGGCAGAGCGAGAGCTGGCCCAGGGGCGCGCAGGACGGCTTGCGGAATTCACAGCTGGGCGATTCGCTGCGAAGGAGGCGGTGGCGAAGGCGTTCGGCTGCGGCATCGGCAAGCAGCTGTCGCTGCAGGACATCGAGGTGCTGCCTAGCAGGGCGGGGAAGCCAGAGTGCCGTATCTCAGCAAGAAGCAAGGAGCGCCTGTACCCGCTTCTCGGATTGCCGGTGCCGCAGGATGCAGCAGTACAGGGGCGGAAGGATACCCTCGTGATACATCTGAGCATTACGCACAGCGACACGGCCGCTATGGCGTACTGTATTATCGAGCGGGTAGACGGTACAAGGCACTCATAAGCTGGAAGAAGCCTCCTTCCCAACCTAGATCGGTGGGAAGGAGGCTTCTTAACATATGCTAGGCTTACTTCTTCGTTGCTAGCCATTGAGCGAGGCCGTCGATCTCCTCGGGCTTCAGCCTGCCCTGATAGCCGGGCATTCCGTTGCCGCCCTTGGCGATCTGGGTAGTAATTTGCTCCACGCTCAGGCGGGCGCCGACCTGCTGGAGGTTCGTCTTCCCGCCCATACGCCCTTCGAGGTTGGCTGCGTGACAGGAGAGACAGTTCTGCTTATACAACGCCTGAACGCTCTCCGACGCGCCAGCCATAGCCGTTTCCGGTGTGACGGCGCTCGTCTTGCCGCCACCGAACGGCTCTGGGCTTTCCTTCGCTGTGCAGCCTGTGAGCAGGGCGAGCGTCAGCAAGCCGCATGCTGCACTTAACTTCCATGGAGTAACTTTCATCTTAAGACCTCCTGTTCGATTTCCATAACTGAATCATGACTGCGAGTGCGAGCAGACTAGCGCCGCTGAAGCCGGTGATCAGCACGGGGGCGAAGCCGAGATAGCTCCAGCCGACCGTTGCGGTGAGAGCCAGCTGCCATAGCGCGAGGCCGAGCACCGGCTTGCCGAGCTTGCGGCTCAGCGCACCGTAGAAGCAGGCGAGCAGCACGCCTTGTCCAATGTGCCAATCGAGCGGCTGGAGGACGCCAGTGCGGGCTGCTAGATAGAGGATCGCGACCAGTGCGCACGTCCCGAACAGCATGAGCCCGTTCAGCCGAGAGTCCCCTGCAGCAGGCGGCCGAAGCGCATTGCGCTTCCTTCGAATGTACTGAACCGATTCCGTGGCGAACAGCGCGAGCACGATGACAAGGAACGGACTGACCGGAGCCTTGCCGAATTGCTCGTAGAACTGCAGGGCGGCCAAGCTGACCCAGGCTGCCCCCCATATGTATAAGTAAGCCGCATAAGGAGCAGCCTGCGCATACGCTGCTGAGTGTGAGCCCGATTGCGCGGTTAAGTATGGGGTGTCGGTTGTGGATTCGGCATTTGCCATGCAGATCGCCTCTTTTCACTATACAACGTCAAGATGAACATCCGACGCGCTGCATCGGAGAGATGTTCCTTCTGGACTTTACATGACACATCTAACCACAGCGTACACATTCAAGTGAAGCAAGTCAAATTCATCTGGGGAAGCTACAATTGGCCAATAGTTCCAGCGGTTGTACCGTTTGGGCTAGCAGATCCATTCAGCTATAATAGGAAGATAGCTTGCTCGAGTAAAGGGGACAACAGGAGATGGAAGCGACGGAAGCTAAACGATATTTTTCGACCGAGCTGCTGAGCTGGTACCGTCGTCATAAGCGGGACTTGCCGTGGCGGCGTCACCGGAATGCTTACTATACGTGGGTTTCAGAAATTATGCTGCAGCAAACAAGGGTCGACACGGTCATTCCGTATTTCAACCGGTTCATCGAACAATTTCCGACAGTCCAAGCGCTCGCGGAAGCTCCGGAGGAGGAGGTGCTCAAGGCTTGGGAGGGGCTAGGCTATTATTCGCGCGCTCGCAACCTGCAGAGCGCTGTTCGCGAGGTGCATGAGAGCTACGGAGGCGTAGTGCCCGACTCGAAGGAGGCGGTGTCGGCGCTTAAGGGAGTCGGCCCGTATACGACGGGCGCGATCTTGAGCATCGCCTACAATAAGCCGGAGCCTGCTGTCGATGGTAATGTGATGCGGGTGCTCTCGAGATATTTCCGCATCGAGGATGATATCGCTAAGCCTCGAACACGCGTTCGGATGGAAGTGCTCGCGCAGGAGCTCATTCCGGAAGGAGCGGCCGGCGACTTCAACCAAGGCTTGATGGAGCTGGGCGCGCTCGTCTGTACGCCGAAATCTCCGCACTGCCTGACGTGTCCGGTCATGGCGCATTGCGCAGGGCGTGCAGCAGGCGTCGAGGAGACGCTGCCGGTGAAGACGAAGGCGAAGCCGCCCCGGCCTGAGGCGCGTGCAGCGATCATCTTGCAGGGTAGCAGCAGCGAAGCCGGCAAGGTGCTCATTCGCCAGCGGCCTTCGACCGGGCTGCTGGCCCGGATGTGGGAGCTGCCGCACACCGAGCTGTCATCTGCTTCAGCTGGCGCTGGAGCAGCTGCGCTGCCAGCAGCTCATGCCGCGCTGTCGGCACACCTCGCCGAGCAGGGCTTCGCGCTCGAGGCGCCGAGGTGGCTGCTGCAGACCGAGCATACGTTCAGCCATATTCATTGGCAGATGGACGTGCTGCTAGGGAGTCTGGATGTGTCTGTGTCGGGTTACGGAGCGACTGACCGTCTGCCCTCGCATTACAGGTGGATCAGCCGCGAGGAGATGGCGGATTTCGCGTTCCCGAATGTTTTTCTTCGTATCCTGAACGCATACTTTGATCAGCATGCATAGCAACAACCCCCTTGGCTTTGGCGTCGAGGGGGTTGTTGTGCGATTATTGGCTGCCAGGCGCATGTCGTCCTGGACAGCCTGCGCAGCCTTCGCTAGCAGCAGCATGTTTCAGTAAATCATTTTCTTTAATGCTTCGAGGTCACGGACAAGTATGAACTTTTTGTCGATCGTGATGATGCGGTCTTCTTGCAGCTCCTGAAGTACCTTGGTGACCGATTCACGTACGGTTCCGACCAGATTGGCAAGCTGTTGGTGGGTAAGCTTCATGTTGATGAGGATGCCGTTCGGCTTCAGCTGACCGTATTGCTCCGCTAAGCGAAAGATCGTCTTAATAATGCGGGAACGCACGTCGAGAAAGGTCAGATCGTAGATTTGTTCGTTCGTCTTGCGCAGACGCTCCATCGTAACCTCTAGCAGTCGCATGCACAGCTTCGGGCTGCGCTCCATGAACTGATGGAACTCCGAGCGCACCAGTGTGAAGATCGAGCAGTTGTCGAGCGTCTCCGCCGTCGCGGAGCGCTGTAGCCCCTTCTGCATAAGCGCCATCTCACCGAAATAGTCCCCGGCATGAAAGAGAGACAATATAATCTCCTTGGCGTTATCGATCCGATACACCTTGACGACACCGCTATGGACGAGGAAGAACTCGTCGCCTACATCGCCTTCGAAGAACAAGATCGTACCTTTCTTATACTTGCGTTCAATAAACAAGGGAGCAATCGACTCGAGCTCGGCAGCGGACAGATCGTGGAAGATGGGTACATTTTGCAGGAGCGGGATCAATCGGTTCATGAGCCTCACTCTTTCCATATTGAAGAAAAATAGATATGAATAGCTAAATTATAGCGTGAAACAGTCGAATACACCAGCACAACATGACGAATATCGACACCTTCACGAGAAAAAACACGGCAAACTCCTTGCGGAGCGTACCGTGTTCTCTGAGATGAACTAACAGGCTCGCACAATATCCGAGCTTGTTGCCTACTATTGTACAGCAGCCTCGTAGCGCTTGCCGACTTCTTCCCAGTTCACAACGTTCCAGAATGCAGCGATGTAGTCTGGACGCTTGTTCTGATACTTCAGGTAGTACGCATGCTCCCATACGTCCAGTCCGAGGATTGGCGTCTCGCCTTCCATGATCGGGCTGTCCTGGTTCGGCAGGCTGTATACCTTCAGCTTGCCTTCCTTCGTTACTGCGAGGAACGCCCAGCCGGAGCCGAAGCGAGTAGCGCCCGCCTTCGCGAAATCTTCCTTGAATTTATCGAAGCCGCCCAGCTCGTTGTTGATCGCGTCAGCGAGCTTGCCAGTTGGCGCGCCGCCAGCGTTAGGGGCGATTGTTTCCCAGAAAAGAGTGTGGTTCGCATGGCCGCCACCATTGTTGCGAACAGCTGTACGGATGCTCTCAGGCACGCTGTTCAGATCACCGATCAGCTCTTCGATGCTCTTGGACTGCAGGTCAGCATGACCTTCCAGTGCAGCGTTCAGGTTCGTCACGTACGCGTTGTGGTGACGGTCGTGGTGGATCATCATGGTCGTTTCGTCGAAGTGCGGCTCAAGTGCGTTGTTCGGGTAAGGAAGTGCCGGTAATTGGTGTGCCATCTTCTAATCTACCTCCTAGAATATGAGAGTTCCATTGCCTATTATCGCCGATTTACCATATAAAATCAACATTTATGTATGTTAAGTAGCCATACTCTAGCGAGCGTTTGTCTGCTTATCTTGTTCATGTCCGCGGCGTTCGATCTCCTGGATGATCTGACTTAGCATCGCGGTGCCTTGCGCGTTCAGCCATGGCGACAGGTCGCTCATGACGCGCTGATGATAGTGCAGCTCCTCCGAGCTCCACGCGTCCGCCTTGAGGTCGTTCAGCTCATGAATGCGACGAATGTCGGAGCCTGCTTCTTGCTGGTGCGTATGCATGCTATTCCCTCCCTTCTCCTCCCAAAGTTTACCGACTTATCGTTGCCGTGTGTTCAGCGTATTATGCATGCCCTCTGTAGACCTCGTGCCAGCTGCCATGACATGAAAAAAAGCGGAGGTTAGCCCCCGCTTGAGGATGATGAGCTGCCGATGCCGCCATGCGAGCTCGAGCTGCCGCTGGATATGCCGGAGGAGCTGGAGAAGCTGCTGCTTCCACGAGATGAGCTGGATGAGCTGAAGGAGTTGCCAGAGGAGCTGCTGCCAGACGTTCCGGAGCTGCTCTTGGATGCGGCTGCACTGGACGTGCTGGGGCTGTTGTTCGCGCTGGCTGTGCCTGTGCTGCTCTTAGTGCTGGATGAGCTCGCTGAGCTGGAGCTGCTGCTCGAGCTGGCCGTGCCCGCGGCTCCTGTTGAGCTGTTCGGCGACGTGAACGTTCCAGTTCTTGCGCTGGTCGTAGGTGGCGTCGTGCTGCTCCCCGTCGTGCTGTTGCCAGTCGTCGTACCTGATGGCGTCATCGCGCTCCCAGAGCTCGTAGTGCTCGAGGCTGTGCCGCTTGAAGGCTTCGTCGCTTTGGCGGCGGAAGCCGCAGCGGTAGCGGAAGCCGCAGCAGCGGCGGCAACAGCAGCAGTAGCGGAGTAACGCTTGTAATATCGCTTCTTGCCGTCAATGATGTCATAATCGTCAAGCTCGATCTCTCCGCTGCCGTCGTCACATTGCAGATCTTCATTCACATCGAAGCAATAGTCCTCCGGCTGCGCTTCTTGGCGCTGCTGAGCCGGCAGGCTTTGGGTGCCATGAGGCGCTGTAGAATTCACCCGGTAATCGGTTGCGCGCGAATCGGCGAGTCTGGGCTGAGCCGTGTTGGCGCAGCCGACCGTGCTTGTGGTCAGCGCGGCGGCCATGAATAGGCCGAGCAGCTTTTTGCCGCTGGAGGCTGGAGGCTGGGGGTTGCTGTGCATGTCATCGCTCCTTCAAATTATTGTTATAGGTAAGTACGCTACAAAGGGTCGAAATGTTACGAAATGTCACGAAATGGTGATAAACCGTCTCTCGATGTAATCAGAAAGGTTCTATGATTCTATCGATTGCCAGCAACTCTCATTGCACAGCCCATATAATCCACTATATACTAGTAACGTATGACTTTGGGAACATATGTGCTTTTCGCTTGAAGGAGGAGCCAGGAATATGAAGGTTAATCGAAGGAAGTTCGGAAGGATGAGCTTGTCTCTAGGGCTAGTCGTATCCCTATTGTCAGGGATGACTGTCCATGGGGAAGCGGGTGCCCAAGCGGCCTTAAGCTCTGAAGAACGATACATACATAAGGATTGGAAGACAGGTGCGAATACGCAGGAGTCGGAGTCTGAGCCAGCTGCGGCGCAGAAGACAGAAGAAGGCAGCTATATGCCAGGCAAGGTGCTGGTGAAGTACAAGCAGAGAACGCATTCCAGCTACCGGACGTGGAGCTCCAGCGTCCAGCCATTCGTGGAGAAGAAGGTCGAGCCGGGTCAGAGCGTGGATGAGCTGCTGAATGAGCTGGAAGGCGATCAGACCGTCGAATATGCCGAGCCGGTGTACGTATTCCGCTTGTCCGAAGCTGCACCGACTTACATGGAGGCTGCGTCAGCCGAGGCTGGTCCGGGTGCTGCTCTTCAGCTGCAGGCTGCGCCCGCATCGAACGACCCGCTGCTGTCTGGTCAATGGGCGATGACGGTAACCGATGTGACCTATGGGTGGCAGCGTGTGCCGACGGTTAAGCGAGAGGCGGTAACCGTCGCTGTAATCGATACCGGTGTCGATGCATCGCACCCTGATCTAGCAGGTCGGGTGCTCGTTGAGAAGGGCTATGATGCTTACCAGCAGACGTCGCAATCTTCAGACGTCGATGGACATGGGACAGCGGTTGCAGGCGTCATTGCTGCAGCGGCTGACAACGGCATAGGTATCGCCGGTGCGGCCCCGGGCGTCCGTATCTTGCCGATTCGCGCAGGCTACATCAATTCGGCGAACGAGTTCATCATTCCGAGCGATGCGCTGGCCCGAGCCATACGATATGCGATAGGTAAGGCGGACATTATCAACCTGAGCTTAGGAATTGACAGCAGCGTAGCTGGAGAATCCAATATCAAGGTCGTTCGAGAAGCGATTGAGGAAGCGCAGCAGGCGGGTATCGTTGTCGTAGCGGCAGCTGGTAATGACAGCAACCATTGGCTGGCCAGTGAGAAGTACAATGAGACGCCGGGCGCTGCTCGTAAGGCGGTAGAGACGAATTTTCCAGCTAGTATGGCGGGGGTCGTGTCGGTTGGAGCGCTACAGCGGGATGCCCAGACCGGTCAGCTGGCTATATCGGACTACTCCAATATTGGAAGCATCGTGACGACTGCTCCCGGCAGTGGGATCTACACGACGAGCAAGGGCGGTACCTATAGCAAGAGCAGCGGTACCTCGTTCTCGGCACCGTTCGTCGCCGGAGTGGCGGCGATGGTGAAGGCGCAGCAGCCAGGGCTGAGCCCGGATGATGTGATGCGTATTATATACGACAGTAGCCTGCAGATGCCGATCGAGACTCCGGGGAACCAAGCAGGGACGTCCACAGAGGCATATCGCAGCTACTTTGGCGGCGGTCTTGTGAGCGCGAAGCAGGCGCTCGTGATGCCTAGGCTGACGCTGACAGCAAGCGAGCAGCTCGTAAGCGGCAGCGGGCGGCTGTACCAAGTATCTATCGCAGCGAAGGACGATACCGGGCAGGTCGTGCAAGTAAGCGGTCCGATTCGTCTATTGAAGGAGACGCCAGCGGGAACGACGCAGACCGTGACCGAGCTGACGTACGGGAAGGCAGAACTGCAGTTCTCGATGGAAAGCACGGATGCCTATTACTTAGGCTTATATGCAGATGACACGATCGATTCGGGGACGAACAGCTACGTGCTGTCCAATTCGGTTGAATTCGCTCAATACCCTGTCAAGCCGCAAGCTTCCCTCGCCTCGGGTACGTACATTGGGAACCAGACGCTCACACTGACGACGTCCACGCCGGATGCGAGCATCTACTACACGCAGGACGGATCGATGCCGACAGCGGACAATTCCAGCTTGTACACAGGTCCGATTACGATTAGCGCGAGCAGAACTATTACCGCAGTTGCAGTGAAGAATGGGGTTGCGAGCGAGTCTGTGCGGCTCACCTACACCATTACGGCTGCGGCTCCTCCGCCATTCTTCGGGGGAGGAGGCGGCTTCCTGCCGCCTGCTGACAAGGAAGTCAAGCTGGAGAACGGCCGGCTCATCGTGACGCCGAGCAAGCAGAAGCTGCTGGAGCAGCTTACCTCAGGGAAGGCCGAGCTGATCAACATTGAGGCGAAGAGTGAGGACAAAGTAGCTGAGGTGCAGGTGGAGCTACCGGCCGACGTATGGAAGAAGGCAGCGCAATCTGGTGCACAGTTCCGCATCGAAGCGGAGCAAGCCACTATCCGCTTGCCGGCGAAGGTGGTGGAATTGCCGACGAGCGCCGCCTCAGTCAAGCTAACAGTTCGCTCCACCGAGCAAGCGACCGGCAAGCCTGCATATGCGAAGCAGGCTGCGCCAGTGCTTGATCTGGGGCTGGAGGCCGGGGGCAGGCAGCTGCATCGCTTCGCGAGTCCGGTCACTGTCGAGCTGAAGTACGATCCGCTGAAGCTGACGTACCCGGATCGAGCAGCCGTCTTTTATTACAATGAAGACAAGGGCATCTGGGAATACGTAGGCGGAGAGCTGTCCAAAGGTATTGCCAAGGTGGAGCTCAGCCACTTCTCGCAGTACACCGTCATGGAATGGAATCGCACGTTCACCGACACGGCAGGACACTGGGCGCAGCAGGCGATCGAGCGGATGGCCGCCCGCCAAATCGCGGACGGCATCGGCGCGTATACTTTCGCTCCTGAGGGGACAGTGACGCGTGCACAGTTCACCACATTGCTGGCTAGGGCGCTGCGTCTTGAAGGACAGACCGGCGCAGCTCCGTTCCGCGACGTGCCTGACGGAGCCTGGTTCCATGAAGCGGTAGGAGCCGCTTATGAAGCGGGTATTGTCAGCGGTGTCAGCGACGGTCAGTTCGCACCCGATGCTCCGATTACGCGCGAGCAGATGGCGGTCATGCTGGTGAACGCAGTGAACAAGCTGGGCTTGAAGCTGGAGCGGCAGCAGAAGCCGGCTACAGCATTCGGGGATACGTCCACTATTAGTGAATGGGCCCGCGAAGCTGTCCTTGCCGCCTCGGCCGCCCTGCTGCTGGAAGGGCATCCGGACGGGAGCTTCGACCCGCAAGGCATCGCGACACGTGCGCAAGCTGTGACGGTGCTGAGTCGATTACCTGAAAGACGGTAATCCGAATTATGTACAGGCTAAGTATCATTTGATCGAACCATTCAATCGCTTCATACCATTATAGGTATGAAGCGATATTTTTTTGAAGGTGACATCAAGGGTAGGGTATAATAGGGAAGCAATCCTATATATTGAGAATAAGAAGGGATACCATCATCCCATGAATATCCGATCTACAGTTACATTACGACTTCTATGCCTCGTTCTTCTGGTGCTACTGGCATGGCCGGGCACTGCGGCTGCGAACGTAGGGGATCAGCGACATCTATTAGCTACTGGCGATCAGGTCGTAGCAGCAGGAGAGTCGATTATCGAGCTGCTCGGACCGTGGGAGCTGTATTGGGACCAGCTGCTGGAGCCGGGGCAATTCATAGACAACCAGGCTCAGGCGTCGAAGGTAATGCTGCCCCATGTGTGGGGGCTCGATGGCAGCGAGGCTACAGCGCCGGACAGACAGGGACATGCCACGTATCGCCTGCTCGTCCGCTTCGACGGGAGCGACTCTCTGGCGGTGAAGGCACTCTACATACCGGGAGCAGCAACAGCGTACAGGCTGTGGATTAACGGACGACTTGAGACGGAGAACGGCATCGTTGGTACGAGTCGGGAGGAGATGACTCCGCGCACTTATGCCAAGGTTGTCTACTTCGAGCCTGTCGAAGGGGATAACGAGCTTGTGCTCCAAGTATCCAATTATGTGCAGCGCAAGGGCGGGCTATGGAGCAAGCTGTACGTTGGAGGCTCAGAGGAAATCACGCATATGCGTGAGCGTCGCATGACTTCACAGCTGCTGATTGCCATCGTGCTGCTCACACTGGGGTTGTATCATCTTGCGCTGTTCGCTCTTCGCAAGCTTGATCGGCTGAGTCTATTGATTGGACTTGTTTCCACCTTGCTGGCGTTCCGCTCCTTGCTGCTTGGAGATACGCTGCTTGTCCGGTTTTTTCCCGAGCTTCCGTGGGAGCTCGCGGTTAAGGTGGAGTATATGGCCCCCTATGCAGGTATTCCGATCTTCCTGCTGTTCGTTCGCAGGCTGTACCCGCAGGAGGTTCATGCGGTGCTATTGCGTGTTATGCTGGTTATCGGAACGGCGTTCACCGCAATTGTATGGTCCGTACCAGCAATCTTATTTACATATACGATGCAGCCGTTTCAGGTGTACAGCATCGTCGTCTTCTTGTATATCATCTACGTGTTCGGTATGGCCGCATATCGTCGCAGGGATGGGGCGTTCCTGAATGGCATTGCGTCTCTAGTCATGTTTGCAGCTGTATTGAACGACATCTTATATTACAACTTATGGTTTGATTCAATCGACTTCGCTCCGTACGGCGTTATGTTTTTTATTTTCGTACAGACGCTGATCGTAGCGCTTAAATTCTCCAAGGCTTACTATAAGGTGGAGAGCTTGTCCGTCGAGCTACAGACATTGAATACGTCGCTGGAGGACCGCATCAAGGAGCGCACGCAGGAGCTGGAATGGAGCAACGATCGGCTGCTGGAGGCGAACGAGCAGCTGAAGCAGGCGGAGCTGTCGAGGCAGCGCCTACTCGCCAATATCTCACATGAGCTGGGGACGCCGATGACCTCGATCCAGGGGTACTTGAAGGCGATGCTTGACGGTGTGGTCCGATCGGATGACCGAAGCTGTCAGCAGCTACTCTACGATAAGTCCGTGCTTGTGAGTCGGCTCGTACAAGATTTGTTCGATCTGTCGAAGCTGGAGTCGGGTCAAGCCTCGTTCTATTATACGAGTGTGACAGTGTCAGACTTATTGGCGAAGCATATGGAGAAGTTCCGTCTGGAGGTAGAAGCGAAGCAGCTGAGCTACGTGCTGCAGCCCCCTGAAGCTAGAGAGCAGCCAGGTGTTCCGGTTGTTACGATTGATCCGTTCCGCTTCGAGCAGGTGATGGGCAATCTCATTCATAATGCGCTTAAGCATACTTTAGCTGGGGGAGCGATCACCATCAGTGCTCAATTCAGGACGAATGGGAATGACGCCGCCAGCTCCTTACTGGAAATCAGCATTGCCGACACCGGTACAGGCATCGATCCGTCGGTGCTCCCTTATGTGTTCGACCGATTCGTGAAGGGGTCGGTGAGAGCGATGGGCAAGCAGGACGGCTCCGGACTTGGTCTTGCAATCGTTAAGGAGATCGTCACGATCCATGGAGGTGCAATCGATGTGGCGAGCAAGCCGGGAGAAGGAGCGGTATTTACATTCACGCTGCCGGTAGAATGGACGGCGGAGAAGTAGTCTCGCCGTACTCGAAGCCGCCAAAGGCGGAGAGTGCGGCAGCATTCTCGCAGGCTGTAGAAATGACAGTGTGTATCAGCTTTTATACGAAGCTCTTATGAAAACGCTTAATATAAAGCGCTTTCTCGAGAAAATTAAAATAAAATTAAAATAATCTTCTTTTTTTCGCCGTATAAGCAGGAATTTCGCGATATTTGTCGTATTTTACTATAATGTGAAGTTGAGTGGTCATTAGAAGGCCCGGGTAGGGCTTATTGATTATGGAATTACTCTATAGAGCGGTAGGGAGAGTGCAGCATGCTTGTAACCTCGTATCAAGTGCGTTCTTTTCAATTGTCTGATTCGGTGGCCGTGACGAACCTGCTTCAAAATGTGTTGTGTGACGAGTGTTATACAGAAACGATGAAGGCCTTCGGCAGACAGCTGGCTTGGGATAGCGAGCTGATTCTCGTAGCTGAGGAGAATGAGGAGATCGTCGGCGTCGTCGTCGGTACGATCGATAAGGAGAAGGCGTATTTCTACCGGATCGCTGTCGGTCAGGATCACCAGCGCCGCGGTATTGGACAAGCGTTGATCGAAGCGCTGCGTCAGCGGTTTGTCGGTCGTAAGGTGCACAGGATCATGGTAACGGTCGATACGCATAACGAAGTGGTACTGCCTGTCTATGAGAAGGCTGGCTACCAGCCGGACGATTTCTCCCGAGCGGCTCACCGTCTGAGTATTGTCGCAGGCTAGCGGCATTCTCGCCTAACATCGCTTATATAAGCATAACCGGAGGCCCTGGCTTCACGGTTGTGCTTTTTTTGCGTGCAGCGTTGTGTTTCCCTTGAAAGCGGTCCCCCATACGTTTATGCTAGAGGGAAGAGCTGGCGCATGGGCTTAGGCTGACAGTCGAGCTTGTCCGATACCGAAGCAGAAGGGTCTGGTCCTCATGGAAGCTTTCACATCCTATATTATCAAAAGTTTTAAGCATGACGGGCATCTGCATCGGATGTGGCTGGAAAACTGGCGTGTGCCGGACCGTCTTCTCGATGCTTCGCATGCGGAGCAAGCGATGCTTGTATTCATTAATAGTCAGACGAAGATTGTGGAGGCCGACGGTAAGGAGTGGGTGAGCCGGGTTCCCGGCGTATCGTTCTTCATCCCCGGTGAATGGTTTAATATCGTCGCGCTCATGGAGGAGCAGGGAGTCCGCTACTATTGTAATATTGCTTCTCCCCCCTACGTGAACGGTCGCGTCATTACGTATATTGATTATGATCTGGACGTTATTCGAATGCCCGCTGGCGATATTCACGTCGTCGACCAGGAGGAGTACGAGAGACATAAGCTGTTGTACCATTACTCAGAGGTCGTCCATGTCAAGGTGAAGCAAGGCTTGTCGAAGCTGCTGCAGCGGGTACGAGAGGGGAAGCCTCCACTGCAGGATGATCTGGTGAAGCATTATTATCAGCTGTGGCTGGATTCGAGCGTTCAGACGGAGGGATCGGATGAGACTCTTTCCTGTAAAAAAGCCCAAGACCCCGATGACAACAGCAGCGACGGAGCATAATAAACACCATATATGGAACAGACGGCTTAGAGGAAGCTTCACACTGCTGCTCGTTTCATGCATCATCGCCGTACTCGTCTATCAGTACGGCTTTCAGTTATACGCGGTGAAGGGCATCTCGATGGAGCCGACGCTTAAGGACGGCCAATGGGTGCTCGTGAATAAGCTGGCGGCGCGATATGTCGGCAAGACGCAGCGGGGCGAGATCGTTGTCCTTCGCAAGCCGATAGGCGAAGACAGCGAGCTGTCGTTCCCATATATCGTCAAGCGGGTTGTCGCCGTTGCAGGTGATGAAGTGCATATACGTAAAGGCATACTTCTTATTAATGGAAAGCCGGCGGTCGAGCCGTATACGGATTCCCCTATATTGGAGGGGCGTATGGAGCCTCTGCTTGTTGCCCCTGAACATCTCTTCATTATGGGGGACAATCGCAAAGCCTACGCCAGCAAGGATAGCCGCAGCTTCGGCTCTATACCGGCTGATCTCGTTCAAGGCAGGGTGGAGTATATCGTGTGGCCGCCGAAGCATTGGAGGAGCTTATGAACAGCATGCTCGAGACGAGTGAGGCAGCCTGGCTGCTGCTGAAGGAGGAGCTGAGGGCACAGGCGTTCAGCCTTGGCGTCGATAAGCTCGGCTTCGCCAGTGCGGAGCCGTTCAGCCAGCTGAAGGATGTGCTCGTAAGGCACAGGCAGAAGGGTTACGAGTCCGGCTTCGAGGAGCCGGATCTGGATAAGCGTACAGACCCTTCACTGACGCTTGCTACAGCCCGCTCCATTATATCGATAGCGGTCGCCTATCCGTCGAAGCTGAAGTCGCCGCCACGGTCGGAGCCCGGTGCGTACAGGGGGATGCTATCCCGTTCGGCGTGGGGGCAAGATTATCATCATGTGCTGCGCGATCGATTGAAGCGGGTGGAGGACTGGCTCAAGACACGTGTGCCGGAGGCGCTCATCGTGAGTATGGTCGATACTGGCGTGCTGGTCGATCGGGCGGTTGCTGAGCGGGCGGGCATCGGATGGGTTGGCCGCAATTGCTCGGTTATTACCCCCGAGTGGGGCTCCTGGGTATACTTGGGCGAGCTGGTGACGAATATTCCGTTCTCACCGGATACGCCTGTCCTCGATAGCTGCGGAGATTGCACCATCTGCATCGATGCATGCCCGACGTCCGCCCTCGTCGGTCACGGACAGCTCAATGCGCAGCGGTGCATCTCGTATGTGACGCAGACGAAGGGAATGATCGAGGACGACGAGCTGAAGCGGAAGATTGGCAACCGACTGTACGGCTGCGATACGTGCCAGATCGTCTGTCCCAAGAATAAAGGAATTCATGCGGACCACCATCCCGAGCTGACGCCTGATCCGGAGCTGGTGAAGCCGCTGCTCAGACCGCTGCTTCAGATGACGAATCGCGAGTTCAAGGAGCGATTCGGCTCTAGCGCGGCCGCCTGGCGCGGGAAGAAGCCGATTCAGCGCAATGCGGTGCTGGCACTAGGCAATTTCCGCGATGTGGACAGCGTACCGGACCTCGTGCGGCTATTGAAGACGGACGAGCGCCCCGAGATTCGCGGCTCGGCCGCGTGGTCGCTCGGGCAGATCGGCGGGGACGCTGCCAAGGGGGCGCTGCGTGAGGCGTTGCGACGCGAGACGGATGAAGCGTTACGTCGAGAGCTGAAGAAGGCGCTTGTTCGTCTGGGTGAGATGGACGAGGCTGACAAGGACGGGAACGATAGGGGGAATACGGGTGGACATCATTCGGTATGAGGAGCTGTCGTCTCCGATCGGGACGCTGACGCTCGGCATAAGTCCGTCCGGGGCGCTGTGCCAGATCGACTTCGGGCCGTTCGAATCGAATCGGTTAACGCTCGAGGCTTGGTCGAAGCGCTGGTTCGGCACAAGCTGCTGGGAGCCTGACGCCGGAAGCGCGGGACAAGCACGGGAAGAGCTGGAGGCGTATTTTGCAGGACAGCTGGACCGGTTCACCACCCCGCTTGAGCTGAGGGGTACCTCCTTTCAACTGAGTGTATGGGACGCATTGCGGACGGTGCCGTTCGGTACTGTATGTGCGTACAAGGATATAGCCGAGCGACTTGGAGCGCCGAAGGCTGTACGTGCGGTAGGTGGAGCCAATAACCGCAATCCGGTACCGATCATAGTGCCATGTCACCGTGTAATCGGAGCTGGAGGCGGTATGGTCGGCTACGGCGGAGGTCTTGAGGTGAAGACCTTTTTGTTAAGGCTGGAAGGTCATGCTGCGGGAGGAGAAGCCTGATGAGGTATGTACATGTAGATAACGTGGAGCCGGGACAATATTTGGGTCGAACGATTTTCTCCGCAAATGGGCAGGTGCTGCTTGCAGAAGGCGTACAGCTCACCGTCTATATGATCAACACGATGAGGCGGATCGGCGTCACGATGATCTACATTCAGGACGAGCAGTTCGAGGATGTGGAAATTCCCGAGGTCATCTCGGAGGAGACGAAGCGCGCGGTTATGAAGCAGATGGGGGAGACGTTCAACTCGATCCGCTCAGGCAAAGAATTCAATACGAAGGTGCTGTACAAGGGTGTGGACGATCTGCTGAAGGAGATCATGTCCAACCAGGAAGTGCTGGTGCAGCTGACGGATATTCGTACGACGGATAACGCCAGCTACTTGCATGCGATTAACGTCTGCATGATGTCCGTGCTGATCGGCATTAACCTCGGGCTCTCCGAGCCGCAGCTGCGGGAGCTCGCCATCGGCGCGCTGCTGCACGATGTGGGGAAGCTGGAGCAGATTACAGACGATCAATGCGGGGACCCACGTCGTCATCATGCATGGCGTGGCTTCGAGGTGCTGAAGCATAAGCGCGAGATGAACCTGTTGATTGCGCATGTTGCGTTCCAGCATCATGAGACGATGGATGGCTTGGGACAGCCGCGTGGGTTGGGTGGAGATGAGATTCATCTCTATGCCAAAATTGTCGCAGTCGCAAACACCTACGATAACATGCTAAGCGACTTGTCGGGGGGACGGCGTCTGCTTCCGCATGAGGCATGCGAGAAGATGACGGCGCTCGCCGGCACGAAGCTCGACCATAACGCGGTCGTCCAATTTTTACGAACCGTATCCGTCTATCCGACTGGGGCTTCGGTCAGGCTGTCGTCGAAGGAGACAGGTGTTGTCGTTGGTCAGCATCGCGGCTTGCCTGGCAGGCCGATTGTCCGCATCGTCAAGAGTATCGACAATCAGCTCGAGGTGAAGGAGATTGATCTGGCGAAGCATAATACGCTGTTCATTGACAGTGTGCTTATGTAATCGTGCTGGAGAGTGTCGGCCAAGCGCAGCCTTCGCGTTAAGGGCGTCAAGTTGTGCGCAGATATCGGACATGGTATGATCAAGGAATGAACATATGATAACGGCTAAAGAGGTGTGAAGGCTCATGTGGTATGCGATTACGGCTATTGTTGCTTTAATTGCCGGCGGAGCTGCCGGATTTTTCATCGGAGTAGCGTATTTGCGCAAGCAGCTGGAGAAGATGCAGAGCGACCCGGCGATGCTGCAGCAGATGGCCAAGCAGATGGGGTACAACCTGGATAAGAAGCAGATGCAGAAGATGCAGCAGATGATGAAGAACCAGAAGTTTCGTCCATAGCTTGCAGGCTGCGGATGAGGGTGCTTGGCTCGTGAGTCGGCACGCAATTCTTCCTTGAGCCTTGCAGGTGCTGACAGCGAACGAGAAGGAGGAGCAGGGATGCCGGCTAAGGAGTACCGGAATAACCGGGTTATAGAGAATCGAGAGCAGATTGAGCATCATGTTCGGGAAATATTGCGTCTGATCGGTGAGGACGTCGACCGCGAGGGACTCGTCGATACGCCGGCGCGCGTCACTCGGATGTACGAGGAGATATTCGCAGGCTATGATGCCGATATGAACGAGATACTCGGCGTCGCCTTCGACGAGAAGCATGAGGAGCTTGTTATTGTCAAGGATATCGTCTATTACAGTCAGTGCGAGCATCATATGGCGCCATTCTTTGGCAAGGTGCATATTGGCTACATCCCGAGCGGCAAGATCGCTGGTCTGAGCAAATTCGCTCGTCTCGTAGAGGCGGTGACGAGAAGGCTGCAGGTGCAGGAGCGCATCACCTCGGAGATCGCCGACATTATGATGGAGGTGCTGCAGCCGCACGGCTGTATGGTCGTCGTCGACGGCGAGCATCTATGCATGTGCGCCCGCGGCGTGAAGAAGCCGGGCAGCAAGACGGTGAGCTCCGCGGTACGAGGTATATTCCGAACCGATGCGGCAGCAAGAGCAGAGTTCTTATCGCTCATTAAGGATTAGGCTTATATAGAATTACAGAACAGGGATGACGCCATGAAGGGCGGTCATCCCTGTTGCTTTTAACTAGTAAGGCAGCCACATCAGCTGCTGAGCCGCAGCGAACCGCTCGTTGACATGGTCCCAGTTGATCGTGTTCCACCATGCCTCGATATATTTCGCCCGCTGATTCTTGTATTTCAAGTAATAGCTATGCTCCCACACGTCGAGCACGAGCAGCGGGATGACGTCCCATTGCGATAAGTTCTGATGCTTCTCTGCCTGAAGAATCTCAAGACGATGGCTGCGCGGGCTCCAGACGAGTATCGCCCAGCCGCTGCCTTCTACCTTCTCGGCCGCCGCACTGAAGTGCTTCTGGAACGCCTCGAAGCTGCCGAACGACCTCTTGATCTCCGCTGCGATCGGTCCGGTTGCCTTGCCTCCGCCCCCCGGCTTCATCACATTCCAGAAAATCGTGTGCAAGTAATGCCCCGCACCATTGAAGGCGATCTCCCGCTCCCAATGCTTGATCAAGTCGTAGTCGCCGGTCTCACGTGTCTTCGCGAGCTGCTTCTCCGCTTGATTCAGCCCGTCAACATACGACTGATGGTGCTTGTCGTGATGCAGTCGCATCGTCTCAGCATCGATATGAGGCTCGAGTGCTTCGTAGCTGTAGGGCAATGGAGGAAGCTTATGCCCACCGATGGGCACTGGCTTGACAGGCGCCCCTGGACGTATGCTGCCTGACCAGGTTCCTTCGTTCGTCGCCGTATACGGCTCGACCGGTACAGTCTCCTCGCTGCGTTCAATATGATGGAGATAGGCTAGCTTGGCCTCAGGTCTTGTCTCGGGGGCGGCAGTCTGTAGGGACAAGGAAGTGTATGCAGCTATGGGATGAGGTGCGTGAGCAGGTGTGGTGGAAAGTGTGGAAGCATATGTAGGAGTAGGAGTAGATACAGATGCCGATGTGGAAGCTGCTGATGCAGGTGAATGCGGCTGTGGATACATCGGGTCGATCGCTCGCGGACCGCCGATCGCTGCCGCTCCTTGCACGGCTGACAGCACCCCGAGGAAATATTCGGACTCGCGGATGATGTGCAGCATCACGGCCCGGATAACAGGGCTAGCTTGGATCGGGGCGCTTTTGTCAAGCATGAGGAACAGCTGCTGAATGAATGACTGCGATTGCAAGGTGGAGTACTGCAGCAGCTCGTTCACTTTCGCCATTATGTGCGGGGTTACGGCTACACCTGAGCGAATGACCGCCTCGATCCAGCGTCCAGCGTCCGCCTCCGTCTTGGCGAAGACGCCCTCCCATTGCTCAAGCAGCTTCACATATTCCGGCTCGAGATTCGGCACGAGCTCGCGGATGACGACGGTGTGCTCTCTTTCTTGCATTTTCCAAAAACGAATTTCCTCCAATATACGCATAGGCATCATCGTTCCATATACAAATAGCATGCGGTCATTCCTCCCCGAATGGTGTCCAGCTATAGTCGGCTGATCGACCCTGATGCTCACAGCGTCATTGTATTCGGAGAGGCTTGGGTGATATGTGATAAAAAAGACTGAAGGACGTATGCTAGTGTGTGCTGGCTGTGGCAGTCTGAGCTGCAGACCCGCCAGTCAGTGTGCGGAGAAAGCCTGTCGTCATTTGCAAATACGTACGCTTATGCGCACGGTAGATGAGCTCATGACCGTCATCCTCGAGCAGCCACAGCCCCGAGCCGGAAGTTACCTTCTGCTCGGCGAATATGCCCTCGACCAGCTCATATGGCGCACGGGCGTCCTGCTTGCCGTGGATGAACAGAATCGGGATCGGGTAAGCGGTCGATTTCACCTTGCGATAAGGTATTTGATTAAGGCTGACGCCGTTCACGATTGGGAAGAACATGTGCACCAGCGGTTGGGAGAATCTGGGTAGATTGGCCGCCTGCTTCATGTTATGATAAAGCGTATCAGGCTCCAGCACGAACGTGCTGTCCAGAATCATCCCATCGATATCCTCCGTCTGCAGCGCCGCTTGCAGTGCTGTACCGGCTCCCATCGAGAAGCCCCATACATAGACTTGCTCCGCGCCGCGTTCCTTCGCATATTGCACCGCACCGAGTAGCTCCTGCGATTCGCGCACGCCGCCGGTTACGTTCCATTGCGGCTGTACGTAGCCGTAGTCGAACATGAGTACGTTGTAGCCCTCGCGATGGGCCGCTTGAGCCAGATCATAGATCGGCACCCATATTTCCTCGCGGTTGCCGCCATAGCCGTGGGAGAAGACGACGGTCTGACGGCTTGATATCGCGCCGGAAGAAGGATCGGCAGCTGGAATAGCTGGAATGTACCAGCCCGACAGTGCAGTATCTCCGTCCTGGCTCGGGAAGGTGACGTCTTCATAGAAGGCGCCGAATGCGGCAGTGGGATTCGATTGCAGTGGATCTATATGAGGACGGGCAAGTGTCCAAGCGACGTAGGCGTGGAATGACAGCGCGAGACTGAGCAGCAGTAGTCCGGCGGATAGCAGGGCGATGAGCCAGCCCTTGCGCCGACGTAAGCTCAAGGTTTGTTTGGAAGCGATTTCAATGCTTCCTGTATGAATAGGCGTAGTTGTTACAGAATCTGTTTTCAACGGTATCCCTCCTAAGCTAGAATGTCTGGGGGCTGCGAACGACAAGGGATCAATCTCACAAGTGATGCTTATATATTTATAGTAAGCCGCCGTTGAAGCGAGCGTCAACGAATCTCGACAAATGTAAACAAGATGTAATCTGTTTGTAACAGTTTGGGTCAAGTATCCAGCTTGTTATTTCATGATATGAAAGTAACTATGATTGGAGTATAATAGATTTCAACTGGTGAAACCTATTTTCGGAGAGTGGGAGTGGAGCGGCATGGAAGATGGCAAGCTGACGGTACGCGCGGTCGAACGCGCCTTAGATATATTGCTATGCTTCACACAATCGGAGCAGCTCAGCCTAACCGAGATCTCGGAGCGAGTCGCCCTCCATAAGAGCACGGTGCATCGGCTGCTCGCTTCGCTGGAGGCGAAGGGCTTCATCATTCGCGACCCGGCGTCGGAGCGGTACCGTCTCGGCTTCAGCATCTGGGAGCTGTCCGCGAATCTCACGCATAGCGATGACCCGGCCATTCTGCTGCTGCCGGAGATGGAGCGGCTTCGTGACCTGCTGGGCGAGACGGTCAGTCTGTACATACGCGACGGACTCGAGCGCGTCCGCGTGCAGGCGGTGCAGAGCAACCAGGCGATTCGCCGGGTTGCTCCTCTTGGCGCCAGGCTGCCGCTCTACGTCGGCGCCTCGAGCAAAATTCTGGTCGCCTTCGCTGACCCAGGCGACCGCGATGCGCTGCTGCGACATCCCGATTGGCCCGGCTTCGCGGCCAATGATGCGTACCTGCAGCAGCTCGAAGAGGTGCGGACGCTCGGCTATGCGACGAGCGTCGAGGAGCGCGAGCCCGGCGCGGCGGCTGTATCCGCGCCGATCTTCGACCGCAGGCAGCGGCTTGCTGCCGCGCTCGCTGTATCCGGACCGTCGAACCGATTGACGGTCGAGCTGATGAAGGAGCATGCGCCGAGCCTCATGGAGGCGGCGCGGCGCATGGGCAAGATGCTGAAGTAGCAGCTTGAGCACCGCCATAGCGCGTCCGAGGAGGGCGCAGCAGAACGGCCCGCACCTCTCATACGAGGTGCGGGCCGTTTTATATATACGTAAGCCTAGGTCATAAACTGTCGGAGTACCGTCTGCAGAATACCGCCGTTCCGATAATAGTCGACGTCGACGTAGCTGTCCAGCCGGACGGCTGTCTCGAAGCTGAACGTCGTTCCGTCCTCGCGTGTGACGTTGACGATCATATGCTCGCCGGGCTTGATGTCGTTCGAGAGGCCTGTCAGGTCGAATGTCTCGCGGCCGGTTATGCCGAGCGACTGCCAGCTCTGACCGTCCACGAACTGCAGCGGCAGCACGCCCATGCCGACGGCAGGCTGCAGTAGCGATACGTGTGGCTTGATGTCTGCAGCTCTCGATGGATCGAATATGGATCATGATTAAGCATCTCAGTTCCTCCTGAAGATGGAATTACGTTGTCACGATCACGGACTTGTACACAACATGTTTACAATTAGCCGTGCATACAATGAGAAATGACGTAGGGAAGGGGTATGGACCATGACCTGGAAAACGTTGTTAAGTGAATATGTGCATCAGCGCAATCAGATGGAGCTCAATTGCTCGGTCGAGCCGATTCAGCCGCTCGTTAGCGATACGTCGTTCTTGAACCGGCAAACGCTGCTGCTCGCCCGGCGGGCCGACACGCAACAAGAACGTGCGTTCTCTCCGCTGAAGTGTGAAACACGACTCATCCTTGACGTGATCTACGAGCATACCGATCGGGCTGTAGCTGATATTACATTAAAGCGTCACGCTTGCGGCCGTATTGGTTCGGCCGATGAGCTGGAGGAATACCGGATCGAGCGAGAACGCATTACGCTGCAGCAGGAGGACGGCGAGTGGACGATAGGCAAGATCGTTTCCCTTGATGCCGAGCATGCATTCCGTAGCGTTCCTGTCGTCAGCGGTATAGGCCAAGAGGTACTCACGGACATGCATGTTTCGGGAACAGTACGCTCGCATTCTATTCCTTTCCTGAATCGAAAACTGCTACGCGATCCCCAAGACGGAAGCTCTGCTCGAGTGCAGTATAACCGTACAGCTGCCGCAACGTATGCCGATTTGTGGTGGGACCGTGGCAATCCGGCTTACTTGAGCTTCGATGTCGATTGCACCAATTATGTGTCTCAGTGCCTCTTTGCAGGCGGTGCACCGATGAACTATACTGGTAAAAGAGATTCGGGCTGGTGGTATCAAGGCCGTACGGGCTCCCAGGAGCTATGGAGCTTCAGCTGGGCCGTCGCCCACAGCCTGCCGATGTATCTGCTTGGCAGCCGCAGCGGACTACGGGGTGAAGAGGTGGCAGAGCCCGGTCAGCTCGATATCGGTGATGTGATCAGCTATGACTGGGACGGGAGCGGCCGGTACCAGCACAGCACGATCGTGACAGCGAAGGATGCGAACGGCATGCCTCTTGTCAATGCACATACGGTAAGCAGCAAGCACCGGTATTGGAGCTATACCGACTCCCCGGCGTGGACCGATCGTACCCGCTATCGGTTCGTGCATATCGTGGATACCTTCTAAGCTGCAGCCCCGAGCATGCTCGTTATACATACAGTCTCGAACCAGCATGGCTGTTGCTTCATGAACTGACTTGTGTGACGATGTTAGGCTTCGCCTTTCATCGTTTCATCATGCGCTTGATCATTTGTTTTCTTTCATATGCTTGTTCCCCTGCTTCTCACTACATACTTAACAGATACGAACCGGAGGTTTCTATGAACGACATAATACGTGTAGGCTTAATTTACGGCGGAAAATCAGGGGAGCATGAGGTCTCCCTTCAGACGGCGCTTGCTGTCATTAAAGCGTTCGATCTATCTAAATATGAAGTAACGCCTATTTACATAACGAAGGAGGGCGAATGGCGCTCGGGTCCGGCCCTGTCTGCTCCGGTCGATTCGGTGCAGTCGCTCACCTTCGAGCAGAACGCAGCGCATAGCGGCACTGCTGTTCTGAAGCCGATCTTCAACGCCCTACAGTCCAGCACATCAGGGGGTGCAGCAGAAGCGTTAGCGACTGATACTGCATTTGACGTCGTGTTCCCACTCCTCCACGGTACGTACGGCGAGGATGGTACCATTCAGGGACTGCTGGAGATGGCGAATATCGCATATGTCGGAGCAGGTGTTCTTGCCTCGGCAGTCGGCATGGATAAAGTGATGATGAAGCGTGTATTTGCCCAGGAGGGCTTGCCGCAGTGCGTATTCCGTCACTTCACCAAAGCGCAATGGCAGAAGGATCATGCGTTCTTCCTGATGGAGATCGAGGTATCGATCGGGTATCCTTGCTTCGTGAAGCCGGCTAATCTCGGTTCGAGCGTCGGCATCAGCAAGGCGCGCAGTCGCGAGGAGCTGCTTGAGGCGATCAATCTTGCATTCCAGTATGACCGTAAAATCATTGTCGAGGAGAACATCAACGCTCGCGAGGTTGAGGTTGCTGTGCTCGGCAACGATGAGCCAGTAGCATCTGTAGTCGGCGAAATCGTATCGTCGAACGAATTTTACGATTACAAGGCGAAATATGTAGATGGCAAGTCAACGATGATTATTCCGGCCGACCTTCCGCAGGAGACGGCTGAGCTCATTCGTGATCTGGCGATTCGTGCTTACATGGCCGTAGACGGCTCTGGTCTGTCGCGTCTTGATTTCTTCCTGCGCAAGGAGGACGGTGCCGTATTCATCAACGAGATCAATACGATGCCCGGCTTTACGCCGTTCAGCATGTATCCGCTGCTCTGGAAGGAGAGCGGCAAGCCTTATGCCCAACTGCTCGATGAGCTGATCCAGCTCGCACTGGAACGTCATCAGGCGAAGCAGCAGCTGCAGTATTCATTTGACGCCTAGTGAGCGGACGAAGCTCGTGCTCCCGTCGGCCTCCAGCTTGCATTCAGCGGGAGCACTCCGTTATGCTTAAGTCGTGAATACAGGCCAAGGGAGCGAAGGCTATGGGATTTTCAACCGAGTTCAATTCAGTGTGCAAGTTTAAGTCGGAGCAGGAGCTGTATGAGCTGCTGGAGTACGGCCGTGGCAAAATGGTGAAGCAAGGCTTCCGTGTGTTCCCAACCGGACAGAAGGTCGTTGCGTACACGCCTGACAATCAGGCGATCGCCATTGTCAAGATCGTCGCCTCGATCGCTGAGATTAACTTTCAAGGCGAGGAAGTGACCCAGGTCGAGATGGAGCTCGTGCGCAAGCTCACCGACGAAGAAGCGCGTATACAGACAGCGCTGGCTCATGAGATGTTTTTCGGCGAAAGAGAGTAGCCGTAGCCAGGCCACATCCGCTGTACCGATCGAACGGACGAATGCGTCCCCTTGCCAAGCTTGCTTGGAGGAGGGGGCGTTTTTGTGTTTTCGCTTATTCGCTTGTTCGTAGCTTATCCTTACGTCCAAGGTTGGTTAAGCTAAGGGCAATCACTATATACCGGGAGTGTGAATGCTTATGCTCGTTCGTCTCGGATACGTCGCGATGTCCGTCGTCGTGAAGAATGCGTCCCCGTCCAAAACCATGACCTATGCCACCTTCTCCAAGCTGGGAGATCAAGAAGCGGCTCTTCGCAAGCTGGAGCGTATATCTGCTGAGAACATCGCCAACACGCTCAGGCTGCTGAAGCACAATCGTGCTCATGACATTGAGATGTATCGTTGCTCGTCCAAGCTGATCCCCCTGCTCGGTCACGACGGTCTCGGAGACTGGGACCCGATTGAGCGCCTGTCCGATGCTTTTGCGGAGCTGGGGCAGTATGCGAAGTCTCATCGGATGCGTATCAGCTTTCATCCGGATCATTTCACCGTTCTCAGTACGCCAAGGGAAGAAGTATTGAAGCATTCGCGCGCCGATCTCGAACGTCATGTTCGGATGCTGGAGGCCATGGGACTTGATAAGTCGGCCAAGTGCAACATACACGTCGGAGGCACGTACGGCAACAAGGAGACAGCTCGCGCCAGATTCATCCGCAACTTTCAGTCCCTGTCTGAGCGGATTCGCGAAAGAATTACGCTAGAGAACGACGACAAGACGTTCAATGCACTGGAGACGCTGGAGATTGCGGAGGAGGTCGGTGTACCTATGGTGCTCGACATTCATCATGATGCTGTCAATCCTAGTGCACAGTCAGCCGATGAGCTATGGCCGCGTATTCAGCGCACCTGGGAGGGCTGCTGTAGGCAGGCGGAGCAGGACAGTGGTTCAGAGCCAGCGGCGCTGCCGCCCAAGATTCATGTCTCGAGTCCGAAGAGTGAGAAGGATCCGCGCGGGCATGCCGATTATATCGAGCTTCCTCCGTTGATGGCCTTCCTCCGGGCTATTGCGCCATCGACGCCGCGACTGGACATTATGCTGGAGGCGAAGATGAAGGATGATGCACTGGTGAAGCTTATGGAGGCACTTCGGGGCGAGGAAGGCGTATCGATCCGTTCGCAAGCGTCCTTTGAGCTTTGATCATATTTGTTTGGCCGTGTGTGCTGCTACTGTTCGACAAAAAGCTCTCTTGAAATATGAACCAATTTGAAGTAAGTTGATAGGGATAAAGTGTCCGTGCTACATCGGGCAATGAGAGGGGAACGAAGAAGAATGAGCTTGGTTGCAGGTAAGAATATCGTCATCATGGGTGTAGCGAACGACCGAAGCATTGCATGGGCGATTGCTCAGTCGCTGGCGGCGCAAGGCGCGAACCTGGTGTTTACTTATGAGAATGAGCGTGTGGAAGAACGTGTGAAGAAGCTGGCCGATACGATTCCGAATGCCTCGGTGATGCCGTGCAACGTCACGGATGATGCCGATCTGGACAAGCTTGCCGAATCACTGCGTGAACGCTTTGGCGTCCTGCACGGACTCGTGCATAGCATCGCTTTTGCGAAGACGGAGGAGCTAGAGGGCTTGTTCGTCGATACGTCGCGCGAAGGCTTCGCATTGGCGCATGACATCAGCGCATACTCGCTGGTCGCTGTCGCTCAGAAGCTGTACCCGCTGATGACGGAAGGTGGCAGCATCATGACGATGACCTACCTCGGTGCCGAGCGTGCGATGAAAAATTATAACGTCATGGGTGTCGCCAAGGCTGCGCTTGAAGCGAGCGTCCGTTATTTGGCGAACGACCTCGGGCAATACAACATTCGCGTGAACGCGATCTCGGCTGGTCCAATTCGGACATTGGCTGCGAAAGGAATTAAGGACTTCAATTCCATCCTTCGCACGGTGGAGGAGAAGGCTCCTCTGCGTCGGACGACGGAGGCAGCTGAGGTTGGAGATACAGCTTTGTTCCTCATGAGCCCGCTCTCCCGCGGCATTACAGGGGAAGTGATTTACGTCGATAACGGCTATCACATCGTAGGGGTATAGCATGATATAGCAGGGATGTCGAACCACTTGCGCGATTTATGCGTGCGAGTGGTTTTTTCCTTTTGTCATGAGCGCCACACAAAATATATAACTTTAGACGAAACGACATAGCTATTGCTGCGTATATTTTCTATACTACTCATAGAGTCCTTATCATGAATGAGAAAATATATTATCCAAAAGGATGATGATACGATGTCCAATATAGATGCTACGTTCGCCGTTGGCAGCAAGAGCTTCACTGCCGTTGCCATCAACACAGCCTCCAAGACAGGAGAATGGATTCAGAGTAAGCTGGGAGATTACAGCACCTTACATACTAAATATTCGCAGCACGATCTTGTCACTGAAGTGGATAAAGGTGCCGAGATGATGATTCGCAAGCTCATTCATACGCACTTCCCTACCCATTCCATACTCGGAGAGGAAGGTGTAGAGCCAGGTCCGGAAGCGTCGAGAGCTGCGCTTGAAGAAATCAGCGACGCCGAATATGTGTGGATCGTCGATCCTCTGGATGGCACAACGAACTTTGTGCACGGCTTTCCTTTCTTCTCGGTTTCAATTGCCTTAGCACACCGTGGTGAGGTGATCGTGGGTATTGTCTATAATCCCGTCCATGACGAGATGTTTGTTGCCGAGAAGGGGAAGGGTGCTTACCTTAAGGGCAAGCCCATGCGTGTTTCGGGTGAGAAGCAGCTCAGCGAGGCGTTAATTGCAACCGGGTTTCCTGCAGATCGAGACCATGCCTTGGCTCACAATCTTAAGGGTATTCAAGCGCTTAGTCCGAAGGCTCGAAATATTCGCGCATCCGGTTCAGCGGCGCTTCATATGGCTTATGTAGCGGCCGGTCGATTGAGCGGCTTCTGGGAGATTGGTCTGAACGCATGGGATTTGGCTGCAGG